>DATJJH010000222.1:0-23175 GCA_035492395.1 Trinickia sp. | reverse complement strand
TCGAGCGGCGTCAAGCTCGACACCGCTGTCACGGTAGACAGCGGCGCGCCGCCGCGCTTGATTGCGAGCTACCCGGTCGCCACCGCGCGCGCCGAGCAGCGAGCGATTTTCATCCGCGCAAAAGCGCTATAAAAGAGAGTCGCGCACGCTCCATGCTCGAACTTCGCATCCTCACGGGCCTGCATCGCGGGGCAGCGCTGCCGCTCGAAGGCGACGCGATACGGATCGGCAGCGGGGCCGACAACGACATCGTCCTTCTCGATCCTGGCATGCCGGAGTATGCGGGCGCCCTCGCGCGCGACGAGGCATCCCATTGGCGGTATCGTCCGGGCGGTGCGCCGCAAGCACGTCACGGGTCGGCGGCCGAAGCCGCGCCCCCGCGCAACGACATCCCGTTGATCGATGGCGCGCGCTGGTTCGCGGGGCCGGTCTTGCTAGGCAGCGATGACGAGGGCTCGCCCTGGCCTGTCGAACCCGCGCCGCCGTTCCAGCCTTCGGCCGCCGCACTACGCGGATCCACGCGAATAAAGCTAATCCTTGCGGCCACCGTCGCGATCGCCGCCGCCGGCCTGGTCGCCGCTCTCGCCATGGTGGCCACGCGCACAGTGCCTACCACCGCGTCGCGCCTGTCCGCCGCGAAGCCGTCTACGGTAGGCGTCGCCGCACCGGCCGCTCCACTGGAACCGCGGGCAAAGCAGGCATCCGCATTGAAGCCGGTACGTGTCGCCGAGGGGCTAGCGTACCCGAGCGACGTGGTCACTCATCCACCCTTTGCAATCCGAAGCGTCAAGGGCGGCCCTTACGGTTTTCTCGTCACGGAAGACGGCCGCGTACTCGTTCCTGGGAGTCGCTGGAAAGCGTTCACGCTCGTACGCATCGAGTCAGGGCGCGCCGTTTTCTCCGGCCCGCACGCCGCGGAGGTGAGGTGGTGAAATTCCTGGGCGTTCATGCCAAACCGCAAGCGTCCGCGGACGTGCACGCTCGCCTGTCGGCCTGGGCGCGCCGCACGGAAGATCGGCTCGCGCGCGCCCAGCTGTCCGCTGTGCAATGCGTAGGGCGTGTCGAACAGGTTAGCGCGACGCTAATCGTCGCCACGCTCCCGCGGTGTGCGGTCGGCCATTTGTGCGAGCTGCACGGCGTGCGGGGCGACGAGCCCCCCATATTGGCCGAAGTGATCGGCTTCGAGGCGCAACGTGCACTGCTTGCGCCGCTCGGCCCCATGGATGGCCTCGGCCCGCGATCGCCGATTCGCAGCCTCGGCACGCCCCACTGCGTGAACGTCGGGCCGCATCTGCTCGGCCGAATCCTCGACGGCTTCGGCCGCCCCTTAGGTTCGACGACTCCCGCCTCCGATCAAGGCTCCGTCGTTCGTCGCGTACTTGGGGCAGCCCCTTGCCCCACCGAGCGCCCTGTCTCTCATGAGCGGATGATTACGGGGGTTCGCGCCATCGACGCCCTGCTGACGCTCGCATGCGGTCAGCGCGTCGGCCTGTTCGCCGGCCCAGGTTGCGGGAAGACTACCTTGCTGGGAGCGCTCGCGCGCGGTATCTCGGCCGACGTCATCGTATTCGCGCTGGTGGGAGAGCGCGGGCGCGAGTTGAACGCCTTTTTGCAACGCGAACTCGACCCACCGCTCGCGCGCCGCGCCGTCGTCGTATGCGCGAGCTCCGACGCAACGCCGATGGAACGCACGCGCGCCGCTTTCACCGCCACAGCCATCGCCGAGGGCTTCTGCGACGGCGGCAAGCATGTCCTGCTGCTCGTCGATTCGCTCACTCGCACGGCGCGCGCTCAACGCGAGATCGGTTTGGCTTCGAACGAGCCGCCGGGCCGCCTCGGCTATCCGCCATCGACCTATGCAATGCTGCCGCGCCTGATCGAGCGCGCGGGACCGCGCCGAGAGGGGACGATCACCGGCATCTACACGGTCTTGACCGAAAGCGAACACGCCGATCCGATCGCGGACGAAGCGCGCTCGCTGCTCGACGCGCATATCGTGCTGTCGCGCAAGCTAGCCGAACGAGGCCATTTCCCGGCGATCGACGTCGCCGCGAGCCTCAGCCGTCTCATGCCGGCGATAGTGAGCGCTCCGCATCGCGCCGATGCGGAGCGAGCCCGCGGCTTGATCTCACACTACGCCGAACTCGAGTGGCTGATTTCGCTTGGAGAATATAAGCCCGGACAGGACGCAGCGGCCGACGACGCGATCGAGCGTCATCCCGGTCTGCTCGACCTGGTTCGACAAGACATTCTCACCCCTGCCGTCTGGGAGCACACGCTTGAACATTTGCACGCTGCCGTCCGCGGCGCATGATGCCCGGGGCGCACGCCGTCTCCCCCATGCAGAAGCGCCGCCGGCACCGGTTCCGCCTCGCGCGGTTCGGGCGATAACCCGCCTATCGGTTATACGAATGCGCACTGCCGCGCAGGCCCTCGTTCAGGCTGAGCGCCAGGCCAATGAGGCGCTCGATCGGCTGCGCGAGGCCGAGCGCAACGTTGCACGATTGCGCGCGCAAGCCGCCGCGCACGAGACGGCTTGGCGTGGCGGCAGAGCGAATTCCGGCGTACTGGCCCGTCACGTTCTCGATGCACGCGCGGCACAAGCGTGCCGCCACTCGTTGCTGGCCACGGAAGCGAGAAAAATTCGCGAACACGCACGATGCTTCGAACAGGCAAGAACGCACCTCGAAGCGACTAGACGCGCGTGTCGCGAGGTCAATTGCCGCAACGAAACGTTGCAGCGCTGGCGGCAACGGCTCGAACAGGCGACCGACCACGCATGACATACATAGGCGCCGCCCTCGCGTATCGGGGCCTGCCTTCCAATCCCGAGCCGTACGCGGCTAACGTATTGGAAAGCGCAGCCGACGACGCGTCACACGACACTGACTGGCCGCTGCGCAGCCACGCGCGCTTGACATCGCACGAGCTCCAGCTCGAGGCGGCCATTCGATCGACATGTAACGCCGAAACGCAAGGACTCGTCGCGTCGCTGACCCTGCCCGGATTCGGCCGCTTCGAGATGGTCGTTCATCACGACACATCGCATATCGCGGTCCGAATTCATTGCGATGCGCGCTCGGCCTACTTCTGGCTCGCCGCCAAGCGCGGCATGCTCGAGCACCGCCTCGCGCACGCGTTCGGCTGTCCCGCTTCAGTCGAAGTGTCGACCCGCGCATCGACATGAAACCCAAGCACGTTCAGGCAGAACGCAACGCCTTGCCGGTGATCTTGCGCCGCATTTCGGCGACAGAGAATGTGCGTCATCGGCTGGCCCGCCCGTATCGCGCCCAGTGCCTCCTGCCGGATGGCAGCGTAGCGGAACTGCGCTTGCGCACGGACGAAGCGCCGCCCGGCGATCTGACGCGGCCCTTACCGCTATCGACTCGATTCGGCCCGGCAATGGCATTCGACTACGGTCCGCTGCTGCTGGCCTGCACCGGGATCGACATCGACGCCTCACCTACGTCGGACTCGCATAGCGCGCTTGCACGCTACGCGTTCGCCGCGCTCGCACCCTCCCTGCATGCCGCGCTGGGCGATCCCGTGGTGTGCCATGCACCGACCTCGACGTCGGATCGAACGCCGCTCATCGCCCTGCACCTTCGGCTTGCCCTGCCATCTATCCGCGTATCGATGCGTTGGGCCATGCCGGCGGACGGCATCGACGCGCTGCTTGGCAGCGCTCCATGGACCTGCGTCGAAGCGCCGCGCTCACTCCCGGCGTGGACCGCGACGCTCAAAGCGCCGGTCCCACTAACGGTCGGCAACACGACATTGCCCTTCGCCGAATACAGCAGGCTCGAGCGCGGAGACATCGTCTGCCCAGGCACGGCGGCATGCGACGTAACGGGCCGCACCGTCATACGCCTCGCGTCCCGACGTCTTCGCATTCGCTGGCTGACCACGCATCAATGTTTCGAGGTTGAAGATATGTCCGAACACATCACTTCCCCACCCGAAGGTCTCGACGCCCAGGCGCACCCCGACGGCCCGCCGATCGATACAACCGGCATTCCCGTGCGTCTCACCTTCTCGCTCGGCGCCCTATCGCTGACGGTCGGCGACATCGCCGCGCTCGGCCCAGGCTCGCTAATCGAGCTAACGCAAGGCCTTCCCCCCAACGTGAAAATCGACGCCAACGGCGTTCCGGTCGGCATGGGCGAACTCGTCGATCTGGACGGCCGACTTGCCGTCGAAATCACGCAGTGGCCGCAGGGCAGCGCGAAGCCGTTCACGCCATGACGCTCGAGCAACACCCGTTCGCGTTGCTGGCGCTGCTGGGCTTGCTTTCCCTGCTGCCGCTCGTGGCGATTGCCACGACGTCCTATCTCAAGGTATCGGTCGTGCTGGTGCTCGTACGCAACGCGCTCGGGGTTCAGCAGGCGCCGACCACGCTCGCCCTGAACGCCATCGCACTCGTCGCGACCCTGTTCGTCATGTCCCCAACGCTTACCGCCTGTCTCGATCGAGCCCGCACGGTGACGGTCGCGCAGGAATCGGGCGCCTCGCAGATCGAAGCCGCCCTCTCGGTAGTCGAACCGCTGAAACAGTTCGTCCTGCGCCACGGCAGCGAAAGCGAGCGGCAGCGATTTCTCGAATTGGCGAAAGCGACGTGGCCCGACACGGCGAGCCAGTCCGCCGCCGCCGACGATTGGAGCATCGCGATCCCGGCGTTCGTCGTCTCCGAATTGCAGGCCGCGTTCGAAATCGGGCTCTTGCTGTTCATCCCATTCGTCGCGATCGACATGCTCGTATCGAACGTACTGCTCGCCATGGGTATGCAAATGGTCCCGCCGATGATCGTGGCATTGCCGGTCAAACTCATGCTGTTCGTCGCTGCCGACGGATGGGGAAGACTGCTGCAAGCGCTGGTTCTCTCGTATCACGGATGACGCCATGACCGAGTCGCTTGTCTTGTTCCAACACGCGCTGCTTTTCGCGTTCAAGGCTTCCGTCGCGCTCGCGCTCGTCGCCGCGGGCGCCGGCATCGTCATTTCGCTCGTCTTGTCGGCGTTTCAAATCCAAGATCAAACGCTGCCATTCGCGATCAAGCTGGTCGTCGTGGGCGCGGCGATCGCCGTCGCGGGCCACGGCGTCGCCGCCGAACTCGCGCACATGGTCGATCGCGTCTTCGAACTCGCCAGCGTTCCGCGCGCTTGACAGGGGTTGCCATGGCCACAGGTCCGATCGAACTCGCGTTGCCGTTCGCCGCGGCGCTATCGCTGTGCGCCTTGCGCTGGGCGCCTACGGTCCTGTTCGTTCCGGCGTTTGCAGGTCATGCGCTCGGCGCCGCAGGGCGCACCGTGCTGATGCTCGCCTTGGCGTTGCCCGCAACGCCGCCCGTCGCCGCGGCGCTCCTCGCCGCGCCGCTGCCGCTTGCCGAGTGGCTCGGTTCGGCTGCCAAGGAAGCGGCAATCGGGATCGTCCTTGGCGCGCTCATCGCCGCACCATTTTGGGCGATCGAGGCAGCCGGCACGTATCTCGACTACCAACGCGGCGGCAACCCACAGGCGCTCGACCCGGCCGCCTCCGTCGACGCCTCCCTCCTTGGCGCGATGTTCCAGCAGGCGCTCATCGTCTTCCTCATGTATACGGGCGGGCTGCACGCTTTGCTCGAGATCGTTTGGTCAAGCTACGCCGTATGGCCCGTACTCGACGCGCTGACGCCGCCGGGGTTGAAAGCATGGCCGGCCGTCAGCGCGCTGCTCACCGCCACGATGCGTTTCGCGCTGACTCTCGCCTTTCCGTATTTGCTCGCCCTCGGCGCGATCGAGACGTGCTTCGCCTTGCTTTCTCGCATCAATGCGAGGTTTCCTGCCTACGTCGCGGCATTGCCGTTCAAGAGCGTCGCGTTGCTGCTGCTCGTCGCATTGACGCTGCCTCGTCTGCTCGGAGCCGCCGCCGACATCGCCGGCGAGCGCGTGGCCGACGTGCGCCAACTCATGCGCGAAACGGCTCCGGCCGCACCATCGACCTGCTCCGCGCACAACGCGCATCAGGCGATTAATGAGGAGCGAAGCCAACCGTGCGATGACCGTTGACCGATGACCGACAAACCACTGCCGCCAACCGAAAAGCGCCTGCGCGACGCCCGGGCCGAAGGCAATGTCGCGCGCAGCGAAGTTTTTTCCGGGCTGGCCGTCGCGGCATTGGCGAGCGAAGCGGCGTTCGCCTGCATCGATACGGGCATCGCGCGCTGGCTCGCATTGCAACACGCGGCGCTCGCACAATTGACATCGGCCGATCGATTCAGCGCTTGCATGCGCCTCATCGACCAGGCTTTGGCTTTTATCGCTGCCCTGGCCGGGTTCGTCGCCGCCGCTGCCGTACTCGCGTCCATCATTGCAGCGTGGGCGCTCGGAGGCTTGTCGTTCGCGCCGAAAGCACTCAAACCGTCGCTGAAACGCTTGAACGCCGTCGGACACGTGAGAGGATTTTTCAGCGTCAAAAATTTCGTGGGCATCGCACTCGCTATATCGACGGCCGGCATAGCCGCCGCCGTCGCCGCCTGGCGTTGGCGCGACGACCTCTCCGCGGTAAGCGTCATGATCGACCGGCAGTCGCTCGCCTTCGACGGATACGCATCGGTTGCGCTGTTGCACGCGTTTGTTCGCACAGTGCTTGCGGCGTTGATCCTGCCCGCGATCCTCTCGGCGCTCGTCGCTAAAGCACAGCATCGCCGCGCGCTACGCATGTCCCATCGCGACCTCAAGGACGAAGTGAAGCAGACGAACGGCGATCCGGCCATGCGCGCTCATCAACGCGCATCGTTCAGCGAAACCCTGGCTGTTCCGCCTGTGCGCAACGTAGGCGGCCGAAAAGCGCTCATCACGAATCCGGAACACGTCAGCGTGCTTCTGCACTATTCGGGCGACGAAACGCACGCTCCCATCGTCGTCGGCAAGGCGCTCGATGACGAAGCCCTACGGATGACGAACAGCGCATTGATAGAGCGCGTGCTCGTTTTCCGTTTCCGCCGGCTCGCGCGCCATCTTTACCGCCACACGTCACTACACGGCCCGATTCCGCCGGACTGCTATCGGGCAGTCGCAATCGTGTATCGGATCGTCGAAGAGATGGACGCGTTGGACGAACGCCCCAACGTGCCGATCGAAATCGACGACATCGCGTTCGACTAGTCGTTCGTTACGCTGCCGCGCTTAGCGCGAATGGAATGTTGCCTCATCCGATCTCAGTCGGCTCCCTGCACGGCCTCGGTGAGCGCGATGTTGCCGAGCACGTTCACCCGCTGCGTTGGAACGAGTTCGGCGTACGATAAAACGTGCGTCTCGAAGAATTCATCGGCGAGCAACTGCCGCAACGGCCGCCGCAACACTTGAGTAGTCAGCAAGACCGGCGGACCGGTTCCACTTGCCGTCGCCACGCCCTGCGCACGAATGCGTTCGAGAAACCGTTGCGTCACATCGTGACCTATCGCCAGTACCGGCCCAACCGGCGTTTGCTGCAATGCCTCGCCCAGCCGCTCTTCCAATTCACGCGCCAATAGCCACACCTGCAGCACGCCATCGTGCGCGAACTCCTGGCAAATCTGCGCCCCCAATGCAGTGCGCACGCGTTCGGCCAGCGGCGCGGCCTCCTTTTCCTTTGGCGCCCAAGCGACCAGTGTCTCGGCAATTTCACGCACGTTGCGCAGCGCTACGCGCTCGACGACAAGCAGCTTCATGACCTCCGAAAAGCGCGAGAGCGTCAGCGCCTGCGAGAGTTCCTTCGCAACGGCCGGCATCTCGCGCTGCAGCCAATTGAATATGAGTTGCGCCTCCTGCATCCCGACGAACTGTCCCGCGTGCCGATGCAGCAACCGCCGCAACAGCGCGGCGAAAGAGCCGATCCCATCCAAGCCCGGGCCGACAGCGACGTCGCCTTGAAAGCCCCCCGCCGCAACCACCACTTCGTGAATCGAGATCTCGTACGCGTTCGCCTCCAACCGCTCGACACGGTCGATTTCGATGACCGGCACCGTCACGCCGTAACGCAAGACGAGTTCGTTTCGCACGCGCCGAATCGTGCGCTCGAGCGCGGCCTTTCGTCCAGCATGCTCCGGCGCCTCGCCCGCTTCGCCTTCCGGCTCGCGCGACGACAACGAAACGACGATGGGCCGCATCGGCACGATCTGGCGCACATCGATGTCATCGGGCACGGCGGCCAGTGACGGTATCTGTGGACCGGCCTGTGAGCGCGCGTGGTCGCGCGCATCGCGCCGCATGCGCGACACGCCGATGCCGAGCATCGCGACGCCGAGCAGAACGAATACGATCCATGGCATGCCCGGCGCCGCCGCGAAGATTCCCATCACACAAGCGGCCATGAACCAAGCCGCGGGGGCGCCGCTCAACTGCCGGGCGATCTGCTCGCCGACAGTCGAGCCCTTTCCCGTCGATTCGCCGCCGCGCGTGATCAGCACGGCTGCCGCGATCGCGATCAAGAGTGCGGGGATCTGCGCGACCAGCGCGTTGCCGATCGTGAGGATCGAATAGCGAGAGAGGGCTTCATCGAACGTGAGCCCGTGCTGCGCGACACCGATAGCCATGCCCGCCGTCAGATTCACGAAAACGATGATGAGTCCGGCGATCGCATCGCCTTTCACGAAACGCATCGCACCATCCATTGCCCCATGCATGCGACTCTCGCGGGCGAGTTCCACTCGCAGCAATTGCGCCGTTTCAGGCCGCGTGAAGCCAGCCCGCAGATCCGCGTCGATCGCCATCTGTCGCCCAGGCATGGCGTCAAGCGTAAACCGCGCCGCGACCTCCGCCACGCGTTCCGCGCCCTTCGTCACGACGAGAAACTGCACGATCGCGATGACCGCGAACACGATTAGGCCGACCGCCATGTTCTCTCCGGCCACGAATCGGCCGAAGGTATCGACGATCTCCCCCGCATCGGCGTGCAGCAAGATCGAGCGGCTCGTGCTGACTTCGATGCCAAGGCGAAACAACGTCGTCAACAGCAGCACGACCGGAAAACTCGAAAACGAAACGGCGCTCGGCAGATAGAGCGCGAGCGCGATCAGCAGCACTGCCGCACCGATGTTCACGCCAATGAGCGCGTCGATGACGAGCGACGGCAGCGGCAAAATCATCATCGCCGTCACGAGCGCGATCAGGATCGGAGCAACCGCATCGCCGCGCAGAGCGATTCGCCCTAGCCAATTCAAAACACGCGGAGCCGGCCATGCGGACGTGCGCAGCGCCGACCAATAGGTCGTTGGCGAAGAGAGGCGGAACATGGAAACCGTCAAGAACGATGGAATCGGTTCAGTAACAGGTGGGCCGCGCCAGTTCCAACGAATACGATGCCCGCCGACCAGCGAACATCGGTCATCGAACCTCGCTCGTGAAAACGCCGCGCCTAGAACCCGGAAGGGCAGCGAAATGCCCGCCACCTTGTCGCCCCGAACGGATCTCGAACACTTGACGCCGCCAGTTCGAGTTCGGCCTCTCGCGTACCGAACGTGTAACTCAACGTGAAGCGGTCGGGCGTGAGCGCGGCAATCCTGCCATGATCGAGGAATGGGCAAGGGGCGTGCAGAACGACCAACGCCGGTGCGCTAGCTCAGCATCATGTACTGGTCTTCCGTCGCGGCGCTGCGCATCGCCGAGGTTTGTTGAGCTAGCAGCCGGGCTTGCGCGGCGGCGTCACCCGGCCCTGCGAGCGCCGCGGCGAGCTGGCGCGGGTAGTTGAACCCGGCCTCCAAGAGAATCTTATCGGTCAGATAGACCGCTGGCCCGCGATTGGCGATCGCCTGCGCCGGAGGCAGCTTTTGCAATCCCGTTATCGCACGGATCATCTGATCGGTAAGCGCACGTTCGATCTCCACTTCCCGCAGTCCCGATTCGGTGAGATACCGCATACCGTCGTCGAGCACGTAGATCTTTTTGGCGGGTTCGTTCATGGCGCGCTCACGCGCAGTCGGCGACAGCAAGTCGAATTCGATGTCCCCTTCCAGCACAAACTTCCACGGGTCGGCCTGCGACGCCTCCGTCACCGGCATTTCGTCGAACATTCGACGAAAGGTCACGCTGCGTTGATAAAGGCGGCCATAGAAATCCAACACGACCATGGCGTCGGACGCCAACTGGCGTGTCATCGTCCGATCCTGCACGTAGAAGCCGAAGTTCTGATGAAACTTGGTCTTGAAATCGCTCCATGGGAGAAAGACCTCGTCGTCGGCCCCTTCGATCGCATCGAGCGATGCTTTCGTACCGGAAACAGTTAAACGCGACGCCACAGGTACCCCATCGACAAGGGTCTTGGCCGTCACGGCGCCGCGACCGGCGTCCAATACCCGGTCGAGATATCGATTCTCGAGTTCGGCTCCGCGAGCCGCCGCGTCCATGTGGTATTCCACGGTTTGCTCGGTCGGCATATCGGGCCGCGCGTTCTGTGCCCGAAACATGATTTGCTCCGGAACGTCATATCCCGCTTCGCTCAGGATTTTTCCGGTCAGGTAAGCAGCCGGCCCACGGTTCGTCAGGTCGAGCCCCGCCGCCGGATCGCGCGCGCCGGTCAGGGCTCGAACCATTTCGCCCAGATAGGCCTGCTCGGGTGACATGGCGCGAGGGCCGCCCGCCGACATGTACGGCATCGCTTCCATGCCGGCGTCGTCGGGAAGATAAATCCGCTTATGCTCGAAATCGGTATACGCCTTTCGCGGGGATCCGAGCGGCGCGGACTGCCCTATGACGAACTCCCAGCGCTTCCATGGCGAAGCCGTCGCGTTGCGCGCGCGTGCATCGAGTTCCGCGTGGCGGTTAAATAGGCGGCGGAAGGTGCCGCTCGATTCGTAGACCTTGCGGTAGAACGCCGACGCTTTCAATTTCGAGGCATTCGCCGGGACCGGGCTCGCCAACGCGAACGCATCCGCGAAGAGCGTATCGAAGTCGCGAACCGTCGCATCGTTCGCGCGCTCAAACAGCCTTGTCACGCCTTCGACCGTCGGACGCTCACGCACGTCGCCGTCAAGCGACGCGCGACCGTTCTCGTGCCCTCTCCCGCTTTGCCTGTATGTCCTACCCGCGCGTGGATCGAGTTCGATATGCGGCGCCTCGCGCAGGCGATGGCCCGTCCGCCAATCGACCTCGACGTAGCGTTCGCCGTCGCGTCGAATTGGGACGATCCGATCTTCCGCATCGAGATGCACCACGTCGTAGTCGCGCCATCGCACGCTGGCGCCTTCGCGCACTCGGCGCGCGAGGGGCCGCAGATCGTCGGGCACACCAGCGTCGCGCCGGCCGATATGGACGGGATCGACTGTCATCTCGATCATGTCAGGATGTCCGCCGCGATTGACGCTCGAGCCGTCGACGTGAACCGCCACCCGTCGCAGCTTCGGCACGACTGGATGAACCGCATCCCGGCTCGCGCCGCCTGCGCCGGCCGAGACGTCGAACAGGTCCGCGCCGAGAAACAGCAACCCGAACGCCGCGCGCGCCGCATCATGGTGGCGCACGCCCTCCTCGATGTTGTAGACCGGTCCTGCAACCGGGACCATGTTGATCCAAGTCTCGAGCCCTCTCATGAGTGCGCGATGCGATTCCGTCTCCGTCGCCAATCGGCCGACGATCTCATCGGCGGCGTGCCGCACTGAGTCCGGAGTCACGGGTTTCGATTCCCGTCGAAGCCCCACTTTTGCCGTCGCCACGACCCAAGCGTTGGAGGGCAGGCTTGCGTTGAAGGCTTCCTCCGAGCGCTGAAGCTCGTCGCGTGGCTTCAAACGAGCACCCGTAGGCAGGGTCATCCATGCGCCGTTCAAACCGACCCAGTCGGCACGATCGAGAAATTCGTCGACGAGGTCGCCGAACGCTTGCTTCGCGACGTTCGGGTTGTCGCCGGAGATCACGTATCGACGATTGTGGGACCGGGCGTCCTCGTCCACCCCGCAGCGGTCTAAGATGGCGGCCGCCGCGCCATAACGGTCGAACGACGGGGCAGCGCCGTAGGCAGCGAGCAGGCGCTCGTTCGCATACTCGAGCACGGTGGCGGCCCGGGACTCGAAATCGGCGCCGACGAGCCGGTTGGGCGTGAGTAGGCCTTTCGTCCGCAGATCTCGTGCGAACGCGGCAACGCTGCCCGCGCCGTCGGCGGCTTCGTTCAAAGCGGCGAAAAGCCCAAGCAGCAATTCCGTCTGCTCAGCCGGCTTCGCCTCTCTCCAACGCGAGCCGAGCTTGTTCGATTGGGACAAATGACGGTCGATCCATCGCAGCGTTCCGCCGTTCCCGGCAATCTCCGACTCGACCGCGGGATCGTTCACTTGGTTTTCGAAGAGCAGGCGCAAGTCCTCGTGCGAGACCACGTCCACTCCGCTCGATCGAGCCAGATGCAGCGCGAACATCAGCCGCGGGTGGTACGGGTACGATTCGCCGTCTTTCCAAGCGCCTTCGCTTTTGACGAACGCCTGCAAAAGCGCCGCTTCATCACCCATGGACGACGGCTGCGCCCCGCGGTATCGATCCATGCGCAGCAACGCCGTCGCGAGCGAATGCGGAATCGACCCGATTGGAAACTGCGTCGACTCGGCCATTTCATCGAATTTTTCCGTCAGCAGCGCACGCCGTTCGGGCGCGGTCAACGCAGCCAACGCAGGTGCGGACCAAACGGCCTTCGAATCGACAAGCGTATCGAACGACATACCCTCGCCGTTGCGCAACGCAAAACCGTCGAAGTACGGTGTCGTTTGCCCGAATGCCGTGCTAGGAACAAATAGTGCGTCGAGCGCGCGCCGCTTCGCGTAGTCGGCGCGCAGCGCGTCGACGAACCGTGTACGCAAGGTCGATAGGGTGAGCGGTTGCGGTTGTCTTGGCTCGGCTGGCATCGCGCGCTCGCGCAATCGGTCGTATAAGACAGCCGCCTCGTCGAGCACCGCCTCGTCAGTGAGCAGCGAGGGGTCGAGCAGTGTCGAAAACGCCTCGGGAATGGCGCGATGGCGGTGCTTCGCGACGGCCATGAGTAAATCGCTCGGGCGGTTCGCGTACGCTCGCGCTTTATCTTCGTCGATCCATTGCCCCAACGACGCGATAAGTCGTTCGAGCACCGCCGCTTCAGCTGCCGCCGACCGCTGCGTGGATGCCCGTTGCAACGATAAGGTCGATGCTACGGCGGCCGAGGACATCGTTGCGGAAGGCCCTGCGTTTCTCTTCGACCGCAACGCATCCGACGCAGAAGGCTCGTCGGCGGCGGCACGGCGCACCACGTATTCCATCCGCGTGTGCATGGCAGATTGCGCGTAGCCTTGCACCAATGCCGCGGACTGCACGGCTTCCGAAGACGTTGAGGTAGCGACTTGCGGCGGAGCCTGCGGCCCGGTTGCACCGGCTACGCTGTCCTGCGCCTCGTTTTCCGGCGGCGATACCCCATCGGCCGAATTGAACGGCGCCACCGCGCCGGCCTCGTAGATTCCCACTCCTCGCATGCCTGTCCTCCGTTTTGAACGCAAAGTCGCCCGCTGGTGAGGCAAGAAGACGACAATGTGTCAAAAAACGCGAGGCGTGATTCGAGACGGGGGCCAATATCAGACGAGGTTACGCGTCCAGGCGGCGCCGCGACCGGTTTAGGGCGCCGGCCAGCCATCGCGCCAGCGTCCGTCGTCCGGCTTCGTCAATGCTTGCGCAAACGCCTCTCCAAGGGCGGCAAGCGTCGCCTCGGCGCGCGCGACCGCGCGCTCGGCCAAGAACTCGTCCGCCAAACGTAACGCGCGTTCGGCATAGCCGAGCGGTTCTAGCATCGCTTCGTCTCGTAAAAAGAACGCCGCGGTGCCGGTCAGGCGATGCAGCGCCTGCGCCGCCGGCTCCCACTGGCGTCGCGCGAGCGCCGCACCCAAGGCAATGCGCTGGGATTCGAATTCGTCGAGCGCGACAGCCAGCAGCGTGCGCAAGCCGTCCTCACCATAAAGCGCTCGCAATTCCGATAGATCGAACGACCCGGGCGCGTGCGCCTCAGAGAGATCAGCTCCGCGTCGTCCTCGGGTCGGCATAAGCCGCCTCCATCCATTTATCAAGCATCGTCGCTAGCTTGTGTCGCGTGATCGGCTTGGAGAGATAGTCGTCCATGCCTGCCTTCAGGCACACGCGCATGTCGTCGTGCGTCGCGTTTGCACTGACCGCGACGATCGTCGTGCGCGCGCGGCCATCGCGCTCGGCGAGGCGAATGGTGCGCGCGAGCGTGTATCCGTCCATGCCCGGCATGTGGCAATCGAGCAGCACGAGCGAGGGCCGAAGACGCTGCCAGGACGCATAGCCCTCGGCGCCGTCGGCCGCCGATTCGGCCGCCAGGCCCAGCGCACGGAGCTGCCTCACCATGACGTCCCGATTGACGGCGTTGTCGTCGATCACGAGGACGGGATCGACGACAAACCGGCTGGCAGTGCAATCAAGACGTTCGTGCGGGCCTGCTACGCTAGCCTCGCGGGAAGTTTCGACGCGGGCGCGTAACCGATCGCTTTTCGGGTCGGCGCCGCATGCCTGATCGGAATAGCCGAGACACGCGGCGACGGCGTCGGCGAGTTCGTCGACCGATCTGAGCCTGTGCTGTGCGCCGTGTCGCGCGGTCACCACCACGGCGCCGTGCGCATCAGCGGAGACCTCGATGTCCGCATGCCCTCCATCGGCGATGCACCGAACGCCCATCCTCGCCATCAGTGCGCGTACACAAACGCCCATTGCAGGCACCGGCATGTGCACGCGTGCACACCCCGACGCCGGACGAGGCCAAGCGCGAGCGGCATCACCCCATTCGATCGGCAATCGAATACGCACGCGCGTGCCCGCGCCTACGCGGCTCTCGACTTCGATCGTGCCGTTCATGAGGTCGACAATACGCTTGACGATCGACAGCCCCAAACCCGTACCGCCGTAACGCCGCGTCGTAGTACTGTCTTGCTGCGTAAACGGCGCGAACAAGCGCGCGCGATAGGTTTCGGAAATCCCGACGCCGGTATCGCTGACCACCAGCATGAGCCAGGCTCGCCCTCGCGCCACTTTGCGCCGCACTTCGAGCATCACATGGCCCCGTTCGGTAAACCGAATCGCATTACTGAGCAGGTTCGTCAAGATTTGATTGATCCGCGCTTCGTCGCCGATCAGCCTCCGATCGAAGTGCGGCATCGTCGCCAGATATAGCGCGCAGCCTTTGCGCGCCGCCAGCGGCGCATGCAGTTCCACGGCGGCGGCAGCCAACATGCCGATGTCGAACGGCGAGGCCTCCAATGTCAATGCGCCGTGTTCGATCTTCAGGTAATCGAGCGTATCGTCGACAACGCGGAGCATGAGGCGGGCCGAGTGCTGCGCAATACCAAGATAGCGCCGCGGCTCGGGAGGCAATGCCATGGTATCGAGCAGATCGAGTACGCCGACGACGCCGTTCATCGGCGTGCGGATTTCGTGACTCATCATCGCAACGAACGCCGACTTTGCCTGGTCCGCCGCGACGGCGTGCTCGCGCGCGGCAATCGCCTCGCCGCGCGCCGCCACCGCCGCGGCCTGAGCGGCCCGCGTGCGTCGATAGGCCCAACCGAGGGTGACGATGACGATCAAAGCGACGGCGGCGCCGGCCGAGGCCATACCGATCACCGCGCGCTTCTCATACCCGAGCACAATCGTCAGCGGCCGGGTGCGGCTGGCAAGGCGCGCCAATTCACGCGGGCTGTACGAAGCCAGATAGCGATCGAGCATCGACGCCAGCATGCGATTGCGCTCGACGACCGCGAAACCTATCCGCTCGACGCCGACGACCGCCGGATCGATCGCGAGATGATCGTGCGTGAAGCGCGCTCCGAATTCTTCGGCGGCAATGACATTGATCAGCGCCGCGTCGGCATGGCCGGCGAGAACCGCGCGCAATGCACCTGTGGCGTCCGACCTAGCCACGAGCGCCGTGTCGTCCAGACCAGGCTCGAGCATGACGCGCCGCATACGCCAAGGCGTGGTGGCGACGCGCTCGACACGCCGCGCGTTGTCGCGCTCCGCGCGCACGAACGACCAAGGAAAGCTGTCGTAGGCACGCGTCGTGAAAAGCCCCGGAACGGCAGCGGACGGCCCGAGCGGAAACGCGCTGACCAGATCGGCAGCGTCATGGCGCAACGCCTGCGCGGGATCGAGGGCGGCGTCGAGAACCACGGGCTCGAACCGCAGCCCGGCCGCCTGCGCGAACTGCCGGAGCAGCGTCGCGCCGAGCCCTTGCCACCTGCCCTGATCGTCGATGAAATCGTAGGGGTGGCCGAGCCGTTGGACGCCGACACGGATGATCGGGTGGACGCGCACCCACTCACGCTCGGCGACGGTCAGCGTGAAGTTGGGGGGCGCAAAAGCGCGATGGACGGGCGCCGGCAGCGGCTGAAATTCGATTTCTCGGAGCGCCCGCGGGGAGATATCGGCGAGCCCTTGCGCAATCGTCGCCGAGATCGACGGATCCGTCTTGCGAAAGGCTAGACACAACGGAAGCGAGAACGGCAGCGCAACGGGCCTGAGCGTACCCAGCGCCAAAGCGTCCACCGCACCCACGTTGAACGCATGGATACCCACAAATGCGTCCGCCTCACCGGTCGCGACGGCCTTCAGAGCCAATTCGCGCGACGGCATCTCGTCCAGCACGACATCCCTCAGCTTCGCGCGCAGGGCTCCCGCGCCCGGACTGCCGGAGGCGATGACCACACGCTTGCCGGCCAAGTCGGTCGATGTGCGCGGCACCGGACGGCCCTCGGCCGTGACGGCGCCCACGCCGACCGACGCGTAGGGCGCCGACAGCGCACCCGTGTCATTCGGCACGGATTCGTCGCACGCGACAGGAACGACATCGGTATCGCCGCGTCCGAGCGCCGCCCACGCTTCGCCGGCGGAGGCGAACTGCCGGTAGACGAGCCGCCGGCTCTGCCGAAGCGCGATCGTTCGCAGGACGCTCGCATTGAGACCTTGCCTTATGCCCATGTGATCGACATAGTCGAGCGCGCTCATGTCGCCGCTGTAAGCGCCGACTCGGAGGGCGTCGGGCGGGCCTTGCGTCGCACCGGACGCCCCGGCCACACAGCCGGCGGCAAGGGCGCAGGCCACCTGCCGCGCTAGGGCGAACGCGAATCGGCACCGTCTATAGCGGCCTCGCGTGAGATCTCCCGGAGATTTCGGCCCCGCGCTCATCGAGCCCGTTTCATCCGGCTTCAATAGCGAAACTTCTCTTTGAGAAACAGCGCAAGCCCAAGATCGTCCGAAACACGTAGCTTGCGCATGGCACTGCGCTTATGGGTACTGACCGTCTTCTTGCTGCGCCCGAGAAGCGCGGCTGTTTGCGTCACGGAGAACCCATCCGAAATGTGCCTCAGTATCTCGATTTCAGCCGCCGAAAGACTGTCTTCCCGCGGATGCGGAACATACGGCTGAACTTTTCCGTCGCGCACAACGTGGAACTTGCGCGGCGCGGCGATGACGCGACGAATCGTCTCGGCGATCATCGGCAAGGGGGTGGACTTTTCGAGAAATGCGTTCGCCCCGGAGCGGTGGCAAATGCATTCCGCATCATTGGCCCGTGCCGCCGACAGAACGACAATCGAAATCGGCGGCACTTCCGTGCGCAATCGCTTGACGAACGACCCACCGTCCGCCTGGTCGCCGGGCAAGTAGAAATCGACGAGCGCGACATCGCAATCGCCACACTCGAGCACAGCGAACAAGTCATCGATCGCCGTGACGTTGGCAACCAATTCGAAGTCTGCGTGATCGCGCAGATACGTTGCGACGCCGAGCGCCACGATCGGGTGGTCGTCGAGTACCGCGATGCGGATGCGATGTCTAGGGCGAGACAACAGGAAAACTTGCCGGGGGGTCATGCGTTTTCATCCTCGCTATTGCCATTGCGACGTGAAAGAACCGCCGCTGTCATTTAATAAACATCATTGCGCGGCGACGAAATAATTCCCGAAACGAACGAAATACTTATGGCTCTGCTTAACACCCGATTACTACAACATCGCGATAACGAATTCACCCCTGAGAAAATTCTTAATTTTGCGCAAATCGATTCAAATTTCCTCATAGAGAGATCGTCAATGTCGACCTAGCAGAACCATGGGGATCGGCGGTGCGCACGATTCTAGCCGAAGCTCATTCCATCGACAACGATTCATCGAATGGAAATTTCATAAAATAAATGGAACCATCGAGCGGCAATCTCTTTCGGTCCTAGAAATTACCCCACCGAGGCAATCGCTTAGCACTTCGCACTAGAAATATAATGAGATAGATACTGCAATACGGATTGCCGAGGCGTCTCTCTTAAAAACGGCGAAACGTCCGATCGACGCCATCGCCACAGCCTGATGCACGCGGCGTCGCCTGACGGGCCATCGGGCGCTGTGCATGAGCACCTCGGTGCGCCCTGTAGCAGCACGAGGACCGGAGCGCTCGCCCCGAAACGCGCCGCGGACGCGCGCCCAACCGCTGCGCTAGGAAGGCTTCATTGAACGAGTCGAGCCGCGGCAAACACAAAGCCCGTTAGGGCAATAGCAGTGCCTATGAACCACTTCAACAGCGTCGATTCGAGGGTCGTGACGTCGTTCTTGGTTGCCACGTGCAACAACCCTGCTTCGACATGCGCCATGCGCTCGCGGATATCAGTCGTCATTTGTTCCAGCTCGGTGAGGCGTGCTTGAAAAGACGCATCATCGCTGGAGAAGCCGACGAAAGGTGCTTGAGGGGTTGAAAATCGGACGGATTTCTGCGGGCGATGCAGCGGCAGCGCATTCGACATCATGGTGGCGACTCGATCGATGGTTGAGATGGCGCGGCAAAATACACGCGCGCACCGCAACCGCAACGGACCGCGCGGCCATGCGCCGCGTATGCCGGACGCCGGTCTCGACGCCCATGGACGCATCATCGGGTAGCACGAGCGATCGCGGAAGCCGCCCGAATGGCTAATTGGGTCTCACGTTCTGGAGGGTAGCCCGGTCAAGGACTTGCCGCGGCATGGACGATGCGAGGGTAGTCGCGAAACGGCAACCCGGAGAGGCGCGCATGAAAACCCTTTGCAAGATTTCGCTGGTCGTGGCGGTGGCGGTCCTGGCGGGCAATCGCATCGTCGATTATTGGTACGATGCGCGCGCGAAACGAGAGGATGGAGCCTAATTGGCCCCCGGTCCTCGCACGAACCCAGACCGAGCCGGAGCGCCCCATCGTCTCGCGCGGCGTACTCCGCATAGCGATCGCCCGGTCCGTAGAACGTCGACGCGTGAAGCACATATCGCGTGCCGAGGTTGCCTTGCCGCCTCATCGCCTCGGCGTACGCTTTCGTCGCGGCCAGCAGCCGCTGTGGATCCACACCGCCCCGAACTCGGGCACGCCATGCCTTCAGCGCCGCCCCTTTCGGATTTTCGCCTTCACGCTTCGGGTACGCCTTCCACGCTTCCTCGAAAACTGGGTCCCAAGCGTCGTTCGACTTTTTCTTTCGCTCGGAGGAAACCGACGAGAGAGTGGTCTGTTCTTTGGTTAATTCCTGTGGTCTATTAGAGTGAACGTCGTTCACCGCCTTTTTGTCGTCAGGTTCACCACCTTCAGGAACGACGACCTTCGGCATTTCGAGCGGAACGAAGTCATCTGGGATGCATGGGTCGTACTCGTTGCGAGCCCAGCGCTGGCCGCCGTAACCGTGCTTGCTGGTTCGAATCCAGCCAGACGCTGCGGCGTTCTGCAGGTGCGTGATGACGGCGCGCCTCGATAGCGACGTCTCGAAAGCGAGTAGATCGATCGATGGGTACGCACTCTCGCCGGCGTCATTGATGTGGCAGGCGAGCGTCAGCAGGACGTGACGCGTGGTCGACGGAAGACCCGAGCGAATGATGGCCTGCCGCCAGGTATAGGGCTTCACGATTGAGAGCCCTCCTGTTCGTGAGCGGCCGCGAGCAGAAGCGCAACCCCAAGAGTGCGCGCCTCGTCGCAGGTCATCGCGAACCGTGCAGTCGATTCATCCGCCTGTTCCGCGCGGCGCCAGAGCGTTACGTGCCAGTCGGGCGATCCTCCTTCCTCGAGGTTGATCGCCTCGACCGAGAATGATCCTGCCTCTAACCAGATCTGGTGCATCATCGCATGGACTCCTGAATCGCAAGCTCCATCGCGACACGCTGATCCTCGCTACGCGCGCGAATCTCGCGGTACATCTCGGCCTTACAGACGCGCCGCCAGAAAGGCGTTGCGGCCGGAGATTCGAGGAGCGCCCCGAGCGCGGAAATGCGGGCCTCACGCTCCGCGTCAGCGCGGGCCTGCCCAGTCACTTCGATGTGATCAACTATCGCAATCGACCAGACATCGAGGCGCGGCCGAGTGAATGCGCGCGCCGCACGCACGCGTACCTGAGAGATCGTCATCACGGACCTCACGCGGCTCGCTGTTCGACGGTAGCGACGCCGTAGCCAGCCGGATCCGCGATCCAGCGGTGCACCTCGGCGTTGTCGTAGAGCGAGCACGAACTCGTGAGGCGGATCGGCCGCGGCGCCTTGCCGGCGATCCCCAGCTTGCGCCAGGACTCACGACACATGCCGATGAACGGCTCGATCTGGGAAAACTTGGAGCGGCCGATCGGAGGGAGGATCGGCGCTGTGTGCTGGCCGAGGCCGGCCGTGTCGGGGGTCTTCGTCACTTTCGCTCACCGTTTGTGGAGTTGGTAAGCGAATGCTAGTCACGGACAATATCCAGATACTTCAATTGAGGAAGATTTCGACTCAATTGAAGTTAATTATCGATAGGCCTGCCTTCGCTTCTCGACGGCACCAGTGGTTTCCTTCAAGATCTTGTCCACCGTGTTAACGGAAACAGGAGCGCCGAGCCGTTCCGTCATCGCGGATAAGGCCTCTGCTCTCTTGTATCCTCCCTCGGGAAGGTGGTCAGCCATCGCTTCAACGAGCGATGCCAAGACAGTGAGGAGAGAATTCTTTTCCTTCGTATTGATCGGTCGATCTGCTTCGTCATGCGCAGGTGTTTTCGCCATGCCTTGCTTCAGTTGGTTAAAATCTTGAAGCAGCTTCCTAAATTGGGCCTCACGCTCGTTGGACTCGGACTCTTTGTATTTTGAGAATGCGTCTACGTCGAATTCTTCCGGGTGAAGCGGAGACGGCGCGAAATGAGCTGCAATTTCATCGATCATTTCACTGGCGAACTCGAATTCAAGTTCATTGTACTGCTGCCACCAATATCCCATATCGACGTCACGCTCGCGGCACCACGGACTCGATTTCGTGAATGGAGACGCGTGTGTGGATTGCATCAAGCTTGCCATCGATTCTTCGGGCGATAACCGAACTTTTCAAATGACCGTCATCTATCGATCGAATCAACGACTTTTCAAACGCATCAGTAGATGTTTTGACCTTTCCCTTTGGCTCCAACTCGTCCGACATCCAGACAGCGTAGTCACCGTCGTTGGGAAGATCAGCTTCCCATTCACTTTGATCGCGGACATCGTTATCCAATGCGATGATGAGCGCCGCCTTTCTAACCGGGACTGTATAGAAAAGCGAACCGTCAAGCGCATGCGCCCTGTACAAATCTTCGTATGCCACGTTGCGCCCCTTGAACGCAGTCCCTTACGGAGGAACCGCGCCAACAGGGTAAGGGAACCCTGCTTTCGCCCCGTCGAGCTAGGCGCGGTTTAACCTTCACTGCTCAATTACTCGAACACGGACTTTTTTTCCTCATCCTGAGGTATTGCGACGCCAGCGAGGCGATACAGCTCATCGGCAATTTCGCGCGCACATTCGACCGGGAAGCAGACTTCGTTGTGCTCCACGTCGCGGAAATTGTCCGATATGGAAGCGGTGCTGATCACCACCTCTCCGTCCGACGTCAGCTCGATCGACACTTGCGGGCGCATCGGCACAACCAAGCCGCCTGAGATCACCTTGCCTTCTTCGTTTTCAGACACGACAGGTCTCCTTAGGTAGAAATCCCGCGCCGCAGCAACGAGCGCGAGATAAATTATGCCAAAGCGGAAAACAGGTTACCAACGTCGCCGACCAATGGCCGCTTTGGCGTTACTCGATCAGCCGGCCGCCGATCAAGCCTCCTCGCATGACTGATCGGCAACCTTCGGGCGCCGGCCGCGAGGTTTCCGCGGAGGCGGGATGAGGCCCGGGATACGCGCCTTGAACGCCTGAAATTTTTCGTCCTCGCGCGAGGCGAAGAGTCGGTTCAAATGCTCCATCTCTGCATCTCTTCCGGCAGGGCTGTTGCGGCGAAGAATATCGGCGATCTCTCGTTGCCTCTTTTCGATCGCGATCACTGCCCATGACCTCTTCTGAGTTCGCTCCCATCGCAAAGCCCAGTAATCGCAATCGCAGAAGTGGTTGCGTGGCCCTTTCGCGCCATCCGGACGTTCACGCCTGAGATGGAATGTGAACGAGCCCGCTTCCCAATAAACACTATCGAAGCCCGTCGGCCA
Organism: Trinickia sp.; assembly: GCA_035492395.1. Taxonomy (GTDB): domain Bacteria; phylum Pseudomonadota; class Gammaproteobacteria; order Burkholderiales; family Burkholderiaceae; genus Trinickia. Next base: position 741 of record DATJJH010000222.1, on the reverse strand, counting down.
CTTGATGTCGGCAGGTATGACGCCTTCCGCCTCCAAGATGGCTCGAGTACCGAAGTACTGACAATGGGCCATGTCGTAGGGGCGCATGATGACGGTCAGCTCGGCCGTCGAAATAGCAGTCCGTTCAGACATGGCTCTGCTCCTTGTCGGTGCTTTCATACTCCACAAACCGCTGAGCAGTTCCACGCATGCTATCGCCCAGGTCGACGAGGTAGCGGCCGATGATCTCAAGCCCATCAAGCAGCGCCATATGGGCCGACAGGCCAAGAGGTTCGGCGCCAGAGCACGCAGGTTCGTTTAGGCTGTTGTGCACGATTCGCGAGATCTGAGTGATTGCGCTTGCGGCGCGGCTCACCTCGGCGATACAGAACGAGTGGACTTTAGAGAACTCCGGATCGTCGTCGTTCATCCATCGATCGCTCGCGAGCGCGCCGTGGAAATACGAGGCGTTGTAGTCGGGCTTCGGGGATTGCTCGGGGCGAGCGGATGTATGGGACATTTCTGACTCCTGTGTTGTTAGGAGCCTGCCGCCGCTGCTAAACGGGTGGGCAGGCACATGGCAGGGTTAGCAGACCGGAACACAGGAACCGGCAGGCGCGAGGGGTCTGTCAGAAATTTCGTGTTCAAGGCATATGATGCTCCCCAGGAGAAAATATGCCTCGCAAACCCAAGACCCCATCGGTAGACCTGCCGGCGATTCCCGCCGAGCTGCTTGAGCAGTTCGGCAACGGCCCGATGACG
>DATJJH010000221.1:0-14431 GCA_035492395.1 Trinickia sp. | reverse complement strand
CGCGTGTTTTAGAGCTGTCGTACTTGATCGCTTGCGACATCCATCCCATCGACAATCTGCGGGTGCTGCGCTACCTGGAAACGGAGTTGGGCGTCACGCCGGAGCAGAAGAGCACGTGGTACAAGCACTGGGTTGACGAGGGGATGGGCGGCGTCGAGCGGTTGTTGACGAAGTACGGGCAAGCACCCTGGTGCTTCGGCGGCGCGCCCACCCTCGCCGATTGCTGCCTCGTACCCCAGGTCGCGAATGCGTTGCGGATGGGCTGCGACTTGAGCGCGTATCCGCTGAGCCTGGCTGTTTATCGGCATGCGAGCGACCATCCGGCGTTTGCGGCTGCGCAGCCTAAGCGGCAGCCGGACTTCGTCGCGCCATAATACGTGCGTCGAAACGGGAGCGCGATCGCGTTTCCTAGGCTGCGGCTATTGAAGGCAAACGCGGCTCAAGTCCACCGTTCTGCGAAAGATGCTTCGATTCAATGCCGGTACGAACGTGTACTCGTAGTAGGCATGAGTGGAAACGTGGATCCAGTGACTCAAGACGTTCGGCATAGTCTTCACCCTTCGATTGACCTGCCTCGCCGCCTACGTTCTGCTTCGACACACCGAGGATGCCCTCGGCTACGCTGCACAGACCATCGTTCCATCGTTGAGGCATTGCTTGGGCGCTGCGTTGCGCGCTGCCGTTCAAGGCATCGCGGCGCGTGGGCCATGAGTCAAAGATAGGATTGCGGAGCCTTTCGCGCCATTCTACGAACGAGTCGCTTTTGCCCATGCGTTTGCATGACGCTCTCATACGCAGGTATATCCGTACTCGGCCTAGGGACGGCGCCTCATCGTTTTCCGATCGAGATTCGATCGGCGGGGCGGCCGTTGTACAGCGAGCACATGAGCGGCACGTAGTCGATGCGCTTGATCAACTTGGCGAGCGCGGCGGGCCGTGCGCGGCCGCGCAAGTCGACGATCGGGAAATGCCGCCGGTTCCGGTAGGGGCGAGTGCGGCCTCGCTGAGCTCGAGTCGACATGAACGTTTTCCGGACAATGGAGCGATAAACACCTGCGTGTTGCGTGGCAGACGATTGGATGCCGCGTTCTGGTTTTCGTCGTCGGGCCCCACCGGTCGCGGTTTCAACACCACGATTTCACGATATAGGAACGGCGGGCAAGTTACAAACCTACGAACAAGTGGTTCGATCTGTACGAGAAGATGAGCCGACCATCCTTTGGTATAGGGCGCCGACGATACTTTCGTATGATGTCCGTTCGATCGCGCGCGACCTAGACTGCCTTGATGAGCGAGTTGCAGATGTCCAGCTGATGACGCCGCGTCGCCCGACGCAGCGAGGAGCGCGGTATGGGTGCCCGCCTAACCGTTTCGATCGTCGACGATGACGAAGCCGTCCGTCTGGCCGTCGCGAGCCTAGTTCGTTCGCTGGGATGGGCCGCGCGGCTCTTCGCGTCGGCCGAGGAGTTCCTCGCTTCCGGGGAGGTGAGCGACACCACTTGCGTGATTTCCGACGAGCGCATGTCGGGGATGTCCGGCGCTGCCATGCACGATCGACTCGTTCAGCTAGGCTATGCCACACCCGTGATTTTCGTGACCGCGTTTCCCACGCCCGAGCTGTGCTCCAAGGTTGGCGACCATGGGGTGCTGGCCGTCATCGAAAAGCCGTTCGACGCGCAAACGATCGAGCATTGGCTCAACGTGGCGCTGAGCCGCTCATGATCGGCGGCTGGGGTGGCCGCGGCTTGACGTGCAGCGCTTGCGCCATTCTCACGAGTTCGGCCAGCGAGCGGGCGTTCATTTTCTTCATGACTTGGCCGCGATGAATCTTCACCGTGATCTCGCTCAGGTTGAGCGCCGAGGCGATTTGCTTGTTCAGCATGCCGGCCACCACGAATTCCAGCACTTCCCGTTCGCGCGGTGTCAGCGATTCGTAAGCCGTGCGCAGCGACGCCGTCGACCGGTCGGCCGCGAGGCGTTCGCCGTCGCGCGTCAACGCATTGGACACCGCATCGAGCATGTCCTGATCACGGAAGGGCTTTGCCAAGAAATCGATCGCGCCCGCCTTCATCGCTTTGACCGTCATCGCAATGTCGCCATGGCCGGTCATGAAGACGATCGGCATGCGTAGCGTGCTTTTCGTCAATTCTTCCTGAAACGCGAGCCCGCTTTCCCCGCGCAATCTCACATCGAGCACGAGGCAACTCGGAACATCGTGTTTCGGGAAAGCCAAAAACGCTTGAGAGGAATCGAATGTTTCCACGCGCAGGCCGACGGAGCGAAACAAGCTGCTGAGCGCCGCTCGCATGGCGTCGTCGTCGTCGAGAATATAGACGACCGACAGTGAAGTCCCGGTCTTGTTGCCGCCCGGCGTCTGCTCGGAATTCGGGTTCACCCGATGCCTCTTCCTGGTGGAATCGCCGCTGCACGACGCGATCGATGCATTTGTCCGATGTTTGCGCGGGCGGCCTTTTGGCGCTGAAAGCCATTTTACGCCCAAGAAATGTGCGGAAGCAGTGCCATGGCGCACAGCCGGTGGATTAGTATTGATCCGCAAGGGTAAGCTGCGATTGGGGCGGTATGCGCCTTAAACGTAGTCTATCGACCCGTGGGCGTTGGGGATCGCATGAAGGGCTGGTTGTCGGCATTGAGGGGAGCGGGCGCGGTCATCGCGTTGGCGGTTGCCGTCCAAGGCGCGTCCATGGCCTCGGCGCCTACGGCGACGCCCAGGGCCGGGCATGTCTTTTTGACCGAGGCCAAACGTATCGTCGATGCGGCGGCCCGACCCGCCGCGCCCTGGAGCGGGCCGAATTCGGGGCCGCGCGCCGAGCCGGACAGACACATCGCCGTGGTCGCGGAAGATCTGCGCAACGGCGGCATCCTCGGCGTGGTCGACGGCCTGCTGCAGGCGGCGAGCGTGATCGGCTGGAGCGTCAAGGTGTTCGATGCCGGCGGTGCGCCGGACCAGCGCTTCAAGATGCTGTCGAATGCGCTGGCGAGCCGTCCGGACGGCCTGATCCTCGTGGGGGGCGACGCCCACGCGCTATTGCCCGGGCTGCGGCCGTTCGAGCAGCGCCGCATTCCGATCGTCGGCTGGCACGTCGCGGCAAAGGCGGGGCCGGTGGCCGGCACACCGGTCGCGATGAACGTCTCGACCGATCCGCTCGAAGTCGCGCGCGTGACCGCGCTCGCGGCGATCGTGCAATCCGGCGGGCACGCGGGCGTGGTTATTTTTACCGACTCCAACTTTCAAGTCGCTCAAGACAAAGCCAATGAAATGGCCGCGGTCGTGCGAGCCTGCGAAGGGTGCGCATTGCTCGGCATACGCGACATCGCGATTTCTCGCTGCGAGGCCTTGATGCCGGATGCGACGCGCGCGTTGCTCGCTCGGTACGGAAAGCGCTGGACCTATGCGCTGACGATCAACGATATCTACTTCGACTACGCCGTGCCGGTGCTCACCGAGGCGGGGGTACCCGCTGCCGCCATGGGCATGTTGTCCGCGGGCGACGGCAGCGAGTCGGCGTTCCTTCGCATTCGAAGCGGCACGTTTCAGACGGCCACGGTGGCCGAACCGCTCAACCTGCACGGTTGGCAGCTGATCGACGAGATGAATCGGCTGATCGCCGGCGAGCCTGTCACCGGCTACGTGTTTCCCGTGCATCTCGTCACGGCGGCCAACGTCGGAGCGGACGGCGGCGATCGGCTGCTTTACGATCCCGCCAACGGTTATCGCGACGTTTATCGCCGTATTTGGGAACGCCCGTGAATCTTCCGCGTCCTCAATCCCTCACTGCCCAATTCACGCTCGTGGCGTCCTGTCTTGCGGCTCTCGTGGTCGTGGTCGGCGCGACGACGATTTACTCGCTGACCGCCTCGTCGCAAGCGCTGCGCGAGCTGGCCGACGATCGGCTCGCCCGCCTGCAGGATGCGCAGGATCTTGCACAGCAAACGCTCATGATCGAACGTATGGCGCTCCAATTGCCGACCGACGCAACGGTCGACGCCGTGCGCGAGACGCAGCGGCGCGTCATCGAACAGCTGGCGACATTCGACCATCTCGTCGACCGGCTGGCGTCGGCGTCGCCCACGCGGGAAGACGTCGGCGTCGATACGCTGGCCCTGCATCGTTCGAGTCAGCGCTTTCGCAACACGGTCAACATCGAGGCGCAGGTGCGCGAAAGCGCGCTGGCGACGGAAATCCCCCTTCGGGACGCCGCGCCCCCGCCTAGCCTCGACGAGGGGTTGCACGGCCAAGCCACCGCGCTCGCGACCGCGGCGCGCCAGCAATCGGATCGCTTCACACGCGAATACCGCGATGCGGTCCAGCAGCTATCTCGCGATGCCGATCGAACGCGGGCGTGGATTGTCGGCGAAGTGGCGGTGAGCCTCTTGCTTGCCTGGCTGATCGCGCGCGTCTTCCTCGGTCGGCACGTGGTGGGGCGCTTGCTGCGTGTCAGTCGAGCGCTGCGGCACGGCGACTCCGGCGTTGCGACTGCCGGCGTGGCCGTGCATGGGCGCGACGAGATCGCCGACATGGCACGCGCGGTCGAGCAGTTCCTCGAAGATCGGCGCCAGCGCAAGCAGGCCGAGGACGCGCTCAAAGCGCTCAATGCAGAACTCGAAGCGCGCGTGGGGCAGCGCACGGCCGAATTGCGCGCGGCGCTGGCGGGGCAGACCGCGGAGATCGTCGAGCGGCAACATGCCGAGGAAGCGGTGCGAGCCAGCGAGTACTTCCTGAACAGCATCATCGAGAACATCCCCGACGTGATTTTCGTCAAGGATGCGGAGACCTTGCGCTTCGTGCGCTTCAACAAGGCCGGCGAACGGCTGCTCGGCTATCGGCGCGAAGAACTGATCGGAAAGTCCGTCCATGACATGTTCCCCGAGGAGGAGGCCGAATTATTCGCGATGAAAGATCGCGACGTGCTGGTGTCTCGGCAGATGACCGATATTCCGGAGGAATCGGTGCGCACACGGCACGGCCCGCGCTGGGTGCACACGATGAAAATTCCGATCCTCGATGCGCGCGGCGAAGCGCGATTTCTGCTCGGCATTTCGCGCGACATCACGGACGACAAACGCGCCCAAGCCGAGTTGCGCGAAAGCGAGCGGCGCTATCAGGAAGTGCAGGCCGCGCTGGCCCATGCGAATCGTGTCATGACAATGGGGCAGTTGACCGCATCCATCAGTCATGAAATCAAACAGCCGATTGCCGCGAGTGCGACCAATGCGCAGGCGGGGCTGCGATGGTTGCAGGCGCAGCCGCCCAACATGGAAGAGGTGCGCCAAGCGTTCGAACGCATCAATAAAGACATGAAACGCGCCGGCGAAGTCATGAACCGCATCCACGGGCTCGTCAAGAAAGCGCCGCCGGCCATGGAAAGCGTGCGGGTCAACGCGGCGATCGACGAAGTGATCGCGCTGATGCGCAGCGAGATCCTCAGGAGCGGCGTGCGCGTGCGCACCCAGCTCGCGCAGAACCTGCCCGTGGTGGCGGGCGATCGCGTCGCGCTTCAGCAGGTCATGCTCAATCTGATCATCAATGCCATCGAAGCGATGAGCACGGTCGACGACGGGCAGCGCGAAATCGTCATCGGGACCAGCGAGCGCGATACGGAGGGCATTCTCGTCGCCGTATCCGACTCGGGAGCAGGCGTCGACGCCGATCGCGTCGAGCAGCTGTTCGAGCCGTTCTATACGTCGAAATCCGGTGGGATGGGGATGGGGCTATCGATCTGTCGCTCGATCGTGGAAGCGCACGGCGGCCGGTTGTGGGCGAGCCCCAATATGCCGCGCGGGGCGGTGTTTCAGTTCACCGTGCCCGTTGCGCATTCGAACGTGGGCGCCGCCGCGTGACGGGCGACGACGCAGGTCGTCACTCCGCGCGCAAATGCTCGATCAATTGCCGCGCGTAAATCGGCAAATCGTCGAGACGTCGTACGCAGATCCGGAGTAGACGCGTGGCCCAAGGGTCCGTCAGGCGCACGCGGCGAATCGCCATGGAACGCTGCAGGCGAGCGGCCGCGCGCTCGGGGATCACGCCGATGCCGACGTTGCGCTCCACCATGCGGCACACCGCGTCGAAGCCGCGCAGTCGTACACGGTACGTCAGACGCTGTCCGGCGCGCGCGGCATGGCCTGCGAGGTAAGCATGCAGCGCGGCGTCGCCGGTCAGGCCGACGAAGCCTTCGCTCAAGGTGTCGGCGAAGGCGACCTCGCGCCGCGCGGCCAATGGGTGATCGCGCGCCGTCACCAGCACCAGCCGGTCGTGCCGAAACGGAAACACTTCCAGTCCAGATGCATCCACCGAATCGTTGATGATGCCGATGTCGGCCCGAGCTTGCGCCACGGCTTCGACGATCTCGTAGCTGACCAGCTCCTCCAAGTCGATGTCGACTTCCGGATGCGCCGCGAGAAAGGCGCTCAACACCTCCGGCAGGATCTCGGTCATTGCCGAGGTGGTGGAGCGCAGCCGCACGTACCCCTTCAGGCCATGCCCGTATTCGCTCAGGTCGCCCCGCATTTGCTCCATTTGCTGCAAGACGACGCGCGCGTGGTGCGCGAGCGTGCGGCCGGCCGCGGTGGGCTCGACGCCGCGCCGGTTGCGATCGAGCAGCGGCACGCCGAGCGAAGCCTCCATCCCGCGGATGCGTGCGCTCGACGAGGCCAGCGTGAGATGGGTGCGCTGCGCGCCGCCCGTGATGCTGCCGGATTCGACGGTGTTCAAGAACAGTCGCAAATCGATGAGGTCGAAGCGCACGGCGGTCGTCGGAAAGGTGGGCGTGAAAGGGACATCGAGCAAGCGGCGGCCTCGCGAGCGCCTGCCGCTGCCTCAGCCTCAGTTTCAGCCTGAGGCTGGGTCAATGTATCACCGATTGCGCTGCCTACGCGAGCGGCGGACACTGGCGCATCCACCTCCATCGCTTTCTTCCTCATGGAATCCACGACGTTGTTGCTGTTCGGCGCGGGCTTGCTCGCGGGCGCGATGAATGCGCTCGCCGGCGGCGGCTCGTTCGTGACGCTGCCCGCGTTGATGTTCGCAGGCGTGCCTTCGGTGGCGGCCAATGCGTCGAGCACGGTGGCGCTGTTGCCGGGCGCGGCCACCTCCGCGTGGGCCTATCGGCGCGACTATCGCGCGTTCTCGCACGTGTCGATGCGGGCGATGGCGGTCGTTAGCCTCGCGGGCGGATTGGCCGGGGCGCTGTTGCTGATGTTCACGCCCTCGCGTGCATTCGACAGCATCGTGCCGTGGCTGCTGCTCGTCGGATCGCTGGCGTTCACGTTCGGCCGGCAGGCCGGGGCCTGGCTGCGCCGGCGCGTGCATATCGGCGAGAGGACGCTGCTGGCCGCGCAGGGCGCGCTGGCCATTTACGGCGGCTACTTCGGCGGAGCGGTGGGGATCATGATGGTCGCCGTCTGGTCGCTGTTCGGGGCCGACGATCTGCGCGCGCTCAACGCGTCGCGCACGCTGCTAGTGGGCGTGACCAATCTCGTGGCCGTGCTGTGCTTCGTCGCCGCGCGATTGGTATGGTGGCCGCAAACGCTGATCATGCTCGCGGCCGCCGCGCTAGGCGGCTATCTGGGCGCCCACGTGGGTCGGCGATTGCCCGTGCCGGTCGTGCGCGCGCTGATCTCCACGTTCGGGTTCGCGATGACGGGGGTCCTGTTCTGGCGGGCGTGGTCGTCCGCCGTGTGACTCAGACTCACATGGCCTCGTTCACCGCTCGCAGAAACTGTTGCGTCCGTTCATGTCGCGGCGACGAAAAGAACTGGGCGGGCGGTGCCTGCTCGATGATTTTCCCCTGCGAGAAAAAGCACACCCGATCGGCGAATTCCTTCGCGAAACCCATCTGATGCGTGACCATCAGCATCGTCAGGTTGTGCTCCGCGCCCAAGCGGCGAATGACATTGAGCACTTCGCCGCACAGTTCGGGATCGAGCGCCGAGGTGACTTCGTCGAACAGCATGACCTTGGGCCGCATCGCGAGCGCGCGCGCGATCGCCACGCGCTGCTGCTGGCCGCCCGATAGTTGCGAAGGGTAGTGGTCGTATTTTTCGGCCAAGCCGACCATCGACAGCAGTTCGCGGCCGCGTTCGATCGCCTCGCGCTTGGACATGCCGAGCGTATGAATCGGCGCCTCGATGGTGTTCTGCAGGGCCGTCATGTGCGGAAACAAGTTGAAGCTCTGAAACACCATGCCGATTTTGCTGCGTACGCGGCGCACATGGCGGTCGTTCGCCGCCACGAGCTTGCCGTCGCGCAGCATGTGCGTGAGCGGTTCGCCGTCCACCTCGATCATGCCGTCGGTGACGGGATCGAGCGTCATCAAAACGCGCAAGAGCGTCGACTTGCCTGAGCCGCTGGGCCCGATGATCGCCACTTTCTCGTTGGACGCGACATCGAGGTCGAGGCCGTCGAGGACGGTGAGCGCGCCGTAGCGTTTGGTCACGCCCGCGAAGCGCACCATCGGCCGCTGCGCGTGCGGACTCGCGTCGACGCCGGGGGCCGGGGCCGGAAATAGATCGCGTTTCATCTGCTGCTCCTGAAGTCCTGCTTGCGTAAGCTGTTCCATGTTCGTCCTCCCCCGACGATTCGGTGCGGGCCGCTCAAGGCAGGCGCATGCGCCGTTCAAGATGGCGCACGAGCGCGGCGAAAGTCAGGCTGATGGCGAGAAAGAAGGCGCCCGTCATGGTGATTGGCTCCAGATACCTGAATGTTTCGGAGCCGATGTCCTTCGCCTGCTGCATCAGTTCCACCACGGTGATGGCGGACAGGACCGGCGTGTCTTTGAACATCGCGACGAGGTAGTTGCCGAGCGCCGGGATGACCTGACGGATTGCCTGCGGCAAGATCACCCCGCAATAGGTGCGGGTGCGCGACAGCGACAAAGCGCATGCCGCTTCCCATTGTCCGCGCGCCACGCAATTGAGGCCGGCGCGATAAACCTCCGATACGTAGCACGCGTAGTGCACCGCGATGCCGATCGTGCCCGCGGTGAGCGCGCTGATCTCGATGCCGTACAGCGGCCCGACGTAAAAGATCACGTACACCTGAATCAGAAGCGGCGTGCTGCGGATGAATTCGACGACGAAGCCGGTCGAGCGAGACACGGCCGAGATGGGGCTGCGGCGCAGCAAGGCGAGCGCGAGCCCGAGCACGAGTGCGATCGCGAACCCGACCAGCGTGATCCCGATCGTATAAATGCTGGCGCGCGCGAGCGCGGGCAGGATGTGCTCGGCGTAATGAACATCGAAGAAAGCGGTCACCGTGCAACCCTCCTGGCGGCGCCGTGCGTGAAATGCAGTTCGACGCGGCGCATCAGCGCAACGAGGCATTGCGCGAGCAAGAAATAGATGAGCAGCGTGAGCGCGAAGATCTTCGCGGTTTCGAGCGTCGCTTCGTCGAGTTGCCGCGCGCGGAACGTGAGATCGGACAGCGTGATCAGCGAAACGAGCGAGGTGCCCTTGATCAGCTCGATCATCAAATTCGTCGCGGGCGGCAGTGCGTTGATCATGGCTTGCGGCAAGATGATCCGACGCATGCGCATGGCCGGCGACATGTTCAGCGCGAGCGCCGCTTCGTACTGCCCATGCGGCACGGAGCGCAACGCGCCGCGCAGAATCTCCGAACCGTAGGCCCCGTAGTGCAACCCAAGGCCGACGATCGCGACCGTGAACGGCGTGAGCGCGAGGTTGAACGGCGGCAGCGGCAGAACGAAGAAGAACCAAAAGAGCTGCACGAGGAGCGAGGTGCCGCGGAACACTTCGACGTACACGTTGCCCACCCATCGAACCGCGCGCCATGGGGCGGCGCGCAAGATGTTCGCCACGCACGCCATCGCCACCGCGAGCACGATCGCGCAGGCAGCGAGTTCGATCGTCACGACGGCGCCCTTCGCGAGCAGGGGAATCAATCGATCCAAATCATGCATGACGGGTCCTCGAAGTAGGGCGTCATCGGGCAGACTCCCGCGCCACGGGGCGCGAGGTCGGCATTACTGGCCGCAAAGCTCGGCCGCGGTCTTGTGCGTCACATTGGACTTGTCGAAGCCGAACGGTGCGACGGTCGCCAGATGGTCGGGCGTGCCGAGCCAGGCGTGCAATGCCTTGTCCACCGCATCGCGCAGATCGGTGTCGTCCTTGCGGAAGGCGAGCGCGCCGTAGCCCGTGTGCTTCGGATCGTCGACGAACTTATCGACGACGGCCACTTGATCGGGCATTTTCGCGGCGAGGTCCTTCATCGTCAGCGCGGTGCCGACGGCCGCATTCGCGCGATGTGCACGAACGGCCTGAAGCTCCGCCGTCGTATCGGGCACTTGGAGGATCTGCGTATCCTTGACGCCCGCTTCGCGCGCGTAGCCGAGCTCGACGGTGCCCGCCATGACCGCAAGCTTGACGTCGGGCTGCTTCGCCACGCTCGCGTAGCTGTCCAAATGCTTGGGATTGCCTGGCGGCGTGAGCAGCGCGTCGCCGATCTGGTACTGCGGATCGGCGAAGGCTACCTGCGCGCAGCGCTGCGGCGTGATGTACATCCCGGCGGCGATCACGTCGAAGCGGCCCGCTTGTAGACCCGGAATGAGCGCGCCCCATTCCGTCAGCACGGCATCGACTTTCTTCACGCCGAGCTTCGCGAAGATCTTCTTCGCGATTTCGGGCGATTCGCCTGTGACCGTGCCGTCGGGCTCAGTGTAGGCGAACGGCTTTTCGTTCGCGTAGCCGATGCGCACGACACCCGTGCGTTGGATCCGCTGCAGCGTGGTTTCCGCGTGGGCCGCCGGTGCCTGGCCGATCAGTCCGACGATTGCCGCCAGCGCACCGAGCACGCCGGTCAGAGTCAGTCTGTTGTGTTTCATGTCGATGCCTTCCGTTGGTTGACTTGAATCACCGCGGCCGTCCGTGTCCGGTTGCCATCGCGGTCTAATGGAAAACCCTTGTAGAACAATGCCCTGGCGTATCGCAGCACCAGTCGAATGCAGCATACAAAGCCATTTTTTTCTTTTCGATTGCTCTAGGACAATTATTTTCCGGGCGTGATTCGAGCGACCATTGGCGCAAAGCGATTCAGAGGGCGAGCATGATATGACTCAGCGAACGAACAAGGCTTGGCGCGAGGCGGTCGACGCCGTTCACGGGGCCGAATCGAAGTACAAGCGACTCGTCAAGGCGATCGCGGGCGATATCGAGGCAGCCGTCCTGGTGTCCGGCGCGCGCTTGCCGCCGCAGCGCGATGTCGCCGCCGAACTGGGCATCAGCGTGCAGACGGTCACGAACGCATACAAGGAGCTGGAGCGCCAGGGCCTGATTCGCTGCGAGGTGGGGCGCGGCAGCTTCGTCGCGGGCCGCCTGACCGAACGCGTATCCAATTACATACTCGATACGGCAGAACGGGAAGTCGTCGATTTCTCGATCGCACGCATGGTTCATACGCCGGAACATGACGAGGCTTGGCGCAAAGTGTGTGCGACCCTTTCTACCGTTGAGGATCAGCCTTGGATACGCGCGTTTCGGCCGATTGCGGGGTTCGAACGCCATAGGCAGGCGGGGGTAGCATGGCTCGACTCGCTCAATATGCCCGCCCACCCCGATTCGCTGCTGGTGACCAATGGGGCGGCGCACGGCATCTTCCTCGCGCTCGCTTCGCTGGTCGGGCCCGGCGATACGGTGCTGTGCGAAAGCTTGACCGATCATGGCGTCATCGGTTCGGCGAACGTGCTCGGCTTCACGCTGAAGGGGCTCGAGATGGACGAGCATGGCCTGCGGCCCGAGCATTTCGAGGAGATGTGCGACAGCGAGCGCATCTCGGCGCTCGTCTGCACGCCGACATTGAACAACCCTACTGTATCGATCATGACCGACGCCCGGCGCCGCGCCGTCGCGCGCATTGCCGAGCGCTACGGCGTGTATGTGATCGAAGACGATGTCTACGGCGCGTTGCCCGAGAAAACGCACACGCCCATCGCGAGCCTCATTCCGGAATTGGCCTTCTACTGCACGAGTATGACCAAATCGGTGCTGACCGGTTTGCGCACGGGGTATCTCGCGATGCCCAGGCGTTTAGCGCTGCGTTGCGAAAGTGTCCTGCGCGTGAGCTCATGGATGGCGACGACCGCCATCGCCGAGGTGGCGACGCGCTGGATCGCCGACGGCACGGCGCGGCGGCTCGTCCAATTGCAGCGGACGCGGCTTGCCGCCCGTCATGCGGCGCTCGCGTCGAAGCTTGGCAAATATGTGCTGGGCAGTCATCCGAACGCCGTGTCCGCGTGGCTGCGCGTGCCCGATCACTGGCAGGCCGACCGCGTCGTACGCGAATTGCGCAACCGGCAGATCGCGGTGACTTCGCCCGATCCGTTCCTCGTGCGCGGCGCCGAGCGGCCCAACGCCGTGCGCCTGTGTCTGGGCGCGGACGTTTCGGAACCCGCTTACGAAGCCGCGCTCGACGTCATCGCCGAGGTCTTCGAACAATATCCGCACGTTCACGATTTCATTTAATTTGATGTCCTAGGACATTGAGCCGGCATTTTCCGCAACATTAGACTGGGCCGCATCGACAATGTTTTGCGGTAGCGGTCCATGTCCATTCTGTCTCTTGCGGATGTCTTTCGAGCGCGGCATCGCCTAGCGGGGCGCGTGACGCACACGCCCCTCGTCGAATCGGCGTCGCTGTCGCTGCGAGCCGGCGTGCCCGTCTACCTCAAGCTTGAAACCGTCCAACCCACCGGCAGCTTCAAGGTGCGCGGCGCGACGAACACGCTGGCGCAACTCGCCGCCGAAGGCGTAACGAAAGTCGTGACCGCATCCACGGGCAATCACGGCCGCGCGCTGGCCTACGCGGCGCGCGCGCTCGGCATCGAAGCCGCGGTCTGCATGTCCTCGCTCGTGCCGACGAACAAAGTCGACGCCGTTGCCGCGCTCGGCGCGCGCGTCGTCATCGTCGGGCGCAGTCAGGACGACGCGCAGGTGGAAGCGCTGCGCTTGGCGAGCGATGAAGGCTACGCCTTTGTCCCGCCGTTCGACGATGTGCGCGTGATCGCCGGCCAAGCGACGATCGGCTTGGAAATTGTGGAGGCGCTGCCCGATGCGGCGACGCTCGTCGTGCCCCTGTCAGGCGGCGGGCTCTTCAGCGGCGTCGCGTTCGCGGCCAAGACGATTCGCCCCGACCTGTGCGCGATCGGCGTGACGATGGCGCGCGGCGCCGCGATGCACGAGAGCCTTGCGGCCGGCCGGCCCGTCGCCGTGGAAGAAGTCGCGACGCTCGCCGATTCGCTCGGCGGCGGCATCGGGCTCGACAACCGCTACACGTTCGCGATGACGCATGACTTGGCCGACGACATCGTGCTGCTCGACGAGCCATCTATTGCGCGCGGCATCGTGCACGCCTACCGAGCCGAGCGGCTCGTGGTGGAAGGCGCGGCAGCCGTCGGCATCGCGGCGGTGCTCGATGGGCGCATTCCCGTCAAGAACGGCCCGATCGTCATTGTAGTGAGCGGCGCCAATATCGATATCGATGCGCATCGACGCATCGTCATGGAGAACGCAGATGCCTGACATCACGATCGTGGGCGAGGCGCAACTGCGCGCGCTCGTTCCGCTCGATCTCGCTGCCGTCGATCAAGTCGAACGTGCATTCCTGTCGCTGGCCACCGAACCCGTGGTCATGCCGCCGGTGCTCAATCTCGCGTTGACGGAGCGGCATGGCGAGGTCGACGTCAAAACCGCGTACTTGCCGCGCTTCGACAGCTTCGCCATCAAAATCAGCCCGGGCTTCTTCGACAATCCAGCGCTGGGTTTGCCGAGCCTGAACGGTCTCATGCTCGTGCTGTCCGCGCGCACGGGATTGACCGAGGCCGTGCTGCTCGACAACGGATATCTGACCGCGGTCCGCACGGCGGCGGCGGGCGCCGTCGCCGCGCGCTGGCTCGCGCGGCCCGATGCGCGCCGCGTGGCCGTCATCGGCGCGGGCGAACAAGCCCGGTTGCAACTGCAGGCGCTTGCGCTTGTGCGCAAGATCGAGCACGTGACGGTGTGGGCGCGCGATGCGGACCGCGCCGCACTGTGCGCCGCCGATATCCGATCGCGGTTCGATCTGCCGTGTGTTGTGGCGGGCTCGGTCGACGACGCCTTCGACGAAGCGGATATCGCCATCACGACCACGCCCAGCCGCGAGCCGCTCGTCTACGCCCATCACCTTCATCGCGGCTTGCATATCACCGCCATGGGATCCGACGCCGAATACAAGACGGAGCTTTCACCATCGGTATTCGAAGCCGCGCGCTATGTATGCGATCGCCTTGCGCAAGTGCGCGTGATCGGCGAACTCCATCATGCGATCCGGGCCGGTGTGGTGTCGGCCGAAACGACGTTCCCCGAACTCGGCCAGATCGTCGCCGGCGTTGCGCAGGGTAGAGCGAGCGCCGACGACATCACCGTG
>DATJJH010000220.1:0-23260 GCA_035492395.1 Trinickia sp. | reverse complement strand
CCTGGCGCCCTTGCGCGGAGCGTCCGAGCGATTCGCGGCAGCGGCGGCGGCTAAACGTGACGGCTCGTGTGGCATGCCTTGGCCCATGCGTGCGCGACTGCTGCTGTGGCATTTCGCGCGTCAAGAATAAGTGCTCGTACTAACGACTAACGGCCATTCGTCCTAAAAGTTTAGACAAATCTGCACTTTTGGGCGAATCGCGCCACGATGCGCGTCGCACGACTCGGCATATAGCCACTCTGCGAATCGCCTATCCCTGTCAAGGCGTGTGACGGCCAGCCACCCCGTGCCGTCGGCGAACGAAGGCGCTACCCCACCGTCGCTCTTAGATTTTCAACCCATCAACATTTAGGAGTACGAAGGAAGGATCGAGTCTACCGCTCATACGCTCGCAAACGACGTGCCCGCGGTCGGCGACTGTTGGCCCGACCAAGGGGGCGTCCAAGCAGGGATCATGCCTGACTATATCGGAATCGCCTCTCACACTTGATCGTGTCCGTTGCCGAGCGTCCTAAAAGCCCGCCGCATTGAACCACGATGACGGCCGATGCGCCATGATCGGCCTCGCCGACAATCCGGCCCGCGAGCGGCCGCGGGCAACTCAAGGAGAGATACGATCGTGATCGACACCACCAACGGCATGCGACTCGCCGATGCACCCGAAATCGGAACGTATTGGAAAGGACAAGGCGGCGTCTACGCGGGGATCATGCCCGACTACGAGGGCACCCAGCCGCGCTTTCTGATTTTCGCCGAGGACGAAGCGGTCGATATCTCGTGGGGCCCCGACTGGACGACGGAGGATGGCGCGCACTCCCATGACCACGGCGCCGCCAATACACGCGATCTCGTCAACTGCCGCAAGCGCGCGCACGAGCACCACGCGGCTCGCTTCGCCGCCGGTTACGAAAAGGACGGCCACCAAGACTTTTATCTGCCCGCTACGCGCGAGCTGGATGTCGCGTACCAGACGATCCGCGAATCGTTCGTCGAAACCGATTTGTACTGGACCAGTACCGAGAAATCGGCACTGATGGCGCGGGTTCGCAACTTCGGCGATGTCGAACTCGACTACCTCGTCAAGAGCATGCCGGCGCGTGCTCGGCCGGTGCGCTCCATGCCCGTCATCGAAGACGCGGCCGCCGCCGACTAAATGCCGTCGATGTGGCGCGCGAACGCGAGGCGCCGTTAGAGCGCCTCGCGGGTGCGTGCAACGATCGAGTGCGAGCGTGGCGCCCCACGCTCCCTACTTCGGCAAGACTGGAATCATCCAAGTCAGCACGTGCTGCTGCAGGAACACGAGCACGCCGAGCAACAGGGTCAGGAAGACGCTATGCCAAAACGTGCGCGCAAATACGACACCTTCCTGACCTTTCAGGTCGGTGGTCGAGACGCCCGTCGCGATGTTCTGCGGCGAGATCATTTTGCCCATCACGCCGCCCGACGAGTTCGTCGCGGCCATCAGCACCGGGTCGAATCCCAGTTGGCGAGCCGCGACCACCTGAAGATTGCCGAATAGCGCATTGCCCGATGTATCGCTGCCCGACAAGAACACGGCAATCCACCCGAGCGTAGCCGACACGAGCGGGAACAGCGCACCCGTGGAGGCGACGCCGGTGCCGAGCGTGTAGCTCATGCCCGAGTAGTTCAACAAGTAGGCTAGGCCGACGATCATCATCACAGTGACGATGGCGATGCGCGTTTGTCGCCATGTGGCCCCGATACAGGAGAAGAACTCGCCCACGCCCATTCGCGACCACGCGGCCGTGATGATCGCGGAGAGCAGGATCGCCGTACCGGTGCCAAGCGGCTGGAAGTCCCAAATCGCCGCATACGGCTTGTGATAGAGGGAGACATACACGGCATTGTGCAGCCCCGGCCACTTGATCTTCACGTCGCCGATCATCGCGATATTGGCGTGCACCCAGAAGATGACGATCACCGAAACGACGAGCCAAGGCAGCCAGCCGCCCCAGCCGGCCCGCTGACGCGCGGCGCCCACGCCGACCATCGTATCCGCGCCGCGCGCGATCGCGAATTGCGGGTCGGGCGCGGGCCGCCATACCTTCAGGAAGGCGATCGTCACGATCAGCGAAGTCAGCGACGACAGCACGTCGGTCAACTGATAGCTGAGGTAATTCGACGTGACGAACTGTGCGAGTGCGAAGCTGGCGCCCGACACGAGCAGCGCGGGCCAAAGCTTGCCGATAGACCGTACCCCGCCGTAGACCCCGACGACGTAGAACGGCAGCAGCAGTGCGAAGAACGGCAGTTGGCGGCCGACCATTGCGCCGAGCGTCACCGGAGGCAGCGACGTGACCGCGCCAAGCACCGTGATCGGCACGCCGAGCGCGCCGAACGCCACCGGCGCCGTGTTGAAGATCAGCGTGAAGGTGAGCGCCTCGATCGCCGGAAAGCCTAGCGCGATCAACAGCGCACTGGTAATGGCGACCGGCGTCCCGAAGCCGGAAATCCCTTCGAGCAAGCAGCCGAACGAGAACGCCACGACAAGCAGCACGAGCCGCCGGTCGTCGGGCAAGTGATCGAGCATCCATTGCCGGAATTGATCGAACCGGCCGGTCTTCACCGCGATGTTATAGAGCAGCAACGCGTTGAAGACGATCCACATCACGGGAACGAGCGCGAGCGCCATGCCGGCGCCGACTGCGTCGAGGGCCAGGCCGGCGGGCATGCCCCACGCCGCGACCGCGATGATGATGCCGGTGATCAGGCCGGCCAGCGAAGCTTGCCATGCGGGCCGACGCAACAAGCCCAGCATGACGAGCGCCACCGCGATCGGCAGCGCCGCGACGATGAAAGATAGAAAGAGCGAATTCCCGACCGGTGTCAGCGGCTGCGCGAACACCGTTCCGGGCGGTAGCGCCACGGTTGGATTCATGTCTTGTCTCCTAGATAATCGTTGTATTGCGCGGCTTGGTTTCGCCGGTGGGGCAATCGCCAACATTCGCCTCTATCGGTCCGACCCAGCCGGCGCGCCGCCGCCCCTCGAGGCGGAGCACCGGCCCTCCTTCTACCCTCCCGTCAAGTGACGCTTGAACTCGAGCCTGAATCGATGCAGCAACGGCTCGGTGTACCCGCTCGGCTGCGTCTCACCTTCGAATGCAAGCGCGCATGCGGCCTTGAACGCGAACGAGGCCGCAAAATTCGGCGCCATCGGCCGGTAGTTCGGGTCGCCGGCGTTTTGCCCGTCGACGACCGCCGCCATGCGCTCGAACGTCTGCCGGACGAACTCGGGCGCCACGACGCCGTGACGCAGCCAATTGGCGATGTGCTGACTCGATATGCGCAGCGTCGCGCGATCCTCCATCAAACCGACGTCATGAATGTCGGGCACCTTCGAGCAGCCCACGCCTTGCTCGATCCAGCGCACGACATAGCCGAGAATGCCTTGCGCGTTGTTCTCCACTTCGCGGGCGATATCGTCAAAGGACCACTGCGGCCGCTCGACCACGGGCACGGTCAACAGGCCGTCGAGCAGCGCATCGCGCTCGAGCGCGTAGTCGATCCGCTCCAGCGACTGCTGAACGGCCTGAACGTCCACCTCGTGATAATGCAACGCGTGGAGCGTTGCGGCTGTGGGCGAGGGCACCCATGCGGTATTGGCGCCGGCGCGCAGCTGCGCACCCTTTTGCTCGAGCATCGCATGCATGAGATCCGGCATGGCCCACATGCCTTTGCCGATCTGCGCGCGTCCGCGCAGCCCGCAGGCGAGACCGACGAGCACGTTATTGCGCTCGTAGGCGGCGATCCACGCCGAACTCTTCATGTCGCCCTTGCGCAGCATCGGCCCGGCTTGCATCGCCGAGTGCATTTCGTCGCCCGTGCGATCGAGGAAACCCGTGTTGATGAAGGCGACGCGTCCGGAGGCCGCCGCGATCGAGGCCGCGAGGTTCACGCTCGTGCGCCGCTCTTCGTCCATGATGCCCATCTTGATCGTCTGCGCCGGCAAACCGTAAAGGCTTTCGACACGGCTGAAGAGTTCGTCGGCGAACGCGGCCTCGGCCGGGCCGTGCATCTTCGGCTTGACGATATAGACGGCGCCCGTGCGCGAATTGCGCCGGTTCTGACGGTCGTGCAGCGCGCACAATGTGGTGACGACGGCGTCGAGGATGCCCTCGGGAATTTCATGGCCATCATGACCGAGCACCGCGCCGGTCGTCATGAGGTGACCGACGTTGCGCACGAACAGCAGCGAGCGCCCGTGCAGCGTCAGGGTGCTTCCATCCGCCGCGCGGTAGACGCGGTCGTCGTTCAGACGCCGCGTGAAGGTCTTGCCGTTCTTGGCGACTTGCTCCACGAGCGTGCCTTGCATGAGCCCGAGCCAATTGCGGTAAAGGGCGACCTTGTCCTGCGCATCGACGGCCGCGACCGAATCCTCGCAGTCGATGATCGTCGTGACGGCCGCCTCCAGCACCACGTCGTTCACATGGGCGGCGTCCGTCTTGCCGATCGGCGCGTTCGCATCGATTTGGATCTCGATGTGCAGGCCGTTTTGCTTGAGCAGGACAGCGGATGGCGCATCGGGCTCGCCTTGATAGCCGACGAACTGCGCGGGCGTCGCAAGGTTCGCTTCTCCGGCCTTTGTGCGAACGACGAGACGACCGTCTCGCACGACATACCCCGTCGCATCGCGGTGCGATGCGCCCGCGAGCGGCACGGAGCGATCGAGAAACGCGCGTGCGTAGTCGATGACGCGCGCCCCGCGCACGGCGTTGTAGGCGCCTGCGCGCGTGGCGCCATCGTCCTCGGACAGTGCATCGGTGCCATACAGCGCGTCGTAAAGGCTGCCCCACCGCGCGTTGGCGGCGTTCAGCGCATAACGCGCGTTCGACAGCGGCACGACGAGCTGCGGGCCGGCTTGCTCGGCGATTTCACTGTCGACGCCCGCCGTGCTGACTTTGACGCCATTGGGGGCCGCGACGAGATAGCCGATCTCTTCGAGAAACGCCCGATAGGCGCGCGGATCGCGCACGGGGCCCGGGTGTGAACCGTGCCATTCGTCGAGCGCCGTTTGCAGCAGATCGCGCTCGGCGAGTAGGGCGCGGTTCTTGGGCGCGAGATCTCGCACGATAGCGGCGAACCCTTGCCAAAAGGCTTGCGCCTCGACGCCGGTGCCGGGCAGCGCCTCGCGCTCGATGAATTGGCCGAGCGCCGTGTCGACGCGCAGCCCGTAGTGGTCGGTCATGTTCATGATGCGGTGCCTGCGGTTATCGTTGCATGGGATTCGTGGGTTGCCTGGGCTTCACGGGTTGCGTGGGTTGCATTGCGTGGCGCGCGCCTAGGGGCTCACGCCCCGATGCCACGGGCGCCGGCTTTAGCCACTTGCGCATCTTGCTCCGATTTGACGCCCGACACGCCGACGGCGCCCACGACCTGCCCCTCGACGAGCACCGGCACGGCGCCCTCCAGGGTGCCGGCGAGCGGCGCGCTCAGAAACGCGGTGCGGCCGCCGTTGATCATGTCCTCGTAGGCTTTCGACTCACGCCGGCCAAGGGCCGAGGTGCGCGCCTTTTCGGTCGCGATGTAGGCGCTCACGGGCGAAGCGCCATCGAGCCGGACGAGCGCGAGCGGATGGCCGCCATCGTCGACGAGCGAGATCGCGACCGCCCAGCCGTGCTTCTGCGCCTCCGCGCGCGCTGCGGCGACGATCTTGTCGATTTCTTCCAATCCGAGTACAGGTTTCGTTTGCATCGTGAGATCTCTTGAGGTCGAGCGTGTTGTCTCGAAGCTGTCGGGCGAGCGTCGGCTGGGTAAACGAATATGTCCCCGCCAAACCACAGCATAGATGCGAATCGGCCACGGGGTAAGCTCGAACCCGAATCGCACCATCAGCGATTCGATTGCGCTCGCCTGATTCTGAGCATGCGGGGTGGCCCCACTGGGAAAACCGCCCGTGAGCGATACGAGGTCGTTACCCCGCTTGCGCCGCGCCCAAGTGCGCCGATTCGGCGGCGCCGATGCTCCACCGATGCGACGAGACGAGTTGGCCCGCGCCGTCGGCTGCATTCCACCAGATCACGCGCAACAGCGGCGCCATTTGGGCGATATGGATCGCCTGAACGGGATCGCTTTCGACGAAATGCGTGCAAGCCAGCGAGAGCGCCGCCTGCGCTTTGTAAGAGGCGACTTCGTGCGGCCGGTCGCCGTGACGCGAAGGATCGCGCATGACGAGCTGCGGACGGTCGAATCCGTGGCGGACGAGCCAATCCGCCGTACGCGAGCGATCCATCTCGGGCCGGCCCGTGACGATGGCCTTGGCCCGCTCCAAGTCGATGCCGGGCAAGCGCTCGAACGGAACGAGCGCGTCGCGCTCGGCCAGTGCGGCCTCCAAGTCAGCCTCGTAATGGGAGGGCGGCACATCGGGCAAAAGAATGCCGTCCAAATCGATCGCATAGACGGCGAACTCGTGGTCCTCGCCGATCAGCCCGTGCGTTCCTGCGCGAGTGCGCCGCCATGCATCGCGGTAGGCATCGGTGTAGGCGTGGCGCTCCCACGGGAACAGCACGAAATAGCCGCGTGCGTCGAGCCCGTAGTCGGGATGAAGGCGGCTCAGATCGTCGAAGCCCGCCACGAGCGTCTTCACCTCTAGCCCGTGGGCGTGCAGGAAAGCGATGCAATCGTCGAGCGTGTTGCCGGCGCCGGCGATGTCCTCGCAGACGAGTACCTTGCTGCCCGGGGGCGGGATCGGAATCGACGAATCCCATGCCACCGCTCGCGTGGCGCGTTCGTAGCGCAGGAACGCGGCCGGCACGCCCACTGCGTGCGACACCATCAGCGCGAGCGGCCCGCCTCCGCGCAGAATGCCGACGGCGCAAGCGAACCCTTCCCCGGCCAAGTCGGGCTGCAGCGAGGCGATCCATTGATCGATTTGATCGTAGGTCAGGGCGAGTATCGGTTTTTGCATCGGAAGACGGCGACGAAATGCGCGGCAAAATGGGTGTGGGGCACGTCATTATTGCCAATCGGCACTGCGTCGTCCATCGACGGCGAACTGAGCCGCCCGCAAGCGCTACCCGGACGTGCGCTCGCCCAGGGCGAAATCGAACGCCGCCATTGCGTGCAAATGCGTGGTATCGAGGACCGGCAGCGGGCTATCGCGATCGCGGATCAGCAAGCCGATTTCGGTACAGCCGAGCACGACAGCCTGCGCACCGCGCGCCGCCAGCGAATGGATGACGTCGACGTAAGCCCGCCGTGACGCATCGCTGATGACGCCGGCGCAAAGCTCCTCGTAAATGACGCGGTGGACGAGATCGCGTTGCGCTTCATCCGGTACGAACATCTCTACGCCATAGCGCTCGCGGACGTAATCGACGAGAAACGGCTCGCGCATCGTGAACCCGGTGCCGAGCAAGCCGATGCGCCGCCAACCGCCGCGCAGACACGCTTGCCCGAGCGGATCGCCGATGTGCAGAAACGGCGTCGAGACGCTGGACGCGACCGCCTCGGCCACCTTGTGCATCGTGTTCGTGCACAGCACGATGCAGTCGGCGCCGCCCGCACGAAGCCGCCGCGCGGCGTCCTGCAGGATCTGCGCGGCGTCGCTCCAGCGGTTCTCCCGCTGAGCCGCTTCGATCGGGCCGAAGTCGACGCTATACATCAGGATCTGCATGGACCGTAGCGGGCCCAGACGCGCGCGCGCCGCTTCGTTTAGGATTCGATAGTATTCGGCGGAAGACTCCCAGCTCATGCCGCCGATCAAACCGATCGTTCGCATCGTCGATGCCTCCTGACATTCATCGTTCACGATGTCCGGATGGTGCCTTCGACCTGCCGCTTCCGTATATCGAGAAATTTCACTGTGGACGCTCATCCCGACACGCTCGCCGGCCGATCGACCTCCGCCCCTCACGTCGTTCTGGGCGGAGGCATTGCGCTGCAGCTATTGCCGCGTGCGCCGTACAGCGCGCGCGACCCGGCGCACGCCCCGTCGATCGGTGTGGCGCTCGAGCGGCAAACAGGCGTCCATTCGATCGGGTCGGATCGGCGCGAGGCATTCGATCGATGGCCCGGCACGCTGGCGGTCACCCCGGCCGGCGTGGATGTTTTTTCGGAATCGGCCGACGGCGGCGAATACCTCGTCCTGCGTCTCATGGGAATGGATCTCAATGCCTTGCCCGGCGGGGCGTTTGCCCAAACGCGCGTTTGCGTCGCCGGCGCACGGGAAGCTTTCGCGCTGGCGCGCGCGGTGCGCCGGCTGCTCGTCGCACCGCTTGGCGACGACGCAAGCCTGGCCGATCTCGCCTGGCGCCTTGTCTGGCGCACCCTTGCGTCGACCAGCGGCCAAACGGCGTACGCCGGCCGCGATCGGCGGCGCTACGGCCCCGTCCTCGACTGCATCGCCGACCAATTCGGCCAGCCCCTGGTCGTGGAGGAGCTGGCCGCCATCACCGGTCAAACGACCCTCTCGTTCCTGCGCGGCTTCACGGCGGCGATCGGCATGACCCCGCACGCCTACCTCACCGAGCACCGGCTACAGGCGGCGCGCAGCCTGCTCGCCGGCTCCCGCTTGTCGTTGGCCGACATCGCCCTGGCCTGCGGCTTTTCCCACCAGTCGCATTTCGGCGCCGCGTTCAAACGCGCGTTCGCCCTTACACCGGCGCACTATCGCCGCTTGCACCGAGGCCCCTCGGGCGCCGCGTGCCAACGCGCGTAGGAAAACGCTGACACGCCCACCGGCGCGGACGACACAATGTTCCGACGCCGCTGATTGGTATCGCTAACAATCTGAACAATACTCTCATCCAACGCATGCACCACGCCGCGCGACTTGCGAGGCGGCAGAAACCCCCGGCGTGCGACCCGATTTCTCAGTTGCGGAGGCAAGAGTGAACGATCGCGAAGTGCTCGAAACGGTACGGGAGATCAACCTGTCGTATCTGTTGCTCGCGAAGCACATGCTCAACGAAGACTATGCGGAGGGCTTGTTCAAGCTCGGCCTGTCGTCGCAGTTGGCCGATCTGCTCCACACGCTGACGCCCGCGCAGACCATCAAGTTCGCGCAGTCGGAAGAGCTCGTGTGCGACTTCCGCTTCAACGATGCGGCCATGCTGACCGCCCTGACGTCGATGGAAAAAGGGCTCGATGCCACCGCCACGCACGCGGCGATTTTGCTCGCCGCCCAGCCTGCCAAGCAATTCGCCTAATAGGGAGCCAGCCATGCCGAAGACGAGCCTGATCGAAGAAGCGCAAGAGGTCTCCCGCGCCGTCGCGTTGATCGAACTGGGCGCCCGCATGCAGGTGCTCGAGTCCGAACTCTCGCTTTCGCGCGAGCGCCTCATTCGCCTCTATCGCGAAGTCAAGGAAGAATCGCCGCCGAAAGGCATGCTGCCCTCCTCCGCCGACTGGTACATGACATGGCAGGCCAATATTCACGCGTCGCTGTTCTACCACACGTACTCGTTCCTGAAGCAGGAAGCCCGCTGCTCGCACGTCGATTCGCTGACCAAGGGCTATCGCCTGTACCGCGAGCACTGCGTGAACGCCGGCCTCGACGTTCACCTCGACTTGACGCGCGCATGGACGCTCGTGCGCTTCTTCAACGGCGGGATTTTGGACCTGCATGAATGCTGCCGCTGCAAGGGCAAGTTCGTGTCCTACAAGCACGATCTGCCGCGCGCCAAGGCCTGCGTTATGTGCCAGCCGCCGTCGCGCGCCGGCAAGAAGGCCAAGACGCTGAACTGAGCCGACGCTGGCGTGCGGGTTCCCCAAGGGTTCCGCACAGATCCCCTTAGGGTTCGCGTAAGGCCCCATTTCCCCTTACCTCCTAGGTAATCGATTTCGCGCCGCCCTTCTCCTACGATGCCGTCAACGCATCGACAACCGAAGGAGAACGCGACATGCCGATCATCACCGCGAACGACGGGACGCAACTTTATTGGCGTCAATGGGGCAGCGGCGCTCCGATGCTGTTCGTCAGCGCGCTCGGCTGCGGCAGCGCGATGTGGGACTACCAATTCGCCGAATTCGGCGATAACGGCATGCGCTGCATCGCCCTGGACCGCCGCGGGCACGGACGCTCCGACCAACCCGCGCGCGGCTACGATTTCGATACGTTCGCCGACGACTTGGCGAAGCTCATCGAATCGCTCGATTTGAAGGAAGTCACGCTCGTATCGCACTCGATGGGAAGCGGCGACATCGTGCGTTATTTGAGCCGGCACGGCAGCAAGCGGGCGGCGCGCCTCATCCTGCTCGCGCCCACGACACCGATGCTGCTCAAGACCGACGACAACCCCGGCGGCATACCGCGCGAGCAGTTCGAAGCGCTGTGGGCGCTCTGGCGGCGCGACTATCCGAGCTGGGTGGCCAGCGCGCTGCCGCCGTTTTTCGTGCCCGAAACGTCGCCGGCCATGATGCGCTGGGGCGCGACGATCTTACAGGCCCCGGTTCACGTCGCACTGGCATGCAGCCGAGCGCTCGTCGAAGCGGACTTCAGAGCGGAAATGCGCGACATCGAGGTGCCGACCATGATCGTTCATGGCGACCGCGACTGCTCGGTGCCGCTCGAAGTGGGCGGCTTGCCTACCGCGGAATTGATTGCCGGCAGCACGCTCAAGGTCTATCCGGGTGCACCGCACGGATTGCTTTATACGCACATGGAAGCGCTGCACGCGGACATGTGGGCGTTTATGCGACGTACGCGTCGTCCAGATCCGAACGCGCAGCGCGCCTCAGAAAACCGAATACCAGCAGGGCCGATAGCACGGTGATGCTTGCTAGGACGTGCAACAGCGAGTGAAATGCGTCGCCATAGAGCCGAGCCAGTTCGGCTTGCGGCGCATGAGTCAGCACGCTTGCCGCCCCGGCCAAATCGCCCATCGCGAGCCGATTGGATGCCTGACCGATCCGCGCCGCATCGCCGGCCGCCAGGAAGGCATCGCGCAGATTGGCGTCGATGAGTCCGGTCAGCAGGGTCGTGACGACCGCCAGCGCGATTCCCTCTCCGGCCACGCGCGTCGTGTTGAAAATGCCGGCCGCCATCCCGGCTCGCTCCTTCGGCACGACGCTCACGGCGAGACCGTCCATCAGCCCCCACGGAAGACTCACGCCCAGCCCGATGACGAACATCGCGGCCGGCAAATTGCCGGAGAATCGGGCAGGCGCACATTGCGCAAGCCAAATGTGGCCGCATGCGCACAGCAGCAGACCGATGCCGGCGATGACGCCCGGCGACACCCAACGCGCCAAGCGGCAGGCAATCAGCGGCACGACAAGCATCGGCGCGGACATAGCGAACATCATTCGCCCGGTCGCCATGCCGTCGAGCCCGTCGATACCGATCAAGCGAACCGGCATCAACACGAGCAGCACGACGTAGCAATACGCCGGCGCGGCCGCGATGAATTGCACGCCGATGAAGCGCGGATAGCGAAACAACGAGAGATCGAGCATCGGTCGCGTTGCACGTCGTTCGACGACGACGAACGCCACCGCCGCGGCGATCGACGCGGCAAATGGAACGAGCACGGCCGCGCTCCCCCACCCGCGGTCGGGCACGCGCAACACCGCGTAGGTCAGCAAAGCCAAGGCGCAGGCGAAGGTCGCGGCGCCCGGCCAGTCAACGCCAGTCGCACCGGGGTCGCGGGTTTCCCGCATGCATTTCGCACCGGGTACCGAAGCGGCAAGCGTGATGAGGGCGGTACTAGCGAACACGGCGCGCCAGCCGATGTGCGCAATGAGGCCGCCGGCAAGAATCGGCCCGAATGCGAGCCCCACGCCGAACGTCGTGCCGAGCAGGCTGAACGCACGATCGCGCGCGTGGCCCTCGAACTCTTGAGCAAGGGCGGCGGCGCCGGCCGAGAGCGCAGCCGCAGCGGCCATCCCTTGCAGCGCACGGGCGATGTCGACTTCGACCATCGACCCAGCGATTGCCGCGATGACCGACGATAGGGCGAAGCCAAGCGTGCCGCACAGAAAAATGCGCTTGCGCCCGAAGCGATCGGCCAATGTGCCCGCCACGAGCATGCAGCTGCCGAATGCCAGCATGAATGCGTTCGTCACCCACTCGAGGGCGAGCGGGGAACCGCCGAGCACGGATGCGATGGTGGGCAGCGCCAGCGCCGGACCGGTGAAGCTGACCGGCATCGCAAGCGCGGCCAGACAAACCGCGCCGAGCATGAAACGCTTCTGAGCCGCGTCGAGTGCGTTGGCATCGGTGGTATTGGGCATGTCGCGAATCCCGTGAGAGATGGATAGGTCGAAGGTGTGCCGGAATGTTAAAAGTCAGCTGACCATGTTTAAATGGGCGCGCTTTCCGGACTCTCAGGAAAATCATTCCTTAATCGGCCATTTCGATGGAAACGCTCAGTGGGCTTCTCGTCTTCATCCGCGCGGCGGAAATGCGCAGCTTCGTGGCCGCGGGCCGCGCGCTCGGCATCTCGGCGTCCGCGGTCGGTAAGAGCATCGCGAAGTTGGAAGCGAATCTCGGCGTTCGACTGTTTCATCGAACCACGCGAAAAATCAGTCTCACCGATGAAGGCTCGGTTTTTTTCGACCGCTGCCGGCAGGCGTTGCAGGATATCGAGGATGCGCAGGCACAACTGTCGAGCGCGAGCGGCGCGCCGCGAGGACGGTTGCGCGTCAGCATGCCCGCGATCGGCTATCGGTTCGCGCTGCCGGTTCTTGCCGAGTTTCGCGCGCGCTACCCGGAGATCGAACTCGACCTGGACTTCAGCGACCGTCTCGTCGACGTAGTCGAAGAAGGCTTCGATGTCGTGATCCGCGGCGGCGAGCCGCTCGATTCGCGCTTAAAGGCAAAGCCGCTCGGCCCATACCGGCTCGTCGTATGCGCGTCGCCTGTCTACTTCGCGCGGCGCGGGATGCCGCAAGTAGCAGACGAGCTTGCGGAGCATACGTGTCTGCGCTTCCGATTCGCTTCGAGCGGGAAGCTGCAAGAGTGGCTGATCGACGGCGAATCCGCACTACGCGGCACGCAAACGAGCGCGCCGCTCATCTTCAACAACGCGGAGGCCATCTTGTCGGCGGCGATCGAAGGCCTCGGGATCGCTTACATTCCCGATTTCCTGTGCCGCGACGCGATGGCGGACGGACGACTGCAACCCGCGTTGACCACGTCGAAAACGACCGAAGGCGTGTTTCGCGCCCTATGGCCGGCGAGCCGTCACATGCTGCCGCGCTTGCGCGTATTCGTCGATTTTCTGGGGGAGCGGCTTGGCGAGCCCGCGCCGTTTGCCTCGACACCCGCGATATAGGCTTGCAGCCCGCGCACGAGCGCGTCGAACGTGGCCGTACAACGGGGACTGCTGCGCAGGTCCTCGTGCATGACGACCCACGTCTGGAAATCGAGCGCAACGATATCCGGCAACACACGCACCAGTGCATCGCGCCGCGCGAGGCCCGATTGGCAAAAGCCGATTCCGCAGCCCGCGCGAATCAGCGCAAGTTGTGCGAGATCGCTGTCCGTGCGTAGCGCGAATACTTCGCGCTTCCACATCGGCAGCTTCTTGCTTGCCTCGCGCAGGAACGGCGTCAACTGATCGAAGCCGATGAGCGCGTGGCTAGCCAGTTCGGCAAGGGTCTCGGGGCTGCCGTACGCAGCCGCGTAGTCAGCATGCGCGTATAGCCCAAGTTCGATGTCGCCCGCCTTGCGCGCGATCAGCGCCTCCTGCGCAGGCGTGGCCATGCGCACGGCAATATCGACCTCGCGCTGCAGTACGTCCTGAATGCGATTGGTCGGCACCAGTTCGACGACGAGCGCCGGGTGCGCGCGGCGCAGCTCGGCAATCACGGGCGGCAGCACTTCAACGCCTATGACGTCGCTGGCCGAAACGCGCACGACACCCCTCACCCCTGCCCCATGACTCGCGGCCGCGCGCTCAAGGGCTGCCGCCGTGCTCTGCAGAGACTGCGCATAGCCACGCAGCGACAGTGCGGCCTCGGTGGGCAGCAGTCCCGACTGCGAGCGCGTAAACAGCGTTTGACCGAAAGCGGTCTCGAGCGCGGCCACGTGACGCCCCGCCGTCGGCTGCGTCATGCCGAGCGCTCGTGCCGCGCGCGACAGCGAGCCCTCCGTCAGCACGGCGAGAAAGGTTCGATACAGTTCCCAGCTCAGTTCGGTAGCCATACATAAATGTATAGCGTATCGATCACGTTCGACAATTCCTTATTGCCGCGCAGCGCCACACAATACCGCCATCGAAACGCACTGACTAGGAGAAGTTCGATGGACACGACGCAAAACGCACAGGCCAAGCGAGCACTGATCCTTGGCGCGACGGGTGGCATCGGCGGCGAGCTTGCGCGACAACTGCGCGATGCGGGGTGGGAGGTCCGGGCACTGGCGCGCACCCTTGACGTTGCCGAAGTCGAGCGCGACGGCATTGTCTGGCTGCGCGGCGACGCGATGGATCGTGGAACGGTCGTCGATGCGGCTCGGGGCTGCGGCATCGTCGTTCACGCAGTGAATCCGCCCGGATACCGCCGCTGGTCGGAACTCGTGTTGCCGATGATCGATAACACCATCGCCGCCGCCGCGGCGAACGGGGCGACGGTCGTCTTGCCCGGCACCGTCTACAACTACGGCGACGATGCGTTTCCCGTTCTGCGAGAAGACTCGCCGCAACGGCCGGGTACGCGTAAGGGGGCGATCAGGGTGGAGCTCGAGCGGCGATTGGAAGCCGCGACGGCGCAAGGCGTGCGCACGATCGTCGTGCGGGCCGGCGACTTTTTCGGGCCGCGCGTCGGCAACAGCTGGTTTGCGCAGGGCCTTATCCGTCCCGGGCGGATGGTGCAAACCGTACGCGGCCCGGGTCAGCCGGGCGTCGGCCACCAATGGTCGTATGTACCCGACGTCGCGCGCACCATGGTTGAGCTTATCGAACGCAGGCATACGCTCGCCGCGTTTGCGAGTTTCCATATGCGCGGCCACTGGGATGCAGACGGAACGCAGATGGCGCATGCGATTCAAGCGGTCGCGCAGCGGCACGGCCTGCACCCGCGCCTGCGGCGCTTTCCTTGGTGGCTCGTTCGGTTGGCTTCGCCGTTCGTTCCGACACTGCGCGAGTTGATGGAGATGCGTTATCTCTGGCGCGTGCCGGTGAGCATGAGCAATGCTCGACTGGAAGCCGCGATCGGGCGCGAACCCCACACCCCGCTCGACGCGGCGGTCGAGGCAACGTTGAAAGGGCTCGACTGTTTGCCGCAGACGCCAAACGCCGCCCATTTTTGAATCCCCATGTGTATTGAACAAACGCCGATACATTGAGATACAAACACCCGCTCAGCTTTGCGTATAAAGGCAAGCACCGAAGCCTGACCGATCCGGCCGGACGCCTTTCACCCTTGCTGAACGGAGAACCACATGGACAAACCTGTCGACTCTCGACGTCGTCGTCTTCTCGGCACCGCCATCGCGGGCCTGAGCCTCGCCGAGCTGGGCTTGAGCGGCCTCGTGCAAGCGCAAACGCCGCGAGGCCAGACTTCGGACGCCGCGCTCCCCCCGGCACGCACGTCGTTCGGAGCCATCAAGCAGATCGACGCGGGCCTGCTCAACGTCGGGTACGCCGAAGTTGGGCCCGCAGGCGGCCCCGTCGTGATCTTGCTGCACGGCTGGCCGTACGACATCCACAGCTACGTCGAAGTCGCGCCGATTCTCGCGCAGGCGGGCTATCGCGTCATCGTCCCGTACTTGCGCGGCTACGGTTCGACCCGCTTCCTATCCGCCGATACGGTGCGCAACGGCCAACAGTCCGTCACCGCAGTCGACATCGTCGCGTTGATGGACGCCTTGAAGATCGATCGCGCCGTATTCGGCGGCTATGACTGGGGCGCACGCACGGCCGACAGCATCGCCGCGTTGTGGCCCGAGCGCGTGAAAGCGCTCGTTTCGGTGAGCGGCTACCTGATCGGCAGTCAAGAGGCCAACAAACAGCCGCTGCCGCCAAAAGCCGAATTCGCTTGGTGGTATCAGTTCTACTTCTCCACCGAACGCGGCGCACAAGGCTATGCGGCGAACGTCGATGCATTCAACAAATTGATTTGGCAGCTCGCCTCGCCGAAATGGCAATTCGACGACGCCACGTTCGCGCGCTCGGCGGCAGCGTTTCGCCATCCGGATCATGCCGCCGTCGTGATCCACAACTATCGTTGGCGTCTCGGCTTGGCCAAGGGCGAAGCGCAGTACGACGACATCGAGCGCCGACTCGCCTCGGCGCCCTCGATCACGGTGCCGACCATCACGCTCGAAGGCGATGCGAACGGCGCGCCGCACCCCGAGCCCGCCGCTTACGCCAAAAAGTTCGTCGGAAAATATCTGCACCGCACGATCGGCGGGGGCATTGGCCACAATCTGCCGCAAGAAGCGCCGAAGGCGTTCGCGGATGCGATACTCCAGGTCGTATCGCTGTAGAGAGCGTTCTGGCCCGCGCCTGCCCAAGCTTGCTTGCATCGATCGCCCGTTTCCCTACATCGTCACGGGCCTCCTTTCTCGCATCAGGTTTCCAACGGAGAGCATCATGAGTGAATGGTTCAATGGCTCATGCCACTGCGGTACAGTCAAATTCAAGGTGTTCACGGCCCTCTCGCCGGCCGGTCGCTGCAACTGCAGTCTGTGCCGCCGCAAGGGCGCGTTGATGTCGCCCGCGTTTCCCGCCGAGCAGCTCGAAATCGTCAGCGGCAAAGACGATCTCACGCTGTATCAGTTCAACACCCGCGTGGCGAAGCACTATTTCTGCCGCCATTGCGGCATCTATCCGTTCCATCAAACGCGCAGCAATCCCACGCATTGGCGCGTGAACCTCGGCTGCCTCGACGGCGTCGATGTCTACGCGCTCGAATCGACCGTCTACGACGGCGCAAGCATGTCGGTGGTGGAGAACGCATGAAACGCGTCTTGGCGGTCGCGCTGTTTATCATGGCGGGATTTGCCGCCGAAGCCCGCCATCCGCTCAAGTGCGATCTGATCGCCGCGTCGTCGGCGCAAACGCGGCGACGGCGCGGTTGACGGAGCATCCATGGACAGGATCGACCATGTGCTGGTCGTCGATGACGATCGCGATATTCGCGAATTGATCGCGGACTATCTCGAGAAGAACGGCATGCGCGTATCGGTCGCCGCGAACGGCCGCGACATGCGCGCGATGCTCGAGAGCGGGCCGCCCGACATCATCGTGCTCGACCTGATGCTGCCGGGTGAGGACGGCCTCGTGCTCTGCCGCGACCTCCGCGCCAGCCGACATCGCAGCGTGCCCGTACTGATGCTCACGGCGCGCGGGGAGGAAACCGATCGCATCGTCGGCCTGGAAATGGGCGCGGACGATTATTTGCCGAAGCCGTTCGCCGTGCGGGAATTGCTCGCGCGCATCAAGGCGGTCCTGCGCCGAGCGCGGATGCTTCCGCCCGGCATGCAAGTGAGCGAGTCGGCGCACGTGCTCGCGTTCGGCGATTGGCGGCTCGATACCGTTGCGCGGCATCTGCTCGATGCGCAAGGCACGCTCGTCGCACTGAGCGGCGCGGAATATCGGCTGCTGCGCGTGTTTCTCGACCATCCGCAGCGGGTGCTCACGCGCGACCAGTTGCTGAGCCTCACGCAGGGCCGCCAAGCCGACGCGTTCGACCGTTCGATCGACCTGCTGGTGAGCCGCGTCAGACAGCGGCTGCGCGACGAAGCGCGCGAGCCGCGCTACATCAAGACGCTGCGCAACGAGGGGTATGTGTTTTCCGCAGCCGTCACCGTCATACAGGATCCGTCGTGATCGGCCGAGCCTTGCATTGGCGCCTGCCTCGCACGTTGTATGCGCGCGTTGCGCTGATCCTCGTCATTGGTCTCGCGCTCACACAGGGTGCGAGTTTCTGGCTGACACTGACGGAGCGCGACAACGCCACGACCGACGTGATGATGGGCTATGTCGAGCGGGAAGTGGCCAGCTCGGTCGCCTTGCTCGACCACCTTCCCGCCAACGAACGAGCGGATTGGCTGCCGCGTCTCGCGCGCCGAACGTACCGCTTCATTCTCGGCCCCGGCGAAACCGGCGCGCCGCCCGACGCGCGGCTCTCCGCTCGCATGGCGGAGTCGATCGAGGCGGGGATAGGGCGCAAGTACCCAGTCAGTGTCAACACGATCCCCGACACGCGCGAGCACCTACAGGTTCACCTAAAGCTCACGGACGGCGCGCCGCTGACAATCGACGTCTTGCCCATGTCGTCGATCCCGATTTCGCCCTGGCTGCCGTTCACGCTCGCATTGCAGTTGGCGGTGATCGCCGCATGCTCCTGGCTTGCGGTTCGCCTTGCCACGCGCCCTTTACAGCAATTGGCGAAAGCAGCCGACGCGCTCGGACCCGATCTGAAGGGCGAACGCCTGCCCGAGAAGGGACCCTCGGAGGTGGCGCGAGCGGCGCGTGCATTCAATTCGATGCAGGAACGCATCGCAGGCTATATGGCGGAGCGCATTCAGATCCTAGCTGCCATTTCCCACGATTTGCAGACACCGATTACGCGCATGCGGTTGCGCGTCGAGACGATGGACGACGAAGCTCAAGGGGCCCGTCTGCAACGCGACCTGGCCGAGATGGAAACGCTGGTCAAGGAAGGCCTCGCCTATGCGCGCACGATGCACGGCGTGAATGAAGACGTCCATCGCACGGACTTGCATGCGTTGCTGGAAAGCTTGGTCTATGACTACGTCGATGCGGGCGCGGCGGTATCGCTCGACGAGCATGAATCGGTGACGATCGCCACGAGGCCTAA
Organism: Trinickia sp.; assembly: GCA_035492395.1. Classification (GTDB taxonomy): domain Bacteria; phylum Pseudomonadota; class Gammaproteobacteria; order Burkholderiales; family Burkholderiaceae; genus Trinickia. The sequence continues at coordinate 4,531 of DATJJH010000220.1, read as the reverse complement.
CGCATTACGGCGATTGATCGGCAATCTCGTCGACAACGCGCTGAAGTTCGCCGGAAAAGCGGTCATTGAGATGCGTCACGATCATGCAAATAACGTCGTCATCTCCGTGCTGGACCGCGGCCCCGGCATTTCGCCAGAGGCGCTGGAAGCCGTGTTCGAACCTTTCTATCGCGAGGAAACCTCGCGCAATCGCGCCACCGGGGGCACCGGCCTCGGCCTCGCCATCGCACGGCAGCTTGCCGTCACGCTGAACGCGACGCTCACCCTCGAGAACCGCGAAGGTGGCGGCCTGGAAGCCCGCGTCGTGTTGAATGCGGCTTAATCGCCTCTCAATCAAGGCGGACATCGCTTCTTCGCTTCAGTGTTTTCGCTGAAATCACAGCGTCGAGAAACTGCGGCTCTCATAAACAAATAAACAGCGACGCCTTTTTTTTATTTATTTCCCGATCAACCATTTCCGTGTGCGAGCACGGATGACTGCGCACGACGTCGAATGAACGATTGACGAGGGCGATCATGATTCGGACGAAATTCGGGCGGACAATCGGCTACAGGTCGCGGCGCGTGGCCACACTGTTCGCACCGTCGGCATGCGCCGCGGCGGCGCTGACTTTATGCACCCATGCCACGCTGGCGCTGGGCGCGGGCGCACTCCCGCAAGGCGGACAGTTCGTGGCGGGCGCCGGCGCGATCGCCGGCAACGCGACGTCCGTGACGGTCAACCAGAGTTCGAGTCGGGGCATCATCGATTGGGGCAGCTTCTCGATCGGCGCCGGTCAACGCGTGACATTCAACAACGGCAACGGTGCGACGCTGAACCGCGTCACGGGCGGCGACCCTTCACAGATCCTCGGCACGCTCACCGGCACCGGCAGCGTCTATCTCGTCAATCCGCAGGGCGTGCTCATCGGCAAGTCGGGCATCGTGTCGACCGGGGGACGGTTCGTTGCGTCCACGCTCGATACCGACAATACGTTGTTCATGCTCGTCGACAATTTTCAATTTACGGGAGCGTCCAACGGAAAGGTCGTCAACCTAGGACGAATCGAATCGAAGTACGGCGACGTGTTTCTGATCGCCAGCTCGCAAGTGGAAAACGCGGGAGACATTCACGCGCCGAATGGCACGGTGGAACTCGCGGCTGCCCGGCAGATGCTGCTTGCGACCGACCAGCACAACAAGCAGGTGTACGTGCAGATGCCCAGCGGGGGCACCGTCATCAATCAAGGCGCGATCGAAGCCGCGCAGGTCAGCCTGCAAGCGGCGGACGGCAACGTGTACGCCTTGTCGGGCAATCATACGGCCATCCGCGCCACCGGCACCGCCACGCGCGACGGGCATATATGGCTCGTCGCCGACCGAGGCTGGGTGAGGCTTGGCGGGCGGCTCGAAGCAAAGAACGCGGATAGCAGCGGCGGGACCGTGGACACGGAGGCAGGCACGATCGTGTTTTGCCATTGCATCCCGACCGTGTCGGCCGGTATATGGAACATCATCACGCCCAGCATCGCGATCGGCAGCCGCGAAGCCACCGTGCTGACACGCAACCTCAATGCGGGAACGTCGATCAACGTTCAGGCGACGGCCGACGAAGGGCGCAGCGGCGATATCGCGATCGGCTCGAACATCGGGTGGAGCGGCTCGGCCTCGCTGGGATTGAACGCTTATCACTCGGTGCACGTGAACGACGGCGTCACGATCGAGAACGTGGGCAGCGGCAATCTCACGCTGCACGCCGATTCGACGGCGATCGACAACGGCGGCAGCGTCACGAATCAAGGCACGATCGACTGGTCGAAGAGCACGGGCATCGTCAACGCGCTCTATGACATGAACGGGAGCTATGCGGCTGGTGCGATGCTCGGGAACACGTCATGGACGCCGCCGGAAAACAGTGGACTGCTGACGCAAATCACGGCCTATCGCCTCGTCAATTCGGCCGATGACCTGCGAAGCGTGGCGCAAGACCTGTTTGCAAACTATGCGCTTGGACGCGATGTCGAGTTCGCGGGCACCAGCCTGACGCCGATAGGCGACTTTGTTCAACCGTACTCTGGACAATTCGACGGATTCGGGCATGTGATCGACGGCGCGGTGATTGGGTTCGATCCCGCGGGCGGGCCGTCTGGCGTATTCGGCGTGACCAATTCGAATAGCGTGGTGCGCAACCTCGGCGTTACGAATTCGTACAACGCCGCCGCGGACAGTTCATTCGCCGAGAACGGCCTGCTGGCCGGCGTCAACTTCGGTACGATCTTCCGCACCTATTCCACTGGCACGGTAGGTGCGATCGGGCCGGGCCGCACGTCCTCCAATGGGGGGCTGGTGGGCGAGAACGGTAACGGTGCGCTCATTTTGCAATCGTGGAGCGGCGCCAACGTGGCCGGATTCGACTACGCGGGAGGGCTCGTGGGCACGAACATCGGCACGATCAAGCAGTCGTATGCGACGGGCAGCGTGAGCCCGCTGGGGTCCGCCGCGATGGTCGGCGGTCTGGCCGGGGCAAGCCCGCTTGAAGGGATGTCGTCGATCGTCGAATCGTTTGCTTCGGGGCCCGTGGCGGCCTGGCAAGGCGGTGGGATTTCCCTGCCGCCTGGCGCCATCACTGCTGTCAGCAATGGCACTGCCGTCAACAACTACTGGAACATCGACACGACCGGCCTCACGTTCGGCGGCATCGGGATTCCATCGACAGGTGGCCTGACGGCCGCGCAAATGCGCGACCCGGCGAGCTTCGTGGGTTGGGACTTCGGCCCGAATGGCGTATGGGCGATGCCCAACGGCGCGACGCATCCGGTATTGAAGTGGCAGGTGGAGAAGCCGGCGGCGCTTTGAGGCGTGGGACGCGCCACAGCGGCAGTCGCATCGGGTGCAACGACTTCTCCGTGTCCGGTTTGTGAGCGACATTCGCGTGGCGCGGCTTTTCCCGACTATGATCGTGAGCTTTTCCGACTGACAAGCTCGCATGCAACACCAAACGTTTCGCATCGCCTATGACGGCCCAGCGCTCGACTCAAACGAGATGGACGTCAGGGAACTTGCCCCTGCGCTCCACGCCCTCGGCGACCTACTCGATCACGCGAACCGGGTCGTCAACGGCGAAACGTCGAAGGTGGCCGTGAACGTCACAAGTCCGTTCCGAGCAGGCAGTTTTGGAATCGACCTCACGCTGTACCAATCGATTTCCACGAACACGATCGACTTTTTCTCCACTAAGGAAGTCCAGGCAGTGGGCCTGCAATTGGCCTACCTTGGCCTCAATGCGCGGGAATGCATGGCCACCACGCGAAAGGGGTTGATCCACGTCCTGAAGTGGCTGCGCGGGCGGCCCATCTCGCGCGTTCACGCGACAGATGACGCGGCGGTTATCGCCGTCGAAACGGAATCGATCGAGATCGACCTCACGGTGCTTGCACTGTTCAGAGATGTGAAAACCCGCCAAGCGCTCGAGGGACTGATCACTCGACCGTTGGCCCGCCCCGGCGTCGACTCTTTCTCCTGCGGCGCGGAAGGCGACGTTTTTGAGACCGTGAGCAAGTCGGAGGCGTATTGCTTCATCGTTCCCGATGAGGAGGACGAGGACTTGGGCGAAACGACGTTCACCGAAACGGTTCAAATCGTTCGGTTGGAATTCAATCAAGAAAACAAATGGCGTTTCACCAATGGTGATCACACCTTCTACGCGCCGATTCTCGATGAAGCGTTTCTACGAAAGATCGCCAATAACGAAGCTTCGTTTTCGCGCGGCGACGTCCTTCAGGTAGTCGTGCGTCAGCGACAGAGCATGAGCGGCGACCACATCAAGTCGGCGTACTTCATCGACAAGGTGATGGAGCACCGCGCGGCCTATCGGCAGATGCGTCTGCCTTTCGTTGATCGATCGGAGGGGGCAGTCGGCGCTTTGCGGGCGCGGAGTTGATTTGGCGCCCCGTGCCGCCGGCGTGGGCAACATCGGCCAACGCCCTCACGATGAACGCGGCATCGTGCCAGCGACGCGCCTCGGTTCACGCGTCACGATACTGCTTGCCTCGTGTTCCCCGAATCGGGCTGTGACTGCAGGCAAGGGCCCTGGCCCTTTGGCTGCAGCCCCGGCATCATGCCGACGACAAAGTCGATGAACGTTCTCACCTTGGCGGGGACGTGGTTCCGGCTGGGATAGTAGACGTAAAGAGGAAACGTCTCGTCGGACCAGTCTGTCAGAATCCGCTCCAGCGTGCCGGCGCGCAGGTGAGCGTCGATTCCGAGGTCGATTACCTGTGCGATCCCGTACCCTGCGAGGCACGCTCCGAGCTTGGTTCCCGCATCCGTGACCGTGAGGTTTCCGCTGACGGCGACCTTCACCTTCTCATCGCCCCGCCAAAACTCCCAGTCGAAGGGTCTGCCGGTAGCGGGATCGATAGCGAGGATGCATTCATGGCCGTCATCGACCAGATCCTGCGGCGATCTCGGCCGACCGCGTCGCGCGAGGTAAGACGGCGCGGCCACAGTCACGATTCGCGGACTGTATAGCCTGCGACACACCAACGTCGAA
>DATJJH010000219.1:0-3654 GCA_035492395.1 Trinickia sp. | reverse complement strand
GGCAGCGTGGCACGTTCGTCAATCGCGCGGCGGACGATGGATGGGCTCTTCAATGGTACGGAGGTCGCACGACGCAGGCATTCGGTTTCGCTGTCGATTCGATGTCCGCGACCTACAACGCCTCGCTCGAACTGCAGACGTCGACGAGTGATCTCGCGAATGCCGACTTTGAGGTCGGCGACTACAAGTTCTTCAAAGGCGATACCAACGTACTCAGTTGGCAACCGCCAGGTGAACTTCGCATCCGTGGATACGCTAAGAATGCGAAGACTGGCGCGGAAGTTCGTTGCCTACGCGTGAACATGTCCGACCGAGCGACACACCCTTGCGACGATGAAGGCAAGGATCAGCACCGCGATCCAAGCAATGAAGCGTCCGGAAACGGCTAGCGGCAATCGGCGTGTCCGATGGATGAATCGACGATCGTGCCGGTCGCTTCGGCTAGATGCGATTGGTCAAGCAGCCGATGGTCGACGAAACGCCGCACTTTGCGATCGAAGCGCCGCGCCCCGACGTGGATCACCCATCGCTCACCGCGGCCCCACCTGCCAACTCAACACCGGATGCGTGGCCCCAGCCGGCATCGCCCACACCCCATTCGGCCCGAAGTCATACCCGACGAACGAAGCGGGGTTGCTCATCTGCGCGGTGGTGAGTCCGTTCGCCGCCGGTACTGCCGTGCCCGAGCCTACACCGATGCTCGCGCCGGTCGTCTCCTTGTTCCAATAGACATCGTTGCCGATCGTCCCGGTGTTGGTGGTCGCAATGCCCACCGCGGGCACATCGTACGGACCGCCGGGGGGATTCGGCTCGGTCACCAGCCCGGTGGCGAACGATTGGGTGATCGTGCCGCTATTGCTGCCGACGAGTCCGGCCGCACCGGGTGCGCAAGTCTGCGCCGCATTCGGTCCGCAATAGTCCGGGTTGAACGTGACGTTGCCCGTCGCATACGACTGCGTAATCGTGCCCTCGTTCGAGCCGGCTAGGCCGCCTCCGCCGCCCGAATGCGCCTCGGAATTCACTGCCCCTGTTGCGAACGACTGCGCGATCGTAGCGCCCGCGGCGTTATCGCCCACGAGGCCGCCGTTGTTGCCTTCGCCGCTGACGCTCGCACTGCTCGACGATCGGAAAATCGCGCCGCGGTTCTGACCGACGAGACCGCCCACCGTCGCTGCATACGACAACCCGCCGACGACGTCCAAACTCCCCGATGTATCGACGCGAACGACCTTGCCTTCGTTGATGCCCGCGAGCAAGCCGTACATCCCATAAGTGCCCGAGCCGAAGCCGCCGCCGCCCTCGCCATTCACCGAAAGATGGCTGACGATGCCGTTCGCGCCGATGATGCCGAACAAACCTTGCGCTTGAAGGACGTAGCCTTGCTCGCCGTGATCGCCGGGGACGGTCTGAACGAGATCGAGGTTGGCGATCTGGTGGCCGAAGCCATTGAACTGCCCGTTGAACGTCGCATCGACATTGCCGATCGGAACGTAGCCGCCATTGCTCGACGCACTGGCGTCGATGTCCTTGCCCAATGCATAGTTGCCCGACAAGTTGGTCGCGACGTTTTGCAGATCGGTGTACGAATTGACGAGCACGTAGCCGGTGATTTGACTTCGCAGCCCGCTATCGGCCGATGGCGTCCAGGCCGGATTGCTGATCTGCATGCCCGGCGTGTACGTGCCGTTCATGTCGTAGAGCGCCGCGACGGTGCCGAGACTTTGCGACCAATCGATCGTGCCGAGATTCGTCACGCTGCCGCCGTTGTCGAGACCGTTCGCATCGGCGCGCAACGTCAGGTTTCCCGCGCCCAGGTTGGCGATCTGCTGACCGGCCGCGATCGTCAGCGAGCGGTACGCGCTCAGCGTGAGCGATGCGGCGCCGTTCCAGCCAAAGCTTCCGATGACATCGATGTCGCCGCTCGCGCCTTGCGCCCCCGTCGTCGTGATGCCGATCGACGTGCCTGCATCCAAGCTGCGTGCAAGTGTGCCGCCCGTTGTGTTGTCCAGCGTGAAGGCCGGCGTCGTGATGTTCCATTGCCTGGCTTTCACGGCCGGCGCTCCGCCCATCTCGCTGCCGAGCGAGAGCGTGCGCGCATTGACGTCCACGGTCCCGCCGCCGCCGTCGGCATCGACTGCTTCGATCGGGCCCAAGAGGGTGACGTTGCCGCGGTCGGCCGAGAGCCAAACATGTCCGTCGCGCGTGCTGGTGCCCGTTGCGCGAATCGCCGCATGATTGCCTGCGAACGCGAAGATGTTGCCGTCGGCGGCCTGCAAGCTCACCTGCGCTGCGCCGATGTTGCCCATGTTCACCAGCGAGCCGCCGCTGCCCGTTTGCACGAACACGGGTTGCGCGCTCGATGCATCGCCAAGCAAGACGCTTGCGCCCGCGGCCAACCCGGCGACACCCTTCGGCGCGCTGATCTTGCCCGAGTTGACGACCGACATGCGGGCAATCAGGAAGACGTCGCCGCCCGTGGAGCCGATGGACCCGAGGTTGACGACCGACGCGTTGGAATCGCCCTTGAAGGTAAGCGGATCGCCCTTCATGAACGCGCAGTTGCAGGTATCCAATGTGGAAGCGATGAAGCCGCCCCCCGTCGTGACGACGCCGCCCGGACCGACGACGATCCCCTGCGGATTGATGAGGTAGACGCTGCCGGTAGCCGACAGCGCGCCGAGTATCAGCGAAGGATCGCCGCCGGTGACGCGGTTCAACGTCGCGCCGCTGCCGTTCAGGAACGACACGTGGTTGCCCTTGCCGATGGAGAATCGCGACCAATCGATGACGCCGCGCGAGGTCGTTTGACCGATCGTCATCGTGGCGCCGTTCGTGCTGATCGAGCCGGAGCCCGCGACGAACGAGCCGTTGACCGGAAGCGTGCCGGCGATCGCGGAAGGCGCGGCGAGCAGCCACAGCGTGACCGCCGGTGCGATCGATACAAGCGCGGTACGCCCGTGGTGCGAACCGCCCGATGTGCGGACCGATTCGCCGGCGCGGCGCAAACGACGACGCAATGTGCCGATGCCCATACTTGCCTCCCTTCGACAAAGTCGAATGTGTAGCTAGTCGATGCATGCAAGCTTTGCTGCCTGTGCCGCTCCACAATAGTGTGGGCAGCGGGGCATCTGGGTAGGTCTTCGCAGCCAATTGCGCCAAGTTGTCGTGCTTTTCGGCCGCTTGCTCGACGGAAGCAGTCGACCCGAAAGGGGGCCGGATTGGCCAAGCGGCTCGTCGCCCGTCACGCGCTGCGATCCGTATCGACGATCCATGCGGCGTCCCATCGCCGCAGCGTGGCCGCATCGCCGGTCGCGAACGTTCCGCCTTCGCGAGCGTCGATGCGCGGCGGGCCTCGTCTTCACATGCCCAGCTTCGATGCCTCCGACGCCGACGACGGCCGGTCGATCAATACCCCGTCAACGTGAACGTCGGCTGCCGATACCCAATGCCCGCGCGCGCAAGCTTCGGCAGTTCGCGCTGCATGAGGACTGTCGCGAATCCGGCCCAATCGCTATTGAGCGCGGGCATATTGACGTGATGCGTGACGCCGAGTTCGAAGCTCACGCCCGCGGCGTACGGCAGCTCCCAATCGGCTTTGTGCCACGCGCGTTCGGCCAGCGCCAGCAGACGCGGGTACACCATGTACTCGAGGAA
>DATJJH010000218.1:0-6904 GCA_035492395.1 Trinickia sp. | reverse complement strand
CACTTCGTCTATGACGATTTTCTTGCGATGTCCGCAAAGGCGGTATCGAACGATATCGTCGTCGTCGAGATCGACGATGACAGCATCGAAGCGCTGGGCCGGTGGCCGTGGCCGCGCAGCGTGCATGCTCGCCTGATCGATGCGCTCGCACGGAGCGGCGCGGCCGCGATCGTCTATGACGTACTATTCACGGAGCCCGGCGCCGACGATCCAGCGCTTGCCCGGGCGATCGCCGCCAGTAAAACTTATCTGCCGATTCTGCTTGCGCCGGCCGACGCCGAGGGCCATCGCGAAGCGGTGCTGCCCGTTGCCGCATTGGCTGACGTCGCCGCGGGGCTCGGACATATCAACTTCGAGGTCGACAGCGACGGCGTCGTGCGCAGCGTCGCGCTATACGAGGGCGACGCGCGCACGCGTTGGCCGCAGCTGACCGTTCCGGTCCGGCGTGCCGTCGAACGAGGCGCGATACGGCTTGCCGGCATGGGTGACGGTAACGGCCGCCCGGCGCGCGAGTCCGTGCCGCTCGCCGAGTCCGGCGGGCCGGGCGCAGAGCAGCGTGTGTTGGTTCCTTTCGTTCCCGACGAGTCCTTCCGGAAGGTCTCGGTTGCGCAGGTGCTGGCGGGGACCGTGCCGCCCGAGTTGCTGCGGGGCCGCATCGTGCTCGTCGGCTCGACGGCATCCGGCCTCTACGATCACTTCGCCACGCCGATGTCGGGCCGGTTTGGCGTCACGCCCGGCGTCTATGCGCATGCGAGCGTGCTCGAGATGTTGCTGCGCGGCAGCGCCATCAGACCCGCATCGTCATCGGAGTTGCTCGCCGCATCGCTGCTGCCGCTGGCGGTGCTGCTCGTTGGATTTCTCGTGCTGTCGCCGATGTACTCGCTGGCGCTCGCCATTGCGCTCGGCGTGCTCGCGCTCGCGGGCGATGCGGTCCTGATGCATGGGCTGCGGCTTTGGGTATCGCCCGTACCGGCGATCCTCGGACTGATCGTCGTCTATCCGCTGTGGAGTTGGCGCCGTCTGGAAATGACGATGGCCTACCTGCGCAAGGAACTGCGGCAGCTCGCGGCCGAGCCCTATCTGCTGCCCGAAGCGGCGAAGCGGCCGAGCGAATTCATGGGGGACGTACTCGAACAGCAGATGTCGCTGATGGCTCAGGCGGCGCAACGCGCGAGAGACATGAAGCGTTTCGTCTGGGACAGTCTCGACAGCGGGCCCGAGCCGATACTCGTTGCCGATCTGAACGGCGTCGTGTTGATCGCGAACCGTGCGGCAAGAGCGTATTGCGCGCGGCTCGCGGCGCCGAGCCCGGAAGGGCGGCCATTGCACGCCGTGCTGGCCGACTGTTCGTTCGTGAAGACGATCGACGCGGACGTGGAAAACGAGCGGATCGCCCGAAGGGACTGGCCGGCCGTCATGAACCCGGCGCGGCCCGAGCACGCGCGCATGATGACGACCGGCATCGAAGTGCGCGGCCGCGACGAGCGCGATTACTTGCTGCGTTATTCGGAGTGCCGCAATGCGTTCGGCGAAGCCGCCGGGTGGATCGCCGGCTTGGTCGACATCACGGCGCTGCACGAAGCCGAACGGCAGCGTGAGGACGCCTTGCAACTGCTATCGCACGACATGCGCTCGCCGCACGCATCGATCCTCGCGCTCGTCGAGATCGAGCGCGCACGCATCGAGTCCGAGCCCGTGCGCAATGTCATGGACCGCATCGCACGCTATGCCAGGAGCGCGCTGACGCTTGCGGACGATTTCGTCCAGCTTGCACGCGCCGAATCGCAGGCCTATGAGTTCGAGCCCGTGAATCTCGCCGATCTCGTGCTGGATGCGAGCGACCAAGTGTGGCCGCAGGCACATGCCAAGGGCATACGTCTCGATGCCTTCTACGAAGACAGGGAAGCATGCTGGATCTGCGCCGAGCGGTCGCTGCTGACGCGCTCGCTCGTGAACATCCTGCAAAACGGCATCAAGTACAGCCCTGACGGCACGCAAATCACCTGCTCGATCGAATCGTCGCAAGCGTCGCTGGGCGGCGCCCACGTGACCTGCTCGATTCGCGACCAGGGTTACGGCATTCCGCTCGACAAGCAGGGCCGCTTGTTCGAACGCTTCCGCCGCTTCCATGCGGGGCAGCGTCCCGAAGTAGGCGGTGCCGGGCTCGGCATGGCGTTCGTCAAGACCGTCATCGTGCGGCACGGCGGGGAGGTGGCCGTCCACAGCGAGGAAGGCAAGGGAACCGAATTCGTGATTTCGCTGCCCCGCTTGGCCGAGCAAGCCGACCAAGCCGAGCCCGGGCCGGCCGGCGAGCCGGCGCGAGCCTCCTGACGGGCCTGGCGACGCGCCTCGTCGGCGTCGCCCACCGTGAGCCTGACACTTGTTTGCAGTTGCTCCGGATATGCCTTGGCATAATCGCCTCGCTGAACTCAATTGAGCTCGCCGCGCTGCTCGACGATCGTCGTCGAGGCCTGAACCGGCCCTGAGCGTCCCGCTGCATCATGAATTCCGAGGTACCGAAATGAGCTGGCAATCGATGAGTGATCTGTCCTGGAAGGGGGCTCGACCGACGCGCGGACAGACGTGGCTGACGTTGTGCGCGGCATGGGCCCGCCGCATCGGGCGGGGTCTCGCTGCCGAAGGCGCGTTTCTCCTGCGGCTCTGGAAAGAAGGGATCGTTGAAGGCGACGACGCCCAACGGGGACGCTTGCAAGCGAGAATTCGCCAACTGGAATCGGAAGTGGCGAGACTGTCGCGCCTTGCTGTCACGGATGAGCTGACCGGCGCGTTCAATCGCCGGCATATCGACGAGACGTTCGGAGCGCGGGCGTCGTCGCGGCATGTCGATGGCGCGCTTGCGTTTTGCCTGTTCGATATCGACGGCTTCAAGGCTTACAACGACACGTACGGCCACAGCGCCGGCGACGATGCGCTGAAGAGAATCGCGCAAGCCGTGCGCGATCAGTTGCGGCACGCGGGCGACAGCCTGATTCGCCTTGGCGGCGACGAGTTCTGCATTCTGCTGAACGCCGAATCGCCGAGCGACGCGCTGGCTGCGATCGATCGTCTGCGCCTGGCGGTGCGTGCGCTTGCGTTGCCGCATCCCACGAAGCGCGATGCGGTACTGACGGCGAGTTTCGGCTTCGTATGGCGGGGTGCCCGCAGCGAGAATCGCCATCTGCCCCACGATCTTTATCGGCATGCCGATCGGATGCTTTACGAGGCCAAGCGTGCGGGCCGCGACACAGTGCGGCTCGCGGTGCTGTAACCGGCGTGCCCGCCGAGCGCTCGGGCGGCGGCCGCCGATCGTGCCTTAGGCGGCGAGCTTTGTGGCCGCTTCGTCGACTTGCCCGCGCGAGATCGAAAGTTCCTCCAGCCATGCTTCGGCATAGACGTTACCCGTTTCGCGCTCGAGGCGAGCGATCGTTGTCGCGTTTCGCGTCGTGTCCTTCGGGGTGGCGAGGAAACGCTTGATCGATTCGCCGGCCTTGAATGCATCGAAGAGCGGCAAGCGAATCTCGTCGGGCAACGTGCGCGTCCATTGATAGGGCTTGCCGTTGAACGTCAGTGTCGGCGGCAAGACGCGCTCCTTCTTGGCCGACGAGGCAATCAGCCCGTACGTCCGCGCGGCTTCGCCGATCTGCTCGGGCGAGAAAAGTTCTTCGGGTGTGATCTCGAATTGCTCGATGTGGGCTTCGATGGCCCGCATGGCGGCGGCGCGATCGTCGCGTTTTTGTTGCGCGCGTTCGACGATGAGCCGCAGTTCGTCGGCCTCTTCGCTCGTGATCGTGAAGCTCGCCTGTTTGTGCTGAAGTTCGGTGAAGCGCTGGAATTCGGTGTCGTTCAGAAGTTTTGCCATGGATCGGATCGCGGATCGACATGCACCGGGCGCGAATACGCCGGCACGAATGGTCGAGGGGCCGCCATTCTAGCGTCAGACAGCCGTGCGATCCAGAGGCATTCGCGTTGCGAGCCGCTCGGGGAAGTCGCCCCACATGGCGGTGCAGCCCAGACCTTCGTGCAGGAAGACGAGGTAAGGCAAGGCTGCGTCGCCGTCGATGAACGCGTAGGCGACGCTCGCTTCTTCGATCCGAAGTGTGCTTTTCGATTCGAGCGTCATGCCTGTTCGATCTGACCGCTCGCCGGCGCGGCGTTCGGGCCGTCTCCCACGCGGTTGATCGTACCTTGGGCCAGCGCAACGAGGGTTTCCTTGTCGCCGTCGAGCAGATAGATGCGGCACTGGCATGTGGCGTGCCCGCGCCCCGCGTAGACGAGCTCCGCGCGAGCAAGCAGTGCCCCGCGCACGGCTGGACGCAGATAGTTGATCTTGTACTCGCCCGTCACGACACGGGGCCCGAGCGCGATCGCACCGGCGAATGTCAACGCGTTATCGGCAAGGTAGCTGATGACACCGCCATGAACGAAGCCGTGCTGCTGCCGCAGTTCGTCGCGAATCGCCAGGCGCAAGGTCACTTCATGCTCGCCGATCTGCACGAGCTCGGTGCCGAGCAGCATGCTGAACGGCTGAGCGTGCAGCGCGCCGCGCGCCAGGTCGAAGAAGTCGGTCATCGGGGGGCCCCTTGCGGGGCGCGGCCCCGTATCCTATTGGTTCCACTCTAGGAACCGTTCGCGCGCGGAGTCAAGGAGCGGGCGCGAATCCCCCGGGCGAGACCCTTCAGCAAGCGCCGTGACTGCCGTAAACCCTAAGAGGGAATCCGCGCGTAACGCACGGTGTCAGCGTGCGCCCGGCAACGACGCGTAAGCCGTCGCCAGATGGTAGGGCGTGGTCGACGGCATATCGGCGCGCGAAACATCGCCGGCCGCAGTCTTGCACTCGTACCAGCCGCGAGAATGCAAAAAGCGCTCGCGAAACGCGGCGATTTGCGATGCGAGTGCCCGAAGATCGTCGGCCGTACCGCGTGTCGCCAACGCGCGCAGATATTCGGTCTGCGCCCAGATGCGCTGCGTTGCATCCTGAATCGAGCCGTCCTCGTTGAGCGCGGCGCACACGCCGCCCGTGACGGCGTCCACGCCGTGGCGCTGAGCGAAGACGAACGCGCGCTCGAGCGAGTCGGCCAGCCCCGATGCGGCGATCGTGCTGCCTGCGCTCGCCGCCAGATAAAACCACTCGAACTGGTGGCCCGGTTCGAGCCGGTTGCCCGCCGTGCCGATCGGCAATTCGGCGATCGCACCTGTCGGCGCATGCACGAATGTGCCGGCGACGGCATCGGCAAGCCGCGCGAGCGAGCGGTCATAGGCACTCTCACCCGTGGCGGCACGGGCGGCCAGGTACGCTTCGGTCAAGTGCATGAGCGGGTTCTGCAGCGCGCTCGTGCGCACGGTCGAGAAGTTCTCGTCGAGCGCGGCATGCAGGAGGCCACCCGACGCGGCAAAGCGCGCATCGACCAATGCTGCCGTTTCGGCCAGCACGTCGAGCGCATCGCGCTCGCCGAATGCGCTCGCATACTGAGCGCACGCGAAGATGACGAATGCGTGTGTATAGAGGTCTTTCGTCGTATCGAGCGGCGCGCCGGCAGCATCGACGCTATAGATCCATCCGCCGTGGCGCGCGTCGCGGAAATAGCGGCGCATTGAATCGAACAGCGTGTGAGCATGTTCGGCGTCGCCGGCCAGCGAAAACACGAACAGTTGCCGCGCGCAGGCCATCGCGCGATAACGGACGACAGGCAGCGGCGCCTGATCGTTCGCGCTGACGGCCTCGTACGGCAGGCGGAGGGCGGCGTTGTAGCCCGCTCCGCGCCATAGCGGCATGACCGTGTGCGCATAGTGTTCGCGAAGGGCGCTGGTTTGCGCCGCGACGGCAGCGTCGATCGAAGTGGACATAAAGCGTATGGGGCAAACGGCCCTATCGGATGAACGCGGTGGCCACCGCGCGAAGCGCAAAGGATAATTCAAATTCGCCGCATCGGGCGTGGCCGCACCGCTCGATTCCGCTGCTGTCGCGCCTGCCGATCGTGCGACAATGCGGCGTTCGCCGAACACGAAGACCGAATAGATTCGCGCTCGCGCGCGGCCACGACCGCGCTCTTCGCTTTACCGTCTTTCCGCTTTCCAGCTATGGCAGATTCCGCAGCATCTTCGACCTCTCGCGTCAGCCGCCCGGCGACCGCCCGACGGCGCGCGCGTGCCGCTTCTCCCGCATCGGATGCGCCGTCGAATCCCACCGTGTCCGAACCGAGCACGCCTGCAATTGCTGCAGCAGGCCCTGAGGGCAACGAAGGCGCCGCGCTCGTCGCCGAGGGCTCGGTCGGGCGTGACAGTCCGGAAGACTCGCGCGAGGAATCGCCCGGCGAACGCCTCGACAGCGATTTCTTCGGCGCCCTGGAAACATTGAACCTCGATCCGCGTCAGGGCACGTTGGCCGGCTTCGAAGTGCCGGCCGATACGCTCGATTCGCTTCGCGCACGCGCTGAAGCGCAGCGAGCCGCCGCCGAGCGGGAGGCCGAAACGGTCCCGCTGTCCCCGGCCGCCGAGACGGGAGTCGGGACACCGGCATTGCACGAGCCGGCACCCGCTTCGATGCGCGCGCAAGTCATTCCGCAACCGGCCGGCGCGCGGATCGCGGACATCGCCGCTTATCTTCGTGTCGATGACGCCGGCAGTGCGGACCCGGCCCAAGCCGGGCCGGCCGACGGGCCGGCGCGCAACAGGCTGCAGCCGGCCAAGCGCGCATGGACCTCGGGCGCCGCGCAGGGGTCTTCATCGTCATCGTCATCGTCATCGTCATTGGCACCGCCATCGGCCGACTCGCCCGCTTCCGGTTCCGCTGATGCCATCGGCGCGGCGCAGGTCGCACAAACCGCATCGACGGCGGTATTGGCCGAGACCGTCGCTGCGCTGTCGCGCTCGCTCGCTGAAGAGCGCCGCGCCGCGGCCGCCAGCC
>DATJJH010000217.1:0-13796 GCA_035492395.1 Trinickia sp. | reverse complement strand
ACCCGTGACGGACAGCGACACCGTGCCGCCGATGCCGGTCGTTGTCGGCGCGACGCCGCCCGGCCCCATCGCGACATTGCTGCCCGTCGCCGAGCCGCCCAAGAGCTTCGTGAGCGCTTGCAGACTGGCGGCTCCGCCGTTTGGCCCAACGCTCGCGATGCCTTGCGAACCGTGCGCTTGCGTCAGGTCCGCATCGGAGACGAGCGCGCCCACCGTCGAATCGAACGCCGGCGCCGGAAACGTCGTCGCCCGCACGGCGACGGGGTTTTCATGTCGAGGCACCGCCCTGAAAGCGTCGCGCGGCATCACGTCGCGCTCGATGATGATGTCGCCCGGATTGCCCGTACTCTGGGCGAACGCGCTCGATGCGGCACCGGCGAGCAGCAGGGCGGCGCCCGAGCGCAGCATCGCTTGCGCGAGGCTTCGGTTCGGGGCGAAGGCGATGAAAGGCATGAGAAGGTCTCCGAACGAGCGTCGACGGTTGCGCTACTTGCGGAAATAACTGACGGCGTTACCCTGGGCCACTTGCGAGGCGTCGGCCGGAACGGGCACAGGGGAGGGCGGTGCGATTTCATCCCACAACGTCACCGAGTGGGAGCCGTGGAGCATCGGGCCGGACACGGCCACGGCCATGAGGCCGGGGCCGGTGCCGCGCTGACGCGCCAGGACGTAATCGTCGAGCGCCGCGGCGCCGGGGGCGAGTGCATCCTCGGTGAGGTTTACGCTCGCCAGCGCTTGTTCCGCCGGCTCATCGGCCTGCGCTTGGCGCGGCGCGGCGAGCGCCGCGACCGCGAGGCCTAGCGCAGCGAGGACGGCGCGTGAGCGAAAGGACAGGGGGGAAACGAGTGGCATGGCGTCTTCTCCGTTGTGGGCGGAGTAAGGCGAAAGCCGTGCCATGAGCCCGAAAGCGTTGCTGTGCTTGGCGCTCAGTCGATCGTGCGGCCGCCCGTGGAGCTCAATCGCCGAAAACCGTTTCAGCGCTGAAACTTCGCCGGAGGAACGGGCGGCCGGCAGGCGCCCCGAGGATCGGCGCAATGTCGCAAATCCGCCACGCAGCGACGATTAAGATTGCAATGCAACACGGCCGGCAACCCGCATGGCGTCTCGTTGAGCTTGGCCTGTTTCAATTCTTACGGCAAGCATGCTGCCCCGGAGACGGGTCGTAGAGTAAGCTGTGGGAACAGTTTCACATCTCTAAAATCGCCGATCGGACGGCAATTGCTATTAATAATGCATTTGCGGTTTCCGACGGCTCGGGTTCGGCCAAGAAAGGACTGTGGGCGGGTCTTCCGCGCCGTTGCGGGAGCCGGGTAACCGTGTGCCCGCGTATCGTCGCGCATGGCGTCTTGCTTCATGTTCATCAAGAACGAGGTCTGAACAATGGAACCCGCAAGTCGGCACTTGGTTTACGTCACTCGCGACGTCAATTCGCAGCTCAGCGCGCAGTTCAACGCACGCGGCTGGCACGTCGAGGTGGCTGCAAGCGCGCGCGATGCGCGCCGCGCTCTACGAAGCGATGCGGCGGCCGGCGGGCTGCTCGATTTGTCGAGCCGGTTCGATTCGCAGGAGATCGCCGCGCTCGAACCCTGTCTAACGATGCCCAATGTCGGCTGGGTGGCCGCCACGGCGCCTGGCCAGATGCAGGAAAGCGCGCTGCGGCGTCTCGTGCGCGACTACTGCTACGACTACATCACGATGCCGTACGAAGCCCCCCGCATCGTCGATTCGGTGGGCCACGCGTACGGCATGGTCGTGCTCGGCGCGGCGGACGAAACGGGCGAGCAAGCCCCGGCGGCGCGCGTGGGCGAGGGTGAAATGGTGGGTTCGTGCGATGCGATGCGCGCGCTGTTCCGCGCGATTCGTAAGGTGGCGATGACCGACGCGCCTGTTTTCGTGTCGGGCGAATCGGGCACCGGCAAGGAACTCACGGCCGTTGCGATTCACGAGCGCTCCGCGCGCCGCGACGCACCTTTCGTCGCGATCAATTGCGGCGCCATTCCTGCGCATCTGCTGCAGTCGGAATTGTTCGGCTACGAACGCGGCGCGTTCACGGGCGCGAGCCAGCGCAAGATCGGCCGCATCGAGGCGGCCGACGGAGGGACGCTGTTTCTCGACGAAATCGGCGACCTTCCGCTCGAGAGCCAAGCGAGCTTGCTGCGGTTCTTGCAAGAGGGCCGGATGGAACGGCTCGGCGGTCAGGAGTCGGTGCACGTCGACGTGCGCGTGATTTCGGCCACGCACGTCGACATGGCGCGGGCGATGGACGAGGGGCGTTTTCGGGCGGATCTTTATCACCGGCTGTGCGTGCTGCAGATCGACGAGCCGCCGCTGCGCGCGCGCGGAAAGGACATCGAATTGCTCGCGCGGCATATGCTCGAGCGCTTTCGCAAGGATGGCGCTCGGCGGCTGCGCGGGTTTTCGGCCGACGCCATCGCCGCGATCCACAACTACGCGTGGCCCGGCAATGTGCGCGAACTCATCAATCGCGTCCGTCGCGCCATCGTGATGTCGGAGGGCCGGCACATCACGGCGCACGATCTTGAACTGGCCGACTACGTCGAGACGGAACCCGTGTCGCTCGCGCAAGCGCGCGAGGCCGCCGAGCGTCAGGCGATCGAGCTGGCCTTGCTACGTCATCGCGGAAGGCTGGGCGACGCGGCGCAAGAACTCGGCATCTCGCGCGTGACGCTTTATCGGCTGCTCAGCGCGCATGGCATGCGACACGTCCAGACGGAGCCTGGCGAGCATCGAATGACGAACTGATCCGGCCGTTCGGCAAGAAAACCCCGACGCTTGATAAAATCGAGGTTTGCGCGGCGTCCAAGTCCCGGCCCGCGCGCTCGAGCCGAAGGATTCCCGCGCATGAAACAGTACCTGGACCTGGTCCGCACCATTCTCGATACGGGCAGTTGGCAGGAAAACCGCACCGGTATCCGCACGATCTCGATGCCCGGCGCGATGTTGCGTTTCGACTTGCAGGAAGGCTTTCCGGCCGTAACGACGAAGAAGCTCGCGTTCAAGTCGGCCATCGGCGAGATGATCGGATTTCTGCGCGCGTCGCGCAGCGCGGCCGACTTTCGGGCGCTGGGCTGCAAGGTGTGGGACGCGAACGCGAACGAGAACGCGCAGTGGCTGGCCAATCCCTATCGCGAGGGGACCGACGACCTGGGCGACGTCTACGGCGTGCAATGGCGCCAATGGCCGGGCTACAAGGTGATCGACGCCACGCAGAGCGCACGCTTGGCCGATGCGGCCGAACGCGGCTATCGCACCGTCACGCAGTTCGAGGAAGGCGGGGGGCGCAAGGTGTTGCTCTACAAGGCGATCGATCAATTGCGGCAATGCCTCGATACGATCATGACCAACCCGAGCGATCGGCGCATTCTCTTCCACGGCTGGAATCCTGCGCTGCTCGATCAAATTGCGCTGCCCGCCTGCCACTTGCTCTATCAGTTCTTGCCGAACGTCGCTCGGCGCGAGATTTCGTTGTGCCTGTACATCCGCAGCAACGATGTGGGGCTCGGCACGCCGTTCAATCTCGCCGAAGGGGCGGCGCTGCTTTCGCTCGTCGGGCGATTGACAGGCTATACGCCGCGCTGGTTTACGTACTTTATCGGCGATGCGCATATCTACGAGAACCAACTCGATATGCTCGAGCGTCAACTCGAACGCGAGCCGTATGAAAGTCCGCGTCTTGTGATCGCCGATCGCGTGCCCGTCTATGCCGAGACGAAGGTCTATGAGCCGCAATGGCTCGAGCAGGTCGAGCCGGCCGATTTTTCGCTCGTCGGCTACCGGCATCATGAGCCTTTGACGGCGCCGATGGCCGTCTAGCTAGTTAGCCGGACCCAAGCAAAACAGCCCGATCGACCTTCACGGCCGATCGGGCTGTTTCGTATGTGTGGCGCGCCCTACTAGCCTCGATGGTGTGTCGGGCCGGGTTGCGATGGCCCGGCGGCGTGCTGTTCGTGCTGCTGATGCTGTTGCGGCGCGGGCTCCGGTCGCGGCTGCGGCTGGGGCTGTGGGCGCGGTTGTTCGAAGTGCGGCTGTGGCTGGGGTTGCGGTCGCGGCTGCTCGAAATGCGGCTGGGGCTGGGGTTGTGGGCGCGGCTGCTCGAAGTGAGGCTGTGGTTGCGGTTGCGGTCGCGGCTGCTCGAAGTGGGGCTGCGGTTGCGGTTGCGGACGCGGCTGTTCGACGCGAGGCGCGGTTTGCGCCGCCGCGGGCTCACGCATGGCGGGCCGCGCCTCCCCGGTTTGCGGCGGCCGCGACTCGGCCTGCGGCATGCGCGACGGTTCGGCGCGCTGCATCGGCGCCGTCTGCCCCGGCGCGCCTCCTGCCGCCGCATGTGGCTCGTTCGTCGGCATATGTTGCTGCGTAACCGGGGCGTGCGGCTGCGTCCATGCCGGAGCTTGCCGTGCGTTCGCCTCGCCACCGCGTTCGGCAGGGTTGCCGACTGGCGGACGCGGCACGCCATTATTGGGCTGCGCGCGCTCCATCGCGGCCGGCGCATGGGGCATGGCTTGCGGTTGCGCGAACCCCGGCTGGCGTTGCGGCGGCTGCGGCGATTGTGCCGAACCGGGCTCGGGGCGCGGCTGTCCAAACTGCTTGCCGGGCGCCTCGGCGCGCTGCGCGGCGTTGGCCGGACCATGCGTCGGGGCGATGACGGGCGAGTGCGTATCGACGACACGCACGTTGCGCGGCACGGCTTGCGCGCCGCCTCGGATGTCGCGGTTTGGTTGGCCGGCGAAGGGCGCCGGCGCCGCCGGGCGGATCGCGGGCTGTCCCGCACCCGGCACCCGGCCGCCCGCTTGCGCCAAATGCTGAGCTAAGCCGTCGCGATAGGCTGCCGGCGTCGCCGGCGCCCGCGTCGCGACTACCGGTCGCGTCGAAATCGTCTGGGGCGGGTGATAGGTCGCCGGCCGCAGGCCCGACGCTCGGCTGCCGCGCACCGGCGCGACCCCTGCCGCGCCCGGGTTGATGCGGACGTGATTGCCCCATTGCCGCGGGTCGACGTGCTGAGCGAAGTGAGCGACGGGCTTGCCGTGCACGAACGCGGTTGCGGGCACGGCCGTCACGGCGCCCGGCGCACGGTAGTTGATGTAGGTGTTGTGAATGTTGGTGATGTTGACGTTGCGATTGACGATGACCGTCTGATTCACGCGCTCGTAGTAGCGCGGGCTCCAGCCGCCCCACCCGGGGTGCCAAACCTCGCCCGGGCCGAGCGGGAACCAGGCGAGCCCCGGCGTTGCCGCCCCGCCGATCGACAAGCTGACGCTCCAATCCATTCCGCCGCGGCCTCCGCCCACGAAGGCCACGAGCGCCGGCGCATAGACCGGCGGCTCGCTGACGAGTCTCGGCCCCGGGACCCAGCACCACGACGAACGCACATAGGCCCAGCGACCGTAGTGGTAGGGGGCGAAGCCCCACGGCGCATCGTCCACCCAGGTCCAGCCCCACGGCGCGATCCATGCCCAATGGCCGTCGTGATAGGGCGCCCAGCCGGCGGGTTCCTGGTTCGGGACCCAAACCGCACCGTATTGCGGATCATTGCTCCACGTCCCGTTCGCATCGAGATCTTCGTACCCGGGGATGTCGCGCGACACATAGCGGGCCGACACGGAACGCTCTTCCGCGGCATCCCGGTTGGCCGCCCATTGGTCGAAGCCGTCGGGCGCGGGTGCCTGCGCGGTCGACGCTTCCTGAAGGTTCGTCCCGGTGAAGGTGACTTGCTCGCCGGCTTCGACGGGCGCCTGGCCGTTGTCGCCGTAAGCGGTCAACGCGCCGCTGCGCACGGTGACCGTGGTCGTGCTGCCGTCGGGCGCGACATCGACTCGGTAGTCGCCGGGGCGCGTCACACCGAGCGCGACGTTGGGCGTGTCGATTTCGTACGAGGAGCCGCTCGGCATCGAGCGAACGCGCGTGGACAGCGTGCCCTGCGCGACCTTGAGTTGCGTGTTCGAGTCGTCGAGATTCATCACGTCGAGGCTCGTCGACGAGCCCAGGCGCACCGCGGTCGAGCCGATGTGCAGCTCCGAGCGAGCGTTTGCGTCGTTCCACAGTTGATCGCCCGTCGTCAAAGGGCGGTTCACCGACGCGTACGACCAGTCATTCTCGCCGGCTGGTTCCGTCGTGACGGTTCCGGCCATATAGTTCAGCCGTGCGACGCGCCCGGGGGGATCGGCCGATTGCGTGGCTGGCGCGCCGTTCGGAGGGGGCGGCTCGGATTGTGCGAAGACCATTTGTGCGGCGAGCGCCAAGGGGGCGATCGCAAGCAGGGCGAAGCCCAGTCCGGTCACGCGCCGGAACGTGGCGAGGGCGATAGGAGTGGCGGCGGTCATAGCAGTCTCGTTTTGGTGCCGGATCGTACGCCGGCCTGTGACAGCACTGTAGCCCCACCGCGTGTATCAATGCGCTCCGTTTTGTAGCTGTCCGTTCCGGGCTGTAACGAAAAATATCGGGCCCCGCGGTTTCGGTCGCGTTGCCTCGGGGCGCCCCCTTTCCTACGCCGAAAGCAGCGCGTCGAACCGTTCCCTCCCGGCCGGCGTGATACGCAGCACCCGCGGCTTTTCGGCGCGTTCGACCCATCGGTGCTCAGTCCAATGCTCGAGCAGCGCGGCGCCGAGCGCGCCGCCCAAGTGCGCGCGCCTCTCGCTCCAATCGAGGCAAGTGCAGGCGAAGCGCCGCTTGCGGGACCGCTGGGCGCTCACGTCGATTCCCAAGCGCGCGAGCTCCGCGGCGCCCGAATCGGTCGTCTCGACGCTGCCGCCTTCATCGACGAGCCACCCGCGCGCGAGCAGGTGATCGAAGACGCGCACGGCCAATTCGCCCGCCATGTGGTCGTAGCAGGTGCGCGCATATCGCATTTCAACAGGCACCGTGCGTGCGGCCACCACGGGCGCCGGCCGCGCCGGAGCGCTTGCTTGCGCGAGGTGAGCCAATGCCTCGATCGCCGCCGCGATTTCGGGCGTGGCAATGCGGTAGTAGCGGTGGCGCCCGCGCACTTCAAGCGCCAACAGCCCCGCTTCTGCGAGCTTGGCGAGGTGGCCGCTGGCCGCGGAAGGGGATAGCCCCGCGATGAGCGTGAGCTCACCGGCGGGACGCGCGGCGCCGTCCATCAACGACCAGAGCATGGCCGCGCGCCCCGGATCGGCGAGCAGCGCACCGATGCGCGAAAGCCCTGGAAAATGCGCGGTGTCGCGGTCGGCGTCGGAAAGCAGGACAGCCATGGAATCTCCTCGTAAGTGGGTTCGGCGCGGATGTCGGCGGTACGGCTTCTACTGTAATCGCTCGTTGCATTCGATGCTTCGGCGTAACGTGAAACGTGGAATGCCGCGACGCGGCCGATGCGGCCTGGCACGCTAGAATCAAGTTTTAGGCGCTGACGCAAAGAGGTTCCAATGAAAGCGTGGTTGACGGCTGTTTTGGCCGCATGGTTCTGTGTCGGATGCGCGCAGCACGGCACGCCGACGCCGCGGACCAACGACGGCAGCAGCATTACGATGTACGGCACGATCGATCAGGGCATTACGTTCCGGAAGTAGCGAAGTAGGGGGCGAATGGCGCCGCTCGGCGTGGCGATACCGAGGACAGTGGGCCGAAGTGGCAGAAATTGATGCATCATTGTCATTTCTGCCATTCCGGGTGCGGTGAGCATAGGGGTTTTCCGCTCACTCATCGAAGGGTCAACCGATGCACGCTTCCTCGTCCGTTCTATCTAGCCCCGAGCGCGCCGGCCGGCGCAATGCACGCGTGCTGGCGCTCTGCCAGGCGCTTTATACGTCCTCCGTTTCGATCGACCTCACTTTGACCGGTCTCGTCGGCTATACGCTCGCGGACGACAAGGCGCTTGCGACACTTCCGTTTTCCCTCATCACCGTCGCGGCCGCGCTCACGACGATTTTCGCGTCGTTCCTGATGGCGCGAGTCGGGCGCCGTACGGGGTTCGCACTCGGGGCGGCCGTCGGCGCGGCCGGTGGGGCTGTCTCCGTCCATGCGATCTTCGCTCACAGCTTCTGGATGTTTTGCTGCGGGACGGCAACGGTCGGCGTCTTCCAAGCATTCGCGCAGTACTACCGGCTCGCCGCCGCCGATGCGGTCGATGCGCAGTTCAAGAGCCGTGCGATCTCGACTGTGCTGACGGGCGGTGTCGTTGCAGCCGTGCTAGGGCCGGCGCTGGCCGCGTGGAGCCGGGACTGGCTCGCGCCGATCACCTTCGCCGGCTCCTATGCGCTCGTGACGGTGCTTGGGCTGTTGTCGATGGCGCTGGTGCTGATCGGCTATCGCAACACCGCACCGGCAGCTCGCGCAAGCGCATCGACGCAGGCGAATGAGGCGCGCGCCCGCCCGCTCGTGCAGATCGTCACGCAGCCGATTTTCCTCGCCGCGCTCGCGAACAACGCGATCGGGTACATGGTCATGATGTTCGTGATGACGGCCACGCCCATCGCCGCCGTGGCATGCGGGCATACGATCGGCGACGGCGCGCGGATCATTCAATGGCATCTCGTCGGCATGTTCGCGCCTTCGCTCTTCGCCGGGCGCTTGATCGCGCGCGTCGGCGTGTTGCGCGTGATCGGTGCGGGAATAATATTGTCGGCCGCATGCGGTGCGATCGCCCTCATGGCCACCGATCTGCCGCACTTCTATGTCGCGCTTGCGTGCCTGGGCGTGGGCTGGAACTTCATGTTCGTCGGCGGCACGACATTGCTTTCGCAATCGTATCGCTCGAACGAGCGCGCAAAAACGCAGGCGACGAGCGAATTCACGACCTTCGCCTGCACCGCACTCGCCTCGCTGACGGCAGGCCAATTGCTCGCGCGGTTCGGTTGGACGGTCGTCAATGCCGCGATCTTTCCGGCGCTTGCGCTCGCGGCCTGCGCGACGCTCGCCTACGCGTGGTCGCGTGCGCGCGCGAACGCGACCGCCGTGGCCGGCGCCATGTAGATCGATTCGATGAAAAGCGAAACCCAAGGAGCCTTAATTGAGTGCGACCGGCGAACCTATCCTTGCGTCCCCCGCAGCCGCGCCCGCGATTCGGCAAATCGTGTTCGCCGTTGCACCGCACCTCGTGCTGCTCGACGCGTGCGGTCCGCTGGAGGCATTTTGGCGCGCCGAACTCGAATTGCGGCGAGCGCGAGGCAGTTTGGCCGAGGACATCGTGGCCTATAGGACCCGCGTAGCATCCATCGAGGGCGGGACGCTTCCCACGCACGTGGGTTTGCCGGTCGTCGTCGAGCGGCTGGACGCGCTGGAAGACGAGGCGATCGATACGGTCGTCGTCGCCGGCACGTTCGTCGCCGATCGAATGGTGCTGGACCCGAAGCTCGTCGCGTGGCTAGCCCGCATGGCGCCGCGCGTTCGCCGCGTCTGCTCGGTCTGCGTCGGCGCGTTCTATCTGGCTGCCGCGGGTCTGCTCGACGGACGACGCGCAACCACGCACTGGCGAAGCGCCGACGAACTCGCTCGCACGTTTCCGACGGTCGACGTGGACGCCGATCCGATCTTCATTCGCGACGTTCGCGGCGGCCGCGCCGTCTGGACGTCCGCGGGCGTGACGGCCGGAATCGACCTCGCGCTTGCACTGATCGAAGAAGATTTCGGCCATGCGGTGGCGATGCAGGCGGCGCGTCGGCTCGTGGTGTTCATGAAGCGCCCCGGCGGGCAGTCGCAATTCAGCGCGGCGCTCGATGCTCAGCATTGCGCGAGCGCCGAATTCGATGCGCTGCACGCGTGGATGACGACGAATCTGCACGGCGACCTATCGGTCGAGCGGCTCGCGGAACGCGCCCGCATGTCGCCCCGTACGTTCGCGCGTCGCTACGTGGACGCGGTGGGGCGCACGCCGGCCAAAACGGTCGAGGCGCTGCGGCTCGAGGCGGCCTCGCGCGCGCTCGCGCAATCGCATCGGCCCATGAAGCGGATCGCGCTCGATTGCGGCTTCGGCTCCGAACAGAATCTGCGGCGCGCATTCGTCAGACGCTTCGGCGTACCGCCGCTCGATTATCGAGCGCGGTTCGCTTCGCTGAACGCAGGGTAACCGAGGCCGCGCCGCGCCGATATTGCACCCGTATAATCGGCTCCTTTACATTCCTCGCCGCGCGAACGCGCCACCGGAGCCACGATGAGCACGCCCTCGACCCCCTTGGACCGTTCCGAAACGACGTTCCGTTTTCTCGCCGAGCCCACCTCGGTCAATTTCGGCGGCAAGGTGCACGGCGGCGCGCTGATGAAATGGATCGACGAAACCGCATACGCCTGTGCGGCGGTCTGGTCGGGCCGGTATTGCGTGACGGTCAGCGTCGGCAACATTCGCTTTCGCCGGCCCATTCTAGTGGGCAATCTCGTCGAATTGCGGGCGCGCGTCGTCGCGACGGGCCGCACGAGCATGCATATCCATGTGACCGTGCATGCGGGCGACCCGAAGAGCGGCCAACTGCGTTTGACGACCGATTGTCTGGTCGTATTCGTGGCCGTCGACGAGAACGGCACGCCGATCCCGGTGCCGGCGTTCGAGCCGCGGACCGATGAGCAAAAGCGTGTCGCAAAGTATGCGATGGACGTGAAAGCCGCGC
Organism: Trinickia sp.; assembly: GCA_035492395.1. Classification (GTDB taxonomy): domain Bacteria; phylum Pseudomonadota; class Gammaproteobacteria; order Burkholderiales; family Burkholderiaceae; genus Trinickia. Next base: position 3,225 of record DATJJH010000217.1, on the reverse strand, counting down.
TCGACGCGATCGTCGAACTCAAGCCCGAAGAGATGGCGAAAGGCAATATCTAAGGAGCGAGCGGGCTCGCTTCCGATTGGGCTCGCGGCATGAGCGAGCAAGGAAAGGCTTTCGGGCGGCTCGGGCCTTCCCGCGCCGTCGTTAGTGCCCCGTCATGTCCTCCGGCCGCACCCATTCATCGAACTGCATCTCCGTCACATACCCCAGCGAGAGCGCGGCCGCCTTTAGCGTCGTGCCTTCCTTATGGGCCTTCTTCGCGATCTGCGCGGCCTTGTCGTAGCCGATGTGCGGGTTGAGCGCCGTTACCAGCATCAGCGATTCGTTAAGCAGCGTATCGATTCGCGCGCGGTTCGGCTCGATGCCCACCGCGCAATGATCGTTGAAGCTTTGCGCACCGTCGGCCAGCAGGCGAATCGACTGCAGCACGTTATGCGCGATCATCGGGCGAAATACATTGAGCTCGAAGTTGCCGCTTGCGCCGCCCAGATTGATCGCCACGTCGTTGCCGAACACTTGGCAGCACAGCATCGTGACGGCTTCCGACTGCGTCGGGTTGACCTTGCCCGGCATGATCGAACTACCGGGCTCGTTCTCGGGGATCGATATCTCGCCCAAGCCGCATCGCGGGCCGCTCGCGAGCCAGCGTACGTCGTTCGCGATCTTCATCAGGCTCGCGGCGAGCGTCTTCAACGCGCCGTGAGCGAAGACGAGCGCGTCGGCCGCCGCCATCACTTCGAATTTGTTAGGGGCACTAACGAACGGCAGCCCCGTCAAGCGGCCGATCGCCGCCGCGACGCGCTGGGCGAATTGCGGGTGCGCGTTCAACCCCGTGCCGACTGCCGTGCCGCCCTGCGCGAGTTCGTACAAGTGCGGTAGCGACGATTCCAGGTGCGCGATGCCGTGCGCGAGCTGCGCCGCGTACCCCGAGAACTCTTGACCGAGCGTGAGCGGCGTCGCGTCTTGCAAATGCGTGCGGCCGATCTTAACGATGCCGGCGAACGCTTGGGCTTTTGCCTCGAGCGTCGCGCGCAAGGTGGAAAGCGCCGGTATCAGATGCTTGACGATGCCGGTGGCCGCGGCCACGTGCATGGCCGTCGGGAACACGTCGTTCGACGATTGCCCGCGATTCACGTCGTCGTTCGGATGCACCTTGCGGGCCTCGCCGCGCTCGCCGCCCAGCAGCTCGCTGGCGCGATTGGCGATCACTTCGTTCAAATTCATGTTCGTTTGCGTGCCCGAACCCGTTTGCCAGACCGCCAACGGAAATTCGCCCGCGTGGCGGCCCTCGATAATTTCGTCGGCCGCCTGCATGATCGCGCGCGCTTTATCTTTGGCCACCACGCCAAGCTCGAGGTTGACTTCCGCCGCGGCCCGCTTGATGACGGCGAGCGCCGTGACGAGCTCGGGCGATTGCTTTTCGGTCGAAATCTTGAAGTTGTGCAACGAGCGTTGTGTTTGAGCGCCCCACAAGCGCGCGGCGGGCACGGCGATTTCGCCGAATGTGTCGCGCTCCATGCGATGGTCTTCCGTCATGATGCATTGGCTCCGGTAGATGTGCGAAAAACGGATTGGGAAGCGGATTCGATTCGGGCTGGGCCGCGGAACCGCTACAACTGCGAGTCGATCGGCAACAACAAGAATAGACCTGTCAACACATTGCGTGCGAAGCCAGCCTCGGGATCGAGCGACCAAGTTCGCAAATAGGGGCTGCCGGCTTCACTTTCGTCCTCGCCGGTCCAGACGAGACCCGACACGGGGGCCCCGAGTGCGCGCAGGCGCTGGTCTTCGCTCGGCGTCGCGAGTCGAACGTGGTAGCTCACGCTTGGCGACATCGATCGATCGATGAGCTTGGCCACCGCGTCCGCCAGCACCGGACTGTCCATGAACAGGGCAAGCTCGCTGTTGAGGTGGGCCGAGCGAGGATCGAAGTTCAACGAGCCGATCACGAGTGTTTGCCGATCGATGACGTACGCTTTCGCGTGCAGGCTCGCGCGCGATTGCGATCCTGCAAAGAAGCGCGAGCGCTCCCGCTGCAGCGGTTGGTACTCGTAGAGTTCGACGCCGTTCTTCAGCAGCGGTATTCGATACGGACTGTAGCCCGCCTGCACGGCGACCGCGTCGGTCGAGGCCATGGAGTTCGTGACGACGGCCACGCGCACGCCGCGATGGGTGAGGCCCGCTAGGAGCCTGACCCCCGCATCGTGCGGGACGAAGTACGGCGACAGCAGCAGCACTTCATGCTGCGCGCCGCGCAGCAGTTCGGCGAGCCGATGCATCGGGGGGCTGCGGTAGTCGTCGTTCGGGGCGGTGACCTTGCTCGGCGAGTCGACGCTGAAGGTGGCGTGAGCCCAGACGAGGCCCATCTGCTCGCGCGCGATCTGCTGCGCGAGCGGCGCATCGCGAAGCGGCTTCGCGCCCACCGCCGCGGCCTGTTCGCGCCAGTGCGCACGCAGTGCTTCGCGGGCCGAGTGCAGATCGCTGTCGGCGAAGTGCTGCTTGTCCAGCACGTTCAACGGATAGGCGCCGGCGCTGTTCCAAAAGGCATCGAAGCTCTTCGACACGTCTTCGACGATCGGCCCCGCGGCGACGACGTCCAAATCGCGGAACTGCAGCTTCGGACTCGCGCTGAAATACTCGTCGCCTAGATTGCGGCCGCCGACGATCGCGACTTCGCCGTCGGCGATCATCGCCTTGTTGTGCATCCGATGCGTGAAGCGATCGAGGCGCGTGACGAACGTTTCCGTGCGGGCAAAGACGCTCGAGCGCGAACTGCCGAACGGGTTGAACACGCGCACCTCGATCTTCGGGTGCGTCGACAGCGCGGCCATCAGGCGCTTGGCATCGTCGAAATTGAGATCGTCGACCAGCATCCGCACACGCACGCCGCGATCGGCCGCGTAAAGCGCGGCGGCGAGCAGCAGCCGCCCGGTCGTGTCTTCCGAGGCGATGTAGTACTGCAGATCGAGTGTCTTCGTGGCGGCGCGCGCGAGCGCAATTCGCATTTGAAGCGCGTCGGTGCCGTCGGTGAGCAATCGAAACCCCGACTGCCCGCCGTGCGCCGCAACAAGCGGCGCCAGCGCTTGCCCGAGCGGCGTCGCTGCGGGGTGCTCCAGCGCATGCGTGGCAGGGCGATCGAGCGAAGTGGCAGGCGGCAGCGACGAGCAGGCGCTGACCAACCCGGCAAGCAGGCCGATGACCAGCACCAAGGCGAGCCGGGGGCCCCAG
>DATJJH010000216.1:0-13020 GCA_035492395.1 Trinickia sp. | reverse complement strand
CCGCGGCGTTGCCGCCGCTCGCGCTCGGACATGCCGCCTCGATCTTCGCGGTGACTTCGTCGGCGCTCGTGCTCGGGCTGGCAGTCCATGCGGCCGCGTTGCGGCTCATCGCGGGGCTCGTGTTGCTCGGGTGGGCGGCCTTTCACCTGCTCTATGGGCATCGGCATCAGGTGCGCGTGGGCATGACGGCCGGATTCGCCGGCCTGGCGCTCTGGTCGGCGGCCACGGCCACGGTGCACGGCGCGGGACTCATGCTCGTACCCGCGCTGATGCCGATCTGCGGCGCCGCGGCCGCCGCCGGGGCGTCCGGCGCGCTGGGGCCCGCCGCGCTCGTCACGCTCGTCCACACGGCCGCGGCGTCCGCGACGAGCGCGGCCATCGCCTTTGCCGCCTACGAATACCTGGGACTCGGCATGCTGCGGCGCGGCTGGATCAACTTCGATTGGCTGTGGTCCGGCGCGCTGGCGATAACGGGCGCGGCGCTGCTGGCACTGGCCTGAGGACGAGGCGCAGGGCCTGCCGCCGCGCCTTCGCGCGCCTAGCGCCCGCGCGCGTTTTCCGAGAGCGATTGCTCGAGCGCCGCGACGCCGGCCGGCAGATCCACGCGTGCGCCAAGTTCGAGCATCGTGCGCCCAAGCGCATGCAGCGTGCGAAACAGGTTGTGCTCGCGGCACTGCTCGCCCATCTGCCCGATCCGCACGATCGGCAACCCGAACGAGCCGGAGATTTCCACTTGATGATGACGCGAGACGTGACCGCAAACGTCCGCCGGACTCAAGCCCGCGGGCGTCGAAATGCCGACGACCGAGTTCAGCCGGCACAGCTTGGGCGCGAACAGCGAAAGGCCCATTGCGGAGACGCCGGCCTGCAGCGCGAGCGAACACTTGAGGTGGCGCGCGAAGCGCTTTTCAAGCGTCTCGGCGCAGACGAGCCGCAGCGCCTCGTGCAGCGCGAGCACGCCCGAGACCGGGGCCGTGTAGTGATAGCCTGCGTTGTGCCAAAAGTTCTCGGCGAGCGAGGCGTCCAGGCACCAGTGCGCGCCCGCATGCTCGCGCGACTTCAGCCGCTGCCACGCGGCGTCGGAAAATGCGATCAACGACACGCCCGGAATCGACGACAGGCCCTTCTGCCCGCCCGTGATCACGGCGTCGATGCCCCATGCGTCCATTTCGAGCGGCATCGTACTCAGCGTGCAGACAGCGTCCACGACGACGAGCGCGCCGGCCGCCTTCGCCAACGCCGCGATCGCCTTCAGTTCGTGATTCCACACGGTGTTCGACGTCTCGCCTTGCACGATGGTCACGATCTCGGGCCGCTCGCGCGCGAGGGCGTCGGCCACCTCGGCCAGAGTCGCGACGGCGCCGTCGGGCACCTCGAGCCTGGCGACGTGAGCGCCGCAGCGCTTGGCCATCTCGGCCATCCGCGCGCTGAAGAAGCCGTTCTCGATCGACAGCACGCGGGTACCGCGCCAAGCCAGATTGGAGATCGCCATTTCCATCGCGGCGGAACCGGGGCCCGCCACGCCAAGCACCCATTTCGAGCGCGTTTGAAACACGTAACGCGCCATGTCCTTCACCTGCCCGATCACCTTCGACATCGTCGCTCCGAGGTGATTGATGACGATGGCGTTCGCCTTGGCCACGGCGGCCGGGATCGGCACGGGGCCGGCGCCCATCATCAGCAACGGTTCTTCGGGAAGGATCGCGTCGAGCGAAACGACGTCGGGGCAAGGGATGGAGGAAGACTCTGTGCTGGACATGGGCTGGGGCGTCGGCGATTGAGGATTCGGAAAAAGCAGTCCCGCCGCGCACGATTCGGCGCGAGAAAATGGTGCACTGCGGCGGCGGGAATCCCGATCATTGCCCCATTTGCGCGCATCCGCAAGTATTTTCTACCGGCGGTTGGCGCGGCGCGAAAGCGCGCGGGGCGAATTACAGCGGATCGGGCGTGGCCGCGGATCCCGCGCTGCGGAGCGTCGGGTCGGACGCTGCCGCCGGAGGCGCCGTATAGCCGCAGAACGCGATCAGCAGATCGGCCTCCCGTTCATGAACCTCGACGGGGAGCGCAGCCGCGCCCGCGTACAGCAGATATCTCGCGCGGTGCTGCCCGTTGCGGAATCCGACCACGCCTTCGCGCTGCAGCCCGAGCCAGCCCAGCAAACCCGGCACGCGGCGCGTGGCGATCGTCACGTACGGCATGGCCGGAATGCGGTCGTTGCTCGGATCGAGGAATTCGCGAATGCCCTTCACCTTGCCGCTGTGCCAATCGCCGACCGGCGGCAGCACGTAGTCGGTGTCGTCGCGGTCCGCGCACGCGAGCAGCTTGCGCGCATCGACGATCACCACGCGGTGCCGGCTTTGGTCGTCTTCGAAAACGCGCTTCATCCGCACATGGTCGTAATGCGGATGATGGGCGAGCGGGACGAGCCAGACCGGCCCGGGTCCGGCCGTGGGTGCGAGAGAAACCGCATCAGTGAATGCGGATGTAGGCATGACGAACGTATGATTGTTGGAATGCGCCTGGCGCGGTCCGCGCCGGCCCTCGACAGACGTTTCGTCGAGAAAGCCGGCAAGGCTATCGTCCGATCATGACAGGTCCGTGACAAACGGAATACTTTCGTCTGACTCGTTGCCCGAACCCGTCCCAGAAAGAGGGAGCCGCGATGTCTGAAACCTTCGGCCCGCACGTTCGGATCGAGACGCGCGAAGAGAACGTCGCAACAATCGTGCTCGATCGGCCCCAATGCAAGAACGCCGTCGACGGCCCAACCGCCACCGCGCTCGCGGCCGCCTTCGAGCGTTTCGAGGCCGAACCCGGCTGGCGCGCCGGCGTGCTGTTCGGCGAGGGCGGCACGTTTTGCGCGGGCGCCGACTTGACGGCGATGAGCGACGAGCGGCGCCGCAACGCCGTACGCGCCGACGGCAGCGGCCCGGGTCCGATGGGGCCGACGCGCATGATGCTCTCGAAGCCGGTCGTGGCCGCGATCGCGGGCCATGCCGTCGCGGGCGGCCTCGAACTCGCAGCCTTTTGCGATATGCGCGTCGTAGAGGAAGATGCCGTGCTCGGCGTATTTTGCCGGCGGTTCGGCGTGCCGCTGATCGATGGCGGCACGATCAGGCTGCCGAGATTGATCGGGCTCTCTCGTGCGCTCGATTTGATTTTGACGGGGCGGCCGATCGACGCACACGAAGCGCTTGCGATCGGCCTCGCCAACCGAGTCGTGCCCAAAGGCGCGGCGCGCGAAGCGGCCGAAGCGTTGGCCGCCCAACTGGCCGCGTTCCCGCAGGCCGCGCTGCTTGCCGACCGCCGCTCCGCGATCGAAAACAGCCTGCAGACCGACCTGGCCGAGGCGCTGCGCCGAGAAGGCGCCGACGGTTACCGGGCCCTATTCGACGAAGGCCTCGCGGGCGCGGCCCGGTTCGCCGCAGGCGCGGGCCGGCACGGAGACACGATCGCCGGTCCTAACGAGGACGATTCATAGCGCGCACCGCCGCTCGCGTGCCGCCCGATTGCTCGCCGCCTTCACGCGTCCCCTTTAGCCCCTTTAGCAGGCAAGATCTCGCCGACGCACGCACCGAACCCGACACGGTAACCCGCGCCTTGGCACCAGCCCGCCAGCGCGAGTTCGTCGCCGTCCACGATGAACGTGCGCGTGCCGTCGCCCTCGATCGAGAGGGGGCGTGCGCCGTTCCAGGTGAGTTCGAGCAGCGAGCCGAACGAATCGGGCGTCGGCCCGCTGATCGTGCCCGAACCCATCAAATCGCCCACGCGCGTATTGCAGCCCGATACCGTGTGGTGCGCGAGCTGCTGCGCCATCGTCCAGTACATGTACTTGAAATTGGTGCGGCAGATCGTAGTCGGCTTATCGACGCCCTCGGGCCTTAACGTCACTTCGAGCGAAATATCGAATGCGTGCCGTCCCTCATCCCGCAAGTAGTCCAGCGGCTCGGGCGATTGCTCGGGCTGCGAGACCCGGAACGGTTCGAGCGCGTCGAGCGTCACGACCCACGCGGAGATCGTCGTCGCGAAGGTCTTCGCGTTGAATGGGCCAAGCGGCACATATTCCCATTGCTGGATATCGCGCGCGCTCCAATCGTTGAGCAGCACCATGCCGAAGATATGGTCTTGCGCTTCGTCGCAGGCGATCGGTTCACCGAGCGCATTGCCGCGCCCGATGATGAAACCCGTCTCGAGCTCGATGTCGAGCTTGCGACAGGCGCCGTATATCGGTCGCTCGGCGTCGGGCAACTTCAACTGCCCCATCGGCCGGCGCACGGGGGTGCCGGTGACGACCACGGACGACGCGCGGCCGTTGTAGCCGATTGGCATCTCGGACCAGTTCGGCAGCAACGCGTTCTTCGGGTCGCGGAACATCGAACCGACATTCGTCGCATGCTCCTTCGACGAATAAAAATCGGTGTAGCCCGGAATGTCGACAGGCAGATGCATGGTCGCATCGCGCATCGGCACGAGCACGCGCGCGCGCAGCGCTGCATCGTCGCGCAGCGTGGCGCACCCGGCGTCGAGCAGCGCGCTCAACTGCACGCGCACGCTGCGCCATTCATCGCGGCCGAGCGCGATGAACGCATTCAATGCGGGACGTGCGAAGACGTCCGGGTCGCCGGCGACCGACAGTAGCCCGGCCGCTTGCAGCGCGGCCAAATCGACGATCGCGTCGCCGATCGCCACCCCGGCGCGCGGCGCGTCGTTGCGCGGATCGCTGAAGACGCCGAACGGCAGATTTTGGATCGAAAAATCGCAGGCCGCGTCGTTGGCCGCCGCGAGCCAGCTCCGCTTGGCCGGATCGCGCGTGGCCGCGAGTCGAGCCGCTTGCGTCGATTGAGCCGAGAGATCGCTTGCCGTGGTCATCGTTGCTCCGGGTTGAAATGCTTCTTCAGCCCTTGCCAGCACTCGAAGTAGTCGGCCTGGAGCTGCGCGCTGTCGAGCGCGAATTGCGTGGGCTTGAGCAGCGTGCGCGTCTCGAACATGAACGCGAGCGTGTCGCCCACCTTTTGCGGCTTCGATGTGTCGCTCGCCGAAGCCTTCTCGAATGTATCGGCGTCGGGCCCGTGGCCCGACATGCAGTTGTGCAGGCTTGCGCCACCGGGTAGGAAACCTTCCGCCTTGGCGTCGTAGACGCCATGGACGAGCCCCATGAATTCGCTCGCGACGTTGCGATGAAACCAAGGCGGGCGGAACGTATCCTCGCCGGTCAGCCAGCGCGGCGGGAAGATGACGAAATCGATCGTATCGACGCCCGGCGTATCGCTTTGCGCCTGCAGCACCAGGAAAATCGACGGGTCCGGATGGTCGTAGCTGATCGTGCCGATCGTGTTGAAGCGGCGCAGATCGTATTTGTACGGCGCGTAGTTGCCGTGCCATGCGACGACGTCGAACGGCGAATGGCCGATGTCGGCGCGCCAGAGCCGGCCATTGAGTTTGGTCACGAGTTCGAACGCGCCTTCGCGGTCTTCGTAGGCCGCGCACGGTGTCTGGAAATCGCGCGGATTGGCGAGACCGTTCGAGCCGATCGGGCCCAGGTCGGGCAGGCGCAGCAGCGCGCCGAAATTCTCGCAGACATAGCCGCGCGCGCGGCCGTCGACGAGCGTCACCGCAAAGCGAACGCCGCGCGGCACGACCGCGATTTCGAACGGCTCGAGATCGAGCACGCCCATCTCCGTCGCAATCTGCAAACGCCCTTCTTGCGGCACGATGAGCAGTTCGCCGTCGCTGTCGTAGAAGAAGCGGTCTTGCATCGACCGGTTCGCCGCATACAGGTGAATCGCGCAGCCCGACATCGCTTCGGCCGAACCGGTCCCCGCCATCGTGACGAGGCCTTCGATGAAATCGGTCGGCGCCTCCGGCATCGGCAGCGGATCCCAGCGCAACTGATTGGGCGGCGTGGGCGGCGTTTCCGCAAAGTTGGCCATGAGCCGGGGCTGGGCCGCGCCGGCGTGCGGCTGGAAGGGCTCGAACGGCCGATGAACAGCCGCGGGCCGAATGCGATAAAGCCAAGTACGGCGGTTATGCGCGCGCGGCGCCGTGAAGGCCGTGCCGGACAGTTGTTCCGCGTAGAGCCCGTAGGGCGCACGCTGCGGCGAATTGCGGCCGACAGGCAACGCGCCGGGCAACGCCTCGGTAGCGAATTCGTTCGCGAAGCCCGACTGATAGCCGGGCGATGCATCGCGGCGAGAGACGTCCTGCATGATGGTGTTCTCCGAACAAACGATAAAACGGTGAAGCCGGGCCGCGTCTTGCCGCCTCGCGCATCAGACGGCGGCCGGCGAGCGTGCGCCGCGACCGCGCGTCACGCCGGCCAGCACGATCACGAACAAGGCCGAGCACAGCACCGGCGCAGCCGCCGCATGGAACAGCGCGGCGTCCGACCATTGCAGTGCGATCAGTTGCCCGCCCACGAGCGGTCCGATCACCGAACCGACGCGGCCGATGCCGAGACTCCAGCCGATGCCGGTCGAGCGCAAGGCGGTGGGGTAGTACTGGCCGGCCAGCGCGTTGACCGCGGGCTGCCCGCCGACGACGCAAAAGCCGCCCGCGAACACCGCGACGAGCAACCACGGCAGCACGTGCGCGACCGTGCCGATGAAACCGACGAACACGGCGGCGCAGGCAAACGACGCGAACAGCACGCGCACGAAACCGTAGCGTTCGATGAACCAGCCCAGCATGAGCGTGCCGATGACGCCTCCCGTTTGTAGCGTCGTGCCCACGAGCACCGCGGTGCCCGGCGTATAGCCGGCCGCGCGCATGACGGTCGGCAGCCAGTTGGACAGAAAATACAGATCGATCAGATTCATGAAGCTGATCGCCCACAGCAGCAGCGTCACGGGCGTGCGCCCCGCGCGGAACAATTCGGCGACGGGTGCCCCGCCGTCGTTGCGCTCGCGCACGACAAGGCGCGTGCCCGGCCCTATGGCAAGCGTCGGGTCGAACGTCGCAAGCCATGCCTTGGCGCGCGCCACGCGCCCCTTGAGCACGAGGAACTGCAACGATTCGGGCAGCGCGAACACCATCGCGACGCCGAGCGCAAGCGGCACCGCGCCGCCCACATAGAACACCGCGCGCCAGCCGTACGCGGGAATCAACGCGGCGCTGACGAAGCCGCCGAGCGCCGCGCCGACCGTGAAGCCGCACGAAATCAGCATCATGCGTTTGACGCGATGCGCCTGCGGCGAGAACTCGCCGACGAGCGCCATCGCATTCGGCATGATGCAGCCGAGCCCGAGGCCGGTCAGAAAACGCACCGCGATGAGCGCGGAGATCGACGCGACGAGCGGCGTCGCGAGCATGAGCGCGGCGAACGCGAGCGTTGAGCCGATCAACACGGGCCGGCGGCCGACGCGATCGGCCAGCACCGACAGCCCGAGCGCGCCGAGCAGCATGCCGAACAGGCTGGCGCTGAACACGGGACCGAGGGCCGCCTTCGACACGTGCCACTCCGCGATCACGCTCGGCGCGACGTAGCCCATGGCTTGCGCGTCGAACCCGTCGATGACGAGCGCGAGCGCGGTCAACGCAAGCAGCATGAAATGAAAGGCGGGGTGATGCGTGCCGTCCAGCACGCGCTCGACTTCGAGGGTGTCGGCTTGGGCCGGCGCTGTACTCATCGGTCAGGTCTCCTTCTTTTGTATGACGGGTGAAGAAATATCGGGCGAAGGCGCCGCCGCAGCCGCTTCCGGCGGCGCCGCGCCCCCCAACGTGGGCACGTCCTGCCTAGCGAGCGCCATCGCCTCGCGCAGCACCGTCAAATCGCCGATGTGGTTCGCGAGCAGCAGGATCAGCTTCGCGTTGACGAGCTCGCTCGCCGCCTCGGAAAGGTCGCGATGCATCTCGATCAGCGCTTCGTAGAAACCGTCCGGATCGCTGAGCCGCACCTCGGTGCGCAGGTGCGCGGCGCGCGTGTGCGAAGTCATGGACATAGGCATGGTCACGGTCGTGGGCTGGCGGCGAAGTCGCGCGGCGATCCGCCGCATCGGAATTTACGAATAGTAAAACGGATTTCGCATTGTTAAATCAACGTAAACCCCGATGGAAGAACGCGCGTGTATGTCGATATAAGTATTTGGCTGATGCCGACGACGCGCAGCCTGCTAACATGGCCGCTGCGTGCCTTTTTCTTCCCAATGATTCCGCCCACCATACCCGCGCTCGTTGCGCGAGCCGCCGACAACCCTTCCCTGCGCGAGCACGTGTCGCTCGACGAGCGCGAGGGTTGCGCCTACGCGCGTTTTCGCGGCGTACGGCTGGAAAGCGCGTACCAGCCGATCTTCGATGTCAGCATGAACGGGATTCAAACGCTGTGGTCCTCGCCCGAGCGGGCGGATCGTTTCGGCGACGAGCTGGGCTTCCAAGCGCTGACCGAACGCGCCGACGGGGCGCTCTTCGACCCGTTCGAGACGGTGACCGACGATCCCGAACTCGTCACGCTCGATCGGCTCGCGCGCACGCTGCATGCGATCAATTTCTTCGGCGCGCAGCGTCACGGCATGCTGTTTCTACGCGTACACGAGCGGCTGCTCAAAAGCGTCAAGTACGATCACGGACAGCATTTTTCGTCGGTGCTGCTCGGGTTCGGCTTGAGCCCGGCCCGCGTGATCATCGAATTGCCGAGCGCGGCCGTCGCGCATCGCACGTTTCTCGGCTATCTCGCGAACAGCTATCAGCGCTACGGGTTCAAGGTGGCGGGCAATCTGCCCAATGCGGGGCACATTCTGTCGGTATCGGATATGGCGCGGCTCGATTTCATCAAGATCGACGGCGGGGCCGTGCTGCGCGACGCCATGGCCAAGCCGCTGATCAGCTACGCCAATCGGATCGGCATACCGCTGATCTTCGATCGCGTCTCCAACGAGGCGCAGTTCGATTCGCTGCAGCAGTTCGGCGCGCGCTTCGTGCAGGGCCCGCTGTTCGAGCCCAAAGCCTGCTCACGCGTGAATTAACGCGATTGTCCTAGCCGGCGCGCCAGTGCGCGCAACCGCGGCGCGATGCGCTCGCGAAACACCGCTTCCCCCATCGATGAAGCCGGCCCGCTGCAGCTGAGCACAAGCCATCGGCCGTCGCGCGGGTCGCGAAACGGCACAGCCACCGCATTGACATCCTCGTGCCAATCTCGAAACGAGAAGCAGCAGCCTTCTTCGGCGAACTCGGCGATTTCGCGGCGCGCGGCGGCCAACGCCCGCCTCGTTTCCTCCGCCCCCGTCGCCGGCATCGCAATGCCCCCGCGGCCCTTGGTCGCCGCTTGCATGAGCTCGGCGATCACCGCCTCGCGCTCCGCTTCGCTTAGAACGGCCAGGTAGGCTCGGCCCATCGAACTCGTCAGCATCGACAATCTGGAGCCCGAGGCGAGGCCGAGCGTCAGCGCCGTCTCGCTGCGAATCGTCTCCAGGTAGATCATGTCGAGCCCATCCCTGCAGCCTAACGAAACGGCCGCGCCGACCTCGCGCGCAAGCGCGCGCATGTGCGGCCGCGCAAGCTCGAGCGTGTCCGTGCCGGCCAATAGGCCAAAGCCGAGCGAAAGCACGCCCGCGTCCAGCGCGTACTTGCCGAGCACTTCGTCGAATCGCAAGTACCCGAGAACGGTCAGCGTATAGGCGAGACGGTTGACGGTCGCCTTCGGCAGACCCGTGCGCGCGACGAAGTCGCGGTTGCCGAGCAGCGTATCGCCCGGACGAAATGCACGCAGCAGCTCCAGCCCGCGGGCGAGCGCGACGACGAACTTGCGCTCGTCGACGCCTTCGGGAAGCAGCGCGTCGTCGGAGGACGGGCTGGCGGAAGAAACGGCAGTGGATGCAACCATCGGCGGGTGATAAACTCGATCGGAGTTGATTTGCAAAACATTGTTCCGCACAGCGGAACTTAAGTCAAGCTTTAGTCCAGCATCGAAAGGAGATCACGATGGCCGACGCCGCCCGCTTTCAATGGGACGATCCGCTGCTGCTCGATCAGCAGTTGACCGAAGACGAACGGATGGTGCGCGATGCCGCGCACGCCTACGCGCAGGACAAGCTGCTGCCGCGCGTCACCGAGGCGTTCCGCCACGAGCGCACCGATATCGAGATCTTCCGTGAAATGGGCGAGCTGGGCCTGCTCGGCCCGACGATTCCCGACACGTACGGCGGCCCGGGGCTCAACTACGTCAGCTACGGGCTGATCGCGCGCGAAGTCGAGCGGGTGGATTCGGGCTACCGGTCGATGATGTCCGTGCAGTCGTCCCTCGTGATGGTGCCGATCTTCGAATTCGGCTCCGACGCACAAAAGGCGAAATACCTGCCCAAGCTCGCGACCGGCGAATGGATCGGCTGCTTCGGCCTGACCGAGCCCAATCACGGCTCCGATCCGGGCAGCATGGCGACGCGGGCGCGCAAGGTTGACGGCGGCTACTCGCTGTCGGGCGCGAAGATGTGGATCACGAATTCGCCCATCGCCGACGTCTTCGTCGTCTGGGCGAAGCTCGCGGAAGACGGCGCGGACACGATTCGCGGCTTCATCCTCGAAAAAGGCTGGAAGGGTCTTTCCGCGCCCGAGATCCACGGCAAGGTGGGCCTGCGCGCATCGATCACGGGCGAGATCGTCCTCGACGAAGTGTTCGTCCCGCAGGAAAACATGCTGCCGAACGTGGGCGGCTTGCGCGGTCCGTTCACCTGTTTGAACTCGGCCCGCTACGGCATCGCCTGGGGCGCGCTCGGCGCGGCCGAATCGTGCTGGCATACGGCGCGCCAATACGTGCTTGACCGCAAGCAATTCGGCCGACCCCTAGCGGCGAACCAACTGATCCAAAAGAAGCTGGCCGACATGCAGACCGAAATCACGCTTGGCCTGCAAGGCGTGCTGCGTCTGGGCCGCATGAAGGACGAAGGCACGGCGGCAACCGAGATCACGTCGATCATGAAGCGCAACTCGTGCGGCAAGGCGCTCGACATCGCCCGCCTCGCGCGCGACATGCTGGGCGGCAATGGGATCTCCGACGAGTTCGGCGTCGCCCGTCACCTCGTCAATCTGGAAGTCGTGAACACGTACGAGGGCACGCACGACATCCACGCGCTCATCCTCGGCCGCGCTCAAACCGGCATCCAGGCATTCTTCTGACGAGAGCGAGTCATGAACGCGCCGCCCGTAGCGGGCAGCGCGCTCGTTGTAATTTCGCATCGGCGCGTCGTATTTTGCCCCGCTTCGTCCTCGCTCCTCCCCGCCCTCTCCTTGCTCTCTCGAGCCCCCGCTTGGACCGCGCTCGCGCCGTTTGACCCACATCATCATCTGGCGCAGCCCCGCGCGCATGCTATGCCCTATGGTCGGGAATGTTTCGTGCAGCGCCCGAACCATACCGCGGTGCGCCGCCATTCGACCTATCTTTGATACGATGCGTGGAAGTGACAAAGGGGGCACTCATGTCAGAAGTCAACAAGGAGAGATTGATGTCCGATATCAGAACCGTCCTCGCGGACGCCGAAGATCTGCTGAAACAAGCCGCGAGCGCGACAGGCGAGCGCGCCTCCGAGCTGCGCGAAACGGCGCTCGGCCGCCTGAAGCAAGCGAAGGAAAAAGCCGCGGATGTGCAAGTGGTCGTCGTCGAGAAAGGCAAGAAGGCCGCGCGCGCCACCGACGACTACGTCCATGAGCGCCCGTGGACAGCCATCGGCATCGCGGCCGGCGTCGGCGTGCTCGTCGGCTTGCTGATCAACCGCAAGTAAGCGCGCTCGCGCGAAGGGCGGCCCGCGGCCGATCTCATCGCGGGCTTTCGCCGGGCAGGGCCGGCGGCGAGCGGCATGCGCTGCGGGCGCTGCCCTCGACGCCTGTCCGGCCGGCTGTCTCATTGCACGCTTACTCGCCATCCCATGCCAAACGATACCCATTCGCCGCATGCCGGCCAAGGACCGCTGCGCCGCATGATCGCGTCGGTCTTCGCCTTGCTCCACTCGCGTCTCGAACTGATCGGCATCGAGCTTGCCGAGGAGCGCGAGCGCATCATCGCGGTCATCTTCCTCGGGCTGGTGGCCGTGATGTTCGCGATGATGGCGTTGATCAGCCTCACCGCGCTCATTGCCGTTGCGTTCTGGGACAGCTACCGATGGCAAGTATTGGCCGGCATCACGGGCTTCTACGGCCTCGGCGCCCTCATCTGCGCGCTGCGCGCGCGCAGCGGCTTGCATGCCGCGCCGATCGTCTTCGAAGCCACGCTGCACGAGTTCGAAAAGGATCGCGAGATGTTTCGCGAACCTTGACCGTGCTCCGTGAATCCCCGGCCACGGCTCGCACAACCATGCCGCCCCGATCCTCGGCCTTTTGGACGACTCACCTTTCGCCCCCATGAGCCAAACCACCTCGCCAAACTCGACGCACCGCAGACATTCCCCGGTGCGCGATCCGAGCACCCCGCAGATGCGCGCGGTCCGCAAGGAGTTGCTGCTGCTGCGCGCGGAAGTCGAGCGCGCCGAGTTCGTGCAGGCGCGTGCCGACCTGCACCGAAAGTTCGCGAACCTAAGCTGGCTCAAGCTGCTCGTCCCGGGGTTCGGGCTGGGTCGTTCGCGCGGCAAGGGCGCAGGACGCCGGGCCGACGGATCAATCGCCGAATGGGTTTTCAGTCACCCGCTCGTCAGTTCGCTCGCGTCGCTCGTCTTGACCAAGCCCTTGCGGGCTACGGTAGCCGCGGGCGCGAAGCCGCTGCTCAAGTGGGGGGCGCTCGGCGCCGCGGCTTGGGCGGGGCTGCGCGCGTGGAGCCAATACTCGCGCAAACAGCGTGACCATGCGCAGGACGAAACCAGCGACGAGGAGTAAGTCCCTCGCCTACCGGCCATCTCTGCCGCTTGGTGGGGGCCGCGCCGCGGTTGCGCTCGCTGCGCGCTCGGCCCGGACGCCTTACGGCGGCCTGCCCGCCCAACAGGGTTCCATAGCCGCGCCATGCGCGCCAGCTTGCCCGCGGTTCGAGCGGGCGCCGAAGCCGTCGAGCGCGAACGTTCCGCAGGGGTCGCCCTGCATCGGCCCGCCTTCAACGGGTATCGCCCGAAG
>DATJJH010000215.1:0-16871 GCA_035492395.1 Trinickia sp. | reverse complement strand
CTAGGCAAGACGCGCTCCGCCACGTCGTAGACGCGATGAAAATTGCGCCGCTCCGCCACCATCAAATGCCCGAGCGTGAACAACACTTCCAGGTGGCGTTTTTCCGGTTTCCAATCCCACCAGCCGTTGCCGCGTCCGGATACCCGCGCGAAATCCGCTGCACGGACGGGGCCGTTCTCGCGGACATGCGCGAGCAGACGGTCGATGTCCTTGGCGTGACGTTTGTGCCACTCGGCCGCGTATTTCCAGCCCATCTTGCTTGGGTCGAGCATGCGGTGACGCATGAGGCCGTAGTCCTCGATCGGCACGAAACACGCTTCGTGCGACCAGTATTCGAAAAGCCGTCCTTCCGCGAGATGTTCGTCGAGCCATTGCGGCGCGTACGGGCCGATTCTGCTGAAGACGACGAAGTAAGGGCTGCGCGCCACGACGTGAATAGTATCGATCTGCAACTGCGCCATGCGGCGGATGGCGTTCAGCACGTCGTCCTTGTTCGCCTTGCGCCGCGGCGGCGTCAGCAGCCCTTGTGCCGCCAAGTGAAGCGTGCGGGCGGCGGCGAGGTCAATCGTGATCATCGGTGGGTCTCGCGATGCTGTCGTTTTTGTCGAATGCGGCAGCGTACATCGATCGGGCCGTGTTCGCATTTGCGCGCGCGCATGAAATGAAGACGGCCGCCCCTCGGGGCGGCCGCGCGTCGCTGTTCGGCCGCGTTACCGAACGGGCCGCGGAAAGAGCGGGTGAACGACGAGCGCCACGAGACCGGCCGCGAGCCAAACGACAGCCCACGAACTGGCCGCGAGCAGATGAGGCAGCATGAACGGCACGACGAACAGGCCCACGTACACGATCGTATTGGCCATGCCGAGCGCCGTCCCCGCGCGCGCGGGCCCGGCCAGCGTGGCCAGTTCCGCGTACGCGACGCCGTGCCAGGCCGACACGCAAATGCCCGCGAGTACGATCGTCGCGACGAGCGCCGCCACGGGAACGGCGTGACCGAGGGCCACGAGCGCGGTCAGGACACCGAACGAGGCGGCGGCCACAAGGGTCGAGCCTCGCATGTAGGCGCGCCGGTTGCCGTGGCGGTCGGTATAGCGTCCGCTCCAGACCCGCATGACCATCGCTCCGACCTGAATCGAGGCCATTGCGGTACTGATTCCGGCCAAGCCGAGCCGGCCGAAGTCGTGCAGAAACACGGTTGCGAAGGTCAGGATCGCGAACTGGGGCACGCACAGCACGCCGATGCCGAGCGCCACGCGCCATATTTGTATGTCGGACAGCGGGCTGCGACGAGGAACATCGCCTCGCTTGGCCGCGGCGACGGCATGCGGCGGCTCGTGGAGCCAGCGCAGCGCGAACACGGCCGGCGCCGCGCACATCAACGCGAGGGCGCTGAACACGGCGGCGAATCCGTGCGTGGAGGCAAGCCACGGCAGCAGTGACGCGCCAATCCCCCCGCCAAGCGGCACCGCCGTTTGGCGAATGCTCATGGCAACGCCGCGCTCGCCCTCCTTGAACCAGCTCATGATGGCGCGCCCGCTCGAACCGTTGACGCTGCCGCCGAGCAAACCGACGCACGCCATCGCGAGCGCCAGCAGCCGCAGCGGGGGGATCGACGCGGCCGACGGCGCGAGCCAAAGCGCCATCGTCAACAGCGCGAGCGCCGTCCCGGCCAAACCCGCGACAAGCACGGGCCGATCGCCGAGCTTGTCGGTCGCGACGCCCCAGGGTAACTCCGATAGGGCGATGCCAAGCCCCGTTGCGCCGAGCGCGAGGCCCAGCTGCGCATTGTCCAAATGGTATCCGGTGCGCATCCACACCGCCGTGGTGGGAATGCCCGCCGCCACCGCCGAAAACCCCGCGTTGGCCGCGACGCCCACGCCAAGCACCTTCCATCGATGCGACGCGCCGAACGCCTTGCCCGCCGTCCTGGGCTTCATGAGGTATTGCGTATCCATTCTCGACTCCCTTCCTGTCCGCCTCGTTCGACGGAATTGATGGCATTGCTGTAGGTGATGCAATTGACGGAAGGCAGTGTCCCATCTTATGATCGTCCGAAAAATCGGATAATTTTTAACGAATCGTTCGAAAAAACAGGACGGTTGAGGGTGACGATGAGTCAAGCGAACTTCGACGTAGCGGCGCTGCGCAGCTTCGTGATCGGCGTTGATCTAGGCAGTTTCGCCAAGGCGGCGGATCGGGTCGGGCGTTCGACGTCGGCCGTCAGCGCGCAAATTCGGAAGCTCGAGGAGCAGGTGGGCGCACCGCTCTTTCGCAAGGCGGGGCGCGGCCTAGGTTTGACGGAAGCGGGCGAGGTCATGCTTCGCTACGCGCGGCGGCTCGTCGAACTCAACGACGAGGCGATCGCTGCTGCGCGCGGCACGGATCTCGAGGGCTGGGTGCGGCTAGGCTTGCAGGAAGACTTCGGAGAGTCGCTGCTGCCGGGTGTATTGGGCCGGTTTGCGCGGGCGCATCCCAAGGTGCGCATCGAAGCGCGCGTCGCGCGCAACGCCGAGTTGGTGGGACGCCTCGATGCGGGCGAACTGGACCTTGCGCTCGTTTGGGACGACCGCGCACTGTCGCTGCGCACGCGGCAGGCGGCCGGCTCGAGCGTCGAAGTGGCCAAGCCCGCGTTGCATTGGATCGGATCGGACGCGTTGCAATGGACCCCCGAGTCGGGCGAGCCGCTGCCGCTCGTGCTGTTCGACGGCGCCTGCACGCTATGCTCGCTTGCGACCGATGCGCTCGATCGCGCGGGCGTGGCCTGGCGCGTCGTGCTGACGAGCCCCAGCCTAGCCGGCCTCTGGGCCGCGGCGGCGGCCGGGCTCGGGATGACGGTGCGCACGCCGTACGGTTTGCCGCCGGCCGTGCGCACGCTCGATCCGAAAGCGTACGGCTTGCCCGTATTGCCCGCGCTCGGGCTGACGCTGTTGCGCGCATCGAGCGCGGCGACGCCGCTCGTCGACCAGCTCGCGGCGATCGTCGTCGAATCGGTGCGCGGCTACGCAGGCCTGGATGTAACCGAGAAGATCGCGGCGTGAGCGCAAGCCGATGGTAAAAGGGGCGTGACTATCCGCGCGTCCCGCGGGCGATCTCGTCGCCGGCATCGGGCGCGAGCTTGCGCGTGATCGGAATGGAACCCAGCGAGAATAGGCCGACCACGAGAAACGACGGCCAGAAGTCCGACCACATCGCGTGCGTATGACCGTGCAGCGAGCGGGCGATTTGCAGCACGATCCCGCCCACCGTCACGCCCAGGCCCAGCGACATCTGCTGGATGACGCTGCCTAGGCTTGTCGCTCGGCCCACGTCCTGGCTGGCGATTTCTGCGTAGATCATCGAATTCAAGCTCGTGAACTGCAACGCCGGGAAGAACCCGCCGAACAGCACGACAAGCCAGATGACCCAGATCGGCGTGCCCGGAAAGAACGCGCCATAGGCGGCGATCGCGATGCCGGAAAACACCGCGTTGTAGATGAGCACGGTGCGAAAGCCGAACGTGCGCAGCACCGACGAAGTCAGCGAACGCATGAACATGCTGCCGAACGCCGAGGCGCAAGTGATCGCGCCAGATTGAAAGGCCGACATGCCGAGCCCTTCCTGCAGCGCGAGCGGCAACAGAAATGGCACGGCGCCTAAACCGATTCGGAACATCGAGCCGCCCAGCACGCTTGCCCGGAAGGTGGGCACCTTGAGCAGCCGCAACTCGAGCACGGGCCGCGCCGCTCGCTGGGCGTAGAGCACATAGAACGCAAGAAGCAGCATGCCCGTGACGGACATCTCATAGGCCGTGCGATCGGAGACGAGTGCGCTGCCGATCAGCGACAAGCCGAGCATGACGAGCGAGCCGCCGATGGCCGAGAGCAGGAAGCCGAACCAGTCGAGCGGCCCCGGATGGGGTTCGTGCGTGTTGACGATGTGGCGGTTCGTCAAGTAGACGCCGAGTATGCCGACGGGCACGTTGATGAAAAAGATCAGCCGCCAATGCAGGTACGTCGTGATGAAGCCGCCGAGCAGCGGCGCCGCGGCCGGTGCGAACATGGCGGGCAGGCTCAAGTAGTTCATGGCGCGCACGAACTCGGTCTTGGGCACGGCGCGAAAGATGATGATGCGCCCGACGGGCACCATCATTGCGCCGCCGATGCCTTGCAAAAAGCGCGCGAGCGTGAAGACGTGAAGCGAACGGGAGGCGGCGCACAGCACCGACCCGGCGACGAAGATGCCGATAGCCGTGCGAAAGACGGTACGCGCACCGAATCGATCGGCCAGCCAGCCGCAGATCGGAATGAACACGCCGAGGCCGACGACGTAGCTCGTGATCGCTACCTTCAGCGCGACCGGGTCGCTGCCGAAGTCGCGAGCCATCGCAGGCAACGCCGTGACGATGATGTTGGCGTCGACACTCTCCATGAACATGGCGCAGGCCACGATCAGCGGGGCGATGAAGGCTTTGATGGCAAGCGGCATGAAGGAGCGGCGCTGCAACGACGTATCGCGGGCACGGACGCAAAGCAGCGATTATGCGCCGAGTCTCGAGGATATGCCTACGAACCAGCACCCGGTTTGTTGCGCTCGCAACGAAAAAGGCCGATCCGGCAAATGGGCCGGACCGGCGGGCGGCCGACTGCGCCGCTTACCCCGAACCGCTTACTCGGGCGTCATGGGGCGCCGATTGCCGGCAACCTCGATGCCGGGCGTCGCGGCAAGTCCGTCACTGCGCGAACGGGTGGCTTTTTACATAGGTCGCCAGGTTCGACGTGATGAAGCTGCCCCAGCCCGTGGGATAGTCCCAGCCCGTCGCGGCTTTGTAGCCGTAGCCGCTGTAACCGTTGTTGCCCGAGGTCACGTCGTGCACCAGCGAAGGCGTCGATTTGACCGCACCGTAGATGCTCGATGCGGGAAAGCCCAGCGAGTTCGAGTGAGCCGTTTGCAGCCGGGCCCACAACCCGACGAAGATCGGCGACGACAGGCTCGTGCCGCCGATCTGCTGGATCTCGCCGTAGTTGTAGACAAGGGCTCCCGAGCCTTGCGCCGCGTCGAACGAGATGTCCGGTACGGCACGCCCGGTGGGCTTGG
Source organism: Trinickia sp. (assembly GCA_035492395.1). Lineage (GTDB taxonomy): Bacteria > Pseudomonadota > Gammaproteobacteria > Burkholderiales > Burkholderiaceae > Trinickia. Next base: position 11,798 of record DATJJH010000215.1, on the reverse strand, counting down.
GGCTCACTGTCAGCGCGCTTTGCCAAGACGGAAGCGGCTCGACTACGCTGATCCCGCCGGTCGACGCCCACAGCTTGCCGTTGCCGTCGAGCCCTTCGTTCCAGACCGTCTCCCCAGCCCATTTGCCGCTCGACGTGTAGAGGGTCGTGCCGCCTACTGCGATGACGTTCGGCGACGATGCCGGCCACGAAATCGAGTAGGTGCGGCCATCGGGATATCCGCGGTAGTTGCACTCGTAGACGCCCTCATCGCCCGAGGAGACCGAGAACGTTTGCCCCTGCGCCACGGCGGCCGCGAAGATCTGGTCCTCGGCGGCGACCGTCCCGTCGGCCTGCGCGTCGGTTTCGCACCAGCCGAGCGACACGTTGATGACCTTCGCCGTGTTGTCGGTGACGGCCTGATTGAACGCTTGCGTCAAACCCGTGTTGCCCGATGCGGCCATGTCCGCTTCGTAGAAGATCAACTGGCTCACGGCGCCGCCGGCGGCGCCGACGATGTCCTGGCTGTCCAAATCCCACTCGCCTTGGCCTTCTTGATCGTCGCTGTAATCGCCGTTCGGGTCTCCTGTCGGCACGGCGGCGACATTCACCTGCGCGAGTCCATTGGCGTCGGTGAATTGGTTCAAGTCTTGGGTGGCCTGGCTCGCGCCGCCGATCGTGATGACGCCGACCGCTGTTTGCGCGGCGGTCGGAAGGCTGCTCGCACTGTAGATCGCCCCGAATTCGAGCGGATAGTGGCCCGTCACGGTTCCCGTCGCATAGGGCTTCGGCTGCGTGCGCGGCCCCTTGACGGCCATCGTGTGGGCGCGCGTCACGTTCTGCAGCCCGAGCACCGACAGCACGGTGCCGCCGAGCGCTTCCGGCACTTCGGCCGGCCCCGAATTGGCGAAGACCGCGCGGTTGCCCTTGTGAAATTGCACGAGCGGTGTGTTGAACGCCGTTTTAACGGTACCGGCCGTGCCGTCCGCCGAGATCAAGAGGCGATTCTTCGAGACGCGAATGTTGACGAACCCGCTCCGACGCAGGTGCGCGACGACTTCGTCCACTTGCTGCTTCGTTGGCGCGAACTCCGAGAGAAATCGTTCGGGCGTCAGGAAGTGGCGGTACTGCGCATTGCCTCGCTCGTTGACGGCGCGGCCTAGCGCCTCGAGCTTTTTCATGTCGCGCACGCGCAGACTGACGACGACGCGCGCGGTTTGCCCCGCGGCGACTTGCGCTTCGGGCGCCGCGCCGAACGTTCTCAGCTGGTCGGACGTGAGAAACGCCCTCGTTTCTGTACTGACCCATGTCGTCGGTGCACTGGCCGCGTGCACGGGCAGCGCGGCGACGACGAGCGGCGCCGCCCATGCCGCCGTTTTGCATAGTCGCGATACCGATCCCTTCGATTTGAATGTCGACTTCAATTTGACCTCCTAGGAATGCAACGCCAAGAGACGCCGTATCCGCGGAATAGCGGGGGAGTCAACGGATTAATATTATGTTGCCGTCTCGAGCCATCGATTTGATTGATTGGATATGAATAAAAATGCTCAATGATTTATTGAGCATGATTAAACTAGCAGGCCAAAAATGCGGCCGCATAGCTGTTAGGTGTGGTAGTGGATATGATGGTCTGTCCGGCTTGGCGGCTGATTCTTGGGCAGGCCGTAGGGTTTCGGGCGTGCGGTCGATTGATTTTAATAAGGGTATGGTGCGCTACGCATTTTTTATATGGCTATATGCGATATTCGTCGAGCGTATTTCGAGCTATAGTGTAAATCATCGCGTGGCGCGTGTTTTATTTTTATGTGAATCGGTTTTCGCGCCGGCGATGAACGAAGCGGATCTTGTTTAAAATGACCGTTCAGCGGCGAGTCGCGTCGTCGTAAAATGCCGCCAAATCGGCCTTGAGCGCGTGCAGCGCGCTGTCGTCGAGGTAGATCATATGGCCCGTGCTGTAGTACGTCACCCGCAGGTTTTTGCGCAGCGCGGGCTCGAGCCCCATGTGAGAGAGGTCGTATTCGGTCGCGAAAAACGGCGTGGCGAGGTCGAAGTAGCCGTTCGCCGATAGGACGAGCAGATGCGGGTTCTGCCGCATCGCTTCGGCCAGGTCGGCCGCCGCATAGGGTGCGTTCAACGTCTCCCCCCACCAGGCATGATGCTTCCACTCCCAGGCGCCGAGCACGTGCTCGTTGAACACGCGGTAGGCGCCCTCGCTCGCGTTCGCGTAATGAAGGTCTTCGGCTAGATGCTGATGAAACGCGGCGTCGAAGGCGCTCGTAATGTACTTCTCCGACGCATCGTAGTCCGGGCTGGATGAATCCTGATCGTATTCGATCCCCTCGAAGCGGCTGTCGTAGCGCCCCACGCTGCGGGTTTGCGCGAGCAGGAGCTGCTTGCGAAAGTGCGATGGCGAGACGCGCAGCCGCGCGCCGATCACGTATTGGGCGTCGAGGCCTGTGTACCGGGCAATCTGCGCGGCGATTGCATCGCGTTCGTTGTCGGGCAGCGCATCGCCCTTGGCGAGCGCGGCGGCGTAGGGGCCCGCGGCGAATGCGCGTACTTCGTCTAGGAAGGCGGGTAGATCGGCTGGCTTGGAAGGGCCGAGCTTGTCGTGGTACCAGGCCGCGGCCGCATACGACGGCAAGTACCGCACGTACATGAGATCGAATCCGGGCGCATGCATGTTCGAGTTCAGCACGGATGACAGCAGCGCCACGCCGTTCAGCGAAATGTTGTGCTGCCCGAGCCGATAGGCCAGCATCGCCGCGCGCGTCGTGCCGTACGATTCGCCGATCAAGAACTTAGGCGAATTCCAGCGGTTGTTCACGCTCAAATACCTGTCGATGAACCGGGTAAAGGCGTCAAGGTCGCCGTCGACGCTCCAGAAGCGTTTGCCGGTTCCATGGCCGACGAGCTTGGAGAAGCCCGTGCCCACGGCGTCGATGAAGACGAGATCGCTCTTGTCGAGCAAGGTGTCGGGATTGTCGGCGAGCTGATACGGCGCGGGCGGCGTGGCCGTGGGGCTCAACGTGTGCACGCGCTTCGGGCCCACCGAGCCCATCAGCAAAAAGACGCTCGCCGCGCCCGGGCCGCCGTTGAACAGAAACGTGACGGGCCGGGGCGCGCCGCGCTCGGCTTTGTGCGTGTAGGCCACGTAGAACATGCTGGCCTCGGGCTGGCCCTTGTCGTCGCGCAGCAGCAAATTGCCTGCCGTGGCGCGATAGTCGAATCGGCGGCCGTGCAGGCTCAATACGTGCTCGGTGGCAGTCGACGCCTCGCGCGGCGCGGGCAAGGCAGCGCCAGGCGCGCGCGCGGCCGCGGTGGCGGGCGTGGCGCTGACCGCGGGCGCCGCCTGCGCGGCGACATGCGGCACAGCGGCCGTGTCGTCGTCGCTATCGTCGTCGGCGCGGGCGCTCGCGCTCGCGGCCAGCAGGCAAGCGAGTGCGAGCGCCAGGACGGGTGCGGCGACAAGCGTGCGGCGTTCCACGGCGCGGGGCTCGTTCGTTGACGTGGTGAGACGAAGGCGCATGGATGCTCCGATGCAAAGAGGGACTGTCGGTCGCGAAGTGACGGAAATTGTTCGCAAAGTCGTTCGTCAAGTCAATGATGCGACGATCGCGCAGGGTCGTCGTCGACATCTTCGATAAGATGTCGACGATCGACACACCGTAGCAAAGGCGATCGACATGCCCAATTCTCCGCTAGCCGGAAACAACTCCTCCGACGGAAAGCGCAACCAGCGCATCGCGACGCTGGCGTTGTACGCCGTGCTCTTCGCGCTTGCGTTGTGGATCATTCGGTCGTTCATTCCCTCCATCGTGTGGGCGCTCGTGATAGCGATCGTCGTGTGGCCTCTCCTGCAGCGCTTGACCATGCCCCGGCAGAGTGCGACGCGCGCGAGCGCGGTCGCACTGCTCTTGACGACTGTGGTCGGGCTATTCGTCGTCCTGCCGGTCGTGCTGATTTTTTCGCAAGTCCTGCACGAGGCCCATCAACTGATCCACTGGGTCAAGGACATCGAGCAAAACGGCCTGCCCATGCCCGCATTCGTCGAGCAATTGCCGTACGGCAGCCAGATCGCGCAGTGGTGGCAGGCGAATCTGGCGCGTCCGCTCGAGGGGTCTCCCGCGATCGAGGCGTTGCGCGGCGGCCATGTCGCGACGGCCGGCCGCCACTTCGGCTCGGTCGCATTGCACGGCGTCGTGCATTTCGGTTTCATGCTGCTCACGTTGTTCGTCTTGCTGCGTTCCGGGCCGAAGCTGGCCGAGCAGGCGCTCAAAGCCGTTCGTCGCGTGTTCGGCGCGGACGGCACGCACCTCGCCATGCGAATGGCGGCCGCCGTGCGCGCGACGGTGACGGGGCTCGTCGTCGTCGGGCTGGGCGAAGGGGTGCTCATCGGCGTTTCGTATGTCGCGGCGAGCTTGCCGCACGCGGCCGAACTCGGTCTCGTGACGGCCATTGCGGCGATGCTGCCGTTTTGCGCACCGATCGCGTTCGGCGCGGCGGCGCTCTGGCTGTTCGTGCACGGCCAGACGGTCGGCGCCATCGGGGTGCTGGCGACCGGCAGCGTGGTCGTGTTCGTCGCCGAGCATTTCGTGCGCCCCGGGCTCATCGGCAGCACGACGAGGCTGCCGTTTCTGCTTGTCCTTTTCGGCATTCTGGGCGGTGCGGAGACATTCGGTCTCGTCGGGCTTTTCATCGGCCCGGCGCTGATGACGGTGCTGACGCTGCTGTGGCGTGAGGCGCTGCGGTGACGGAAGGCAATCGAACTCGACACCCGGACGGTGAAGGGCCGCTCACTGCCGCGCGCAGGCGAGCGCGGAAACCAGGCCCGGTCCCAGCAGAGTGCGCCAGACGTCCCATGTGTGGCCGCCGGAGACAAGGCTCAGCGTGGCTGGGTTGCCGGCCTGGCGCAAGCGTTCGTACAACAACGAAGCGTCGCCTACGATCGGATGGTCGTCGCTGCCTGCGCCGATGAACATCGTTACGCGCGCGCGTTGGTGCAGGTAATCGCGCCAAAGCGCCGGATAATTGAGGGCGTGCCAGACCTCGGGATCGAACCGGGACGCACCGAATACGCCGACGCGGCGCGCCGCGGATGCGGCAGGCGGGACGTCGGCATAGATGGCCGGGCTGAGCAGCAGCGCCGCGCAGAAGCGCTCGGGCCGCGTCAGCGCATACCGCAATGCCCCGAAGCCGCCCATCGACACGCCGCCGATCACGCGGGCTTCGCGACGCGCATCGACGCCGTAGTGGGATTCCACGTGCGGAATCAGATCGTCGAAGAACGCGGATTCGATCGGCTCTTTTCTGTCGACATACCAATCGGTCGCGCCTTCCGGCATGACGATGACGACCGGCGCGAGCTGATGTCGAGCAATCAAGCTGTCGACGGTCGTTTGCAGGTTGCCCAGGGTAATCCAATCGCTCGCGGCGCCCCCGTTGCCGTGCAGCAGATACACGACGGGATAGCGCGCATTGTTCGACCCGTAGCCATCCGGCAGGTAGACGGTGTACTGCCAAGGACGCTTGAGGGTGGCGGACGCGAACGTATGCGTTTGCACGGCGCCGGCCAGCGCGTTCGCGCAAAACGCGCTGCAGGATAGGGCGAACAAGGCCGCGAAAAGGTGTCGCATGACGGCGTGTCGGCGTGCGTTTTGACGTCTTTGCGTGTGTGCGTTCGCTGGGCGGCGCCTTCGTTCAAGCCGTGACCGCTGCCGCACGATAGCTTGCTCGACGGCGGCGGGCAAGCGTCACGGCAAATAGCGCGCCGATCGCGACGGCATCGGCCGCAAGCCCTAGTGGAACGTGCAGCAGGCCGTCGGTCGTGGCGTAAAGCACCGAATCGATGACGAGCGAGATTGCAGCGCCTGCAATGAACGACGCGAGTCCGTCGCGCCCGACTTCGCCGATCCAGCGAAGCCGGCGCGCGAGCTGGCCGATCCAGCCCTGCCGCGTCAGATCGGCGGCGAGCCACGACATCGCGAGAAAATTGGCGACACGCAGCCCATCGAGGTTGGGCTTGTCCGCATAGCCGCCCAGCCCGCCCACGCCGGAAAGCTTGGCCCAGCCGAGGCCGATAACGAGGGTCAATGCGGCGACGCTGACGGCTTTCGCCGCCCGCCAAGTTTGCACACGCTGGTAAATCGGCTGACAGCGCACGAGCACGCCGAGCACGAATATCAACTGCCAGGCGAGCGGATTGAAATCCCACGGCGTCTGATCGGCCGACGGCAGCCAGCGCGCGGCGAGGCTCGCAACGCCCCACATCGCCGTGCTGCCGATCAAGACCCGCCACGGTGTGCGTTGGGCGAGCGGCACGACGATCGGCGTCGCGAGGGCGAAGGCCACGTACATCGGCAAAATCGAAGCCAAGTACGGCTGACGCTGAAACGATGCGACGTCGATGACGGTGCGCAACGGAGCATCGACGAAATCCTGCAGATCGGCCGAAGCGAGGTTCGGCGCGTCCAGTCGAAGCGCGCCCAAGGCGGCGCTCAGCACCAGCATAAGCGCCGCTGTCAGCAAAAAGGCCCGATAGAGCAGGCCCGCGCGCTGTACGAAGCGCTGTCTGGCTGTGCGCACGCCGTGCCGGGCGGCGAGCGAGGCATAGGCGGTGGCCGTGGCGTAGCCGCCCAGAAACACGAACACCTCGGCTGCGTCGTTGAACGCATAGGTGTGCAACGTGAACCGCGACAGAATGCTGCCGCCGACATGATCGACGACGATCACGAGCAGCGCGATGCCGCGAAAAAAATCGAGTTCGGGAAGACGTTGCGACTGCATGGGGGCGGCGGCCTCGGCGCATGGCGGCGCGGCGCTGGTTGCGAATGCCCGAGATTGTAATAGAAAAGTAAGGTGTCCGATCAAGCGTTCTCGGGCACCGGATTGCGGAAGCTCGCGTTGAGCAGATTCCAGGCCGTGATCGTGACGATGACGAACCCGAGTTCGGCGATTTCCTCGTCGGTAAACTGTTTGCGCAGACGTGCGAACGCTTCGTCGTGCGGATCGGCGTGCGGCACGCCGGTCACGAGTTCGGCCCATTCGAGGGCCGCGCGCTCGCGCTCGTCGAAGAACGGCGCTTCGCGCCAGCCGGCCACGGCGTTCACGTGGCGCGGATCGGTGTCCATCTTGATCAGATCGCGCCAGTGCATGTCGATGCAGTAGGCGCATCCGTTGATCTGCGACACGCGTAGGAAGACGAGATCGACGAGGCGATGGCCGAGCAGATCGCGGCGCAGCCCCGCCGAAAGTTGGTAGAGGTTACGAAATGCGGTGGGCGCGAGCTGCGAATAGTTCAGACGAGCGGTGAGCGTCATACGGTGCCTTTCGGTTGGGAGCGGAGCGCCGCCCCATGCGGCGTCCATGCTCCCAAGACGTGGCGTTGCTCGCGTCTGTGACAGGATTATTTGCCGGCAATAGCTAGCTAGCAATAGAGCGATTGCGGAACGTGCGTGAGCTTGTCGGGATTGCGCACGGCGTAGATGCCGACGATCTGCTCGCCATCGGTCGCGATCGCCATTGCCGATTCGAGCTTGCCGTCGACGTAGCGCAGCAGGCCGGGTTCGCCGTTGATGAGTGCGTGTTGGTAGACGGCGTGCGGGCCCCAGCGCCGCCCCGAGACCCAAAAGAGGTTGGCGATGCGAAACGCGCCGTGCAGCACTTTGGACAGCGAGGGCACTTTGCCGCCGCCGTCGCCGACGAGTTCGACATGCTCGGACAACAGCGCTTGAATCGCGTCGCGATCGCACGATTGCGCGGCGCGGATGAATTTCTCGACGACGCGCCGGTGGGCGTCACGCGGCACATCGAACCGTGCGCGCGTTTGCTGCACGCGCTCCGAGGCGCGATGCACCATTTGCCGGCACGCGGCTTCGGTTTTCCCGAGCAACGAGGCGATTTCATCGTAGCCGTGATCGAAGACCTGCCGCAGCAGGAAGGCGGCGCGCTCTTCCGCGGAAAGCCGTTCGAGCACCCACAGCAACGCCATCGACAATTCGCTGGCCAGCTCCGCCGCGGCTTCGGGCGTTCGCTCGCTTTCGACGAGCGGCTCGGGCAGCCACCAGCCGACGTACGCTTCGCGCTCCACCTTCAGGGCGCGCAACCGGTCGATGGCCAGGCGCGTCGCGACCGTCACGAGCCAAGCCTCGGGCGATTGAACGGCGGCTTGGTCGGTGTTTTGCCGCCACCGTAGCCACGCGTCCTGCACCAGGTCTTCCGCATCGGCGCGCGTACCGAGCATGCGGTAGGCGATGGAGAACAGGCGCGGCCGCAGCGCGTCGAACGGGTCGGGTTCGGCCGCCGAGCCGGCTGTATTAGGAATCGTAGTCATATCGGGCTGAAAGCAAGCGCGTAAATGTCCTCAACGGCCCTTAGACGAAGCACCCCGGCCGTTTGTGACAGCCGGGGCCGTTGTCATACGCGAGGCGGCATCGTCAGCCCGAATTCGTGCGCGAGAATGCCGACCGTCTCTTCCCACGCGATCGTACGCTTCTCGGTTCGCCCATGCGCGACGATTTTGAAGCTGTCGCCGGCCAAGATCTTGCGACCGGCCTCGTTCATCACCATCGCGATCGTCTTTTGTACGAAGATCGAATCGGGATGCGTCGAATTCAAGTGATTCGCCGGGGCGAAGTCGACCCACTCTTGATAAGACAAGTCGAAGGCATACTGATTCGCCCACGCCCCGTCGATCTTGGCCTGCAGCAAATAAAACCCATTGTCGATCGGGCTCAGCATGTAGCTGTCGTCGTCTTGGCGAATCTCGACGTCGAGCGCAGAAAGACGCATCGGCGCTCGAATGCCGAAGCTGCCGAAACCCAAGTCGCAGAGCCACTCGTCGCCGTCGACCGTGACGATGAGCACCATGTGTGTGCGCGGGCGGCGCGCGGGGTAGATCATCGGCCGCGCAGCGGCGAAGCGATAGGGGATGCCGAGCGCTTCCAGCGCCATGGCGAAGAGACCATTGACTTCGTAGCAATACCCGCCGCGCTTGCGGCGCACCAGCTTGTCGACGATGTCCTCGGGCACGAGCGAGACGATTTTGCCCGCCTGAACGTCCAGGTTTTCGAACGGCACAGTGAACAGCTGGTGCCGCATCAGGCTTGCAACGGTCCCGATATCGGGCGTGGGCGTGCCGTTATAGCGGATGCGGGCGAGGTACTCGCTCAAGGAAAAGTTTTCGGCGTACATGAGTGTGGTCCGCGTGTTGGTATGCAAGCTATGCGAGAAAGGTGTGCGCGCAACTAGATAGCGGCCGCCGTCTTATCGCGACAAGAATTGCGCGGCGAGCGACAAGGCTTCGTCGATCGCCTGTGCGTCGACATCGAGGTGCGTGACCCAGCGCTGGCGCGTGGATCCGTACATCGACACCACACCGATGCGATGCTCGGCCAGATGCGCCGCAAAGGCCGGCCCGACCGAAGGATCGATGTCGACGAATACGATGTTCGTGTCGGGCATGCCGACGGTCAGGCCCGGCAGTTTCGCCAAGCCTTGCGCCAGCGTGCGCGCATTCGCATGATCCTGCGCGAGGCGTTCGATGTTGTGCTCGAGCGCGTACAAGCCAGCCGCGGCCAAAATGCCGGCTTGGCGCATGCCGCCGCCGAGCATCTTGCGCAAGCGCCGCGCGCGGGCGATCGCCTCTTTCGAACCCACCAGCACCGAGCCGACCGGCGCGCCGAGCCCCTTCGACAGGCAGATCGACACCGTGTCGAACGGCTGTGCGAGTTGCGCCGCGGGCACGCCGAGCGCGACTGCTGCATTGAAGAGTCTCGCGCCGTCGAGATGGCAGGCGAGAGCGTGCTGCTTGGCGAGCGCCGTGGCGGCTTGGACATAGTCGGCGGGCAGGATCTTGCCGCCGATGGTGTTTTCGAGCGCGAAGAGCCGCGTGCGGGCGAAGTGGGGATCGTCCGGCTTGATCGCGGCTTCGATGGATGCGAGCGGAATCGTGCCGTCGGGAGCGTTCTCGAGCGGCTGCGGCTGGATGCTGCCGAGCACGGCGGCGCCGCCGGCTTCCCAGCGATAGCAGTGCGCTTGCTGGCCGACGATGTATTCGTCGCCGCGCTCGCAATGATTCATCAGCGCGATCAGGTTCGACTGCGTGCCCGAAGGCACGTAGATGCCGGCTTCCTTGCCGATGAGTTCGGCCACGCGCGCCTCCAGCCGCTTGATCGTCGGATCGTCGCCGAAAACGTCGTCGCCGACTTCCGCCGAGGCCATGGCCGCGCGCATGCCGGCGCTGGGACGCGTGACCGTATCGCTGCGAAAGTCGTATTTCAGTGCTGCTGCTTCCATGTTCGATCTCCGTGGCTGACGCTTGAATCCATGTATCGCAAAAGTGCGCCCATGATGGCATGCGCTCGAAGCTGTCCCTATACACAACAGGACCGAATCTGTTACATAACAGATTTTCCATCAATATTGGCCGGACATGGATTTTGGCGACGATGACGCACCGCTTTACCGCCGGTTGGCGCAGCGGCTGTGGGACGGGATCGAACAGGCGGCGATGGCCGAGGGCAGCCGCTTGCCGTCGGTGCGCACGCTGGCCGCGCAGCATGGTGTGAGCTTGACGACGGCGCTGCAGGCGTTGCGCTGGCTCGAAACGCGCGGGCATATCGAAGCGCGGCCGCGCTCCGGGTATTTCGTCGCCAAGCGTGCGCGGCGCGGCAAGCGCGGGGCGGGTTCGGGCAGCACGGCCGGTGCGGCGGAAGCGGGCGGCGCGAGGGGCATCGGTGCGAAGCGTTGGGCGCGGCCAGGGCCGGAGATCGACGAGCAGGCGCGCGACCACTTGGCGATCGCGGGCGAGCGCGCTGCTGTACGGCTCGATCTGGCTGCGGCCGAGACGTCGCTCTATCCGGTCGATCGTTTCAGCGTGCTGCTGCGCCGGCTCGCATATCAACATCGGGATCTCGTGGGATCGCACGTGCGCGGCGCGGGCTATCCGGCGCTGCGCGCCCAGATTGCACGGCAGGCGATGCAGTACGCGTGCGAACTCGATCCCGACGAACTCGTCGTCACGAACGGCTGCGTCGAAGCGCTCAATCTCGCGCTGCGGGCGGTGGCTCGGCCCGGCGATACGATCGCCGTCGAGTCGCCCACTTACTTCGTACTCCTACAGATGTTGCGGGCGTTGGAGATGCCGATATTTCCGATTCCGAGCAGCGCACGCTCCGGTATGGATCTCGATGCGTTGCGGCAAGCGCTGGATCGCGGCGTGCCGATCAAGGCCGTCGTGACGGTCGCGAACGGGAACAATCCGCTCGGCAGTGTGCTGGACGACGCGGCCAAACGCGCGCTTGTCGCGCTGCTGCGCGAGCGGGACGTGCCGCTGATCGAAGACGACATCTTCGGCGATCTTTGCTTCGGCGATACCCGGCCTCGGCCCGTGCGTGCATTCGACGATACGCACGGCAACGTCCTTTTGTGCGGCGGCTTTTCGAAGAGCTTGTGCCCGGGCCTGCGCTTGGGATGGATCGCGGCGGGGCGTTTCGCCGAGCGCGTCAAGGCGCTCAAGTACACGACGAGCATGGCGACGGCCGAATTGCAGCAAGCGGCTGTGGCCGAACTTCTGGCGACGGGTGGATACGCTTTGCACCTGCGGCGCTTGAAAGCGGCGCTGCAAACCCAGCAGCATGCGTTGCGCGACGCCGTGTTGCGGTACTTTCCCGACGGCACGCAGATCACGGACCCGGCCGGAGGCTTCGTGCTGTGGGCGAAGCTGGCCGAAATCGATGGGCGACGGCCCAGCACGCGCAAGTTGTTCGAACTGGCTCGGGCGGAAGGCATCAGCTTCGCGCCGGGGCATTTGTTCGG
>DATJJH010000214.1:0-31909 GCA_035492395.1 Trinickia sp. | reverse complement strand
ACGCCCTGGCCGACCGTCACGACGGCTTGATTCGCGGCAGCCTGCGGACCGCTGCCGCCACCGCTGCTGCCGCCGCCAGCCCCACCGCTGCCGCCGCCCCCGCCTCCGCACGCCGCGAGCACGGTCGCGACGGCCACCACGCCGAGCGCCTTGAGCGCTCCAAAGAGTCTGCTGTGAGTGCGCAACATGATTGTCCCTGTTCTTTCGCTCTGTGATGGCCCGGTCACTTGATTTCGTTGCCGGTCGTGCCGGCCGGCAACGCGCTCGGCAGCCAAGCCTGCCCGAAGAACGAGCCCATGTGCCCGCCGGAATGGACGACGAGGTCGCTTTGCTCGACGGCGACGGGCCCACGGCCGGGGCGCACCGCTTTCAAAGCTTGGACACCGCTGGCGTATTGCGGAAAATAGTTACCGAGCAGGTTCTGTAAATCGGGCATACGTGGGCCGTTCCACGCGATGCCGAACACATTGCCGTCGGCGCCGACGTACTCGCGCACGCGCGTGCCGCTCGAATAGGTAGTGGAACGGACGGTATAGGAAGCGGCGGCCGCACCCGATGCGCCCATGGCGCTCGATTGCGCGTGCGCGGTTGGGGCGAGGGTGGTGGTCGTGGCGTCGGACGGAGTAGGCATCGGACTGCCGCCCAACGCTGCCCGGGCGGGCTGGGTCGCGCCGGCCACCGCACAAAGGACGAGCGCCGCGGGAACGGCGGCGCGTAAAAGGCGATTCGACATCGGATCGATTCCTCCTGAGGTGGGTTCTCTACGCGCAGCCGAGCCGAATCCGAAATAGAGCCGAGCGGCCGGATCGACCTTACATCTGAAATTTAGTACATCCGGGCGAGCGCGTATGAGGCGCGTTGCGACAGCAAGCGCCGTGCCTGCCTGATGCATCGGCATGTAGGACAACGGGGAAGCCGCCGAAGAATCCGCGCGGGAGCGGTAGTCCTTCTTCTTTGAATGCGGGTAGACAGGTAAGCGGACCCAGAAACGACGACGGCGCGGTTGCGGCAGCCGCAAGGGCCACCACAACCGCGCCGTTCGCGATTCGCTATTTCTTTTCTCCAGCGGCGAGCGCGCCGCTAGCGACTAGCGAGGGACGGTTCGAGCGCTCGCGGTCAAAACGCGACGAACGCGGAACTCGCGACGCCGCCGACGCCGCCGGCAGCCGGATCGTAGTTGAGATAAACCGTCCGGCCGAGGAAGAAGGGCAAGCCGAAATCGAAAACCGTGCCCGACATCGTGCCGGCTACGTTGTTGTAGGCGTACCCGCCGTCGCCGAACAAGGTCTCCGCGTTCCCGATGGACAGTGCGATGGAAGCCGTCGTGCCGTTGAAGCCCGTCACCGACGGCGTCCTCGACAAGGTCGACGAGGGGCAATAGAAGCCCCGAGCAAACAGGCACCACGTCAGCCCTTCCGAGTAGAACAGTCCGTTCGAGCCGGTATCGAAGAACGCCTTGTTCACGCTGGTACCGCTCAGCGACGCGCGTTGCACATTGCCGAAGTAGTCCGTCGTCAGCTTCTGAATGCCGGAAGTCGGCACGACATTGTTCGATTGGGTGCCGAGGCCGAACGTCAAGAACCCGGATGCCCGCGTCGAACCCGCCGACGTCACGGCCGGCATGTTCAAGATCACGCCGTTGTTATCCGTCGCAAACAGTCGCACCGGGTTGATCACTTGCTGCGCGAGCGGCACGGTCGAGTCCGTGCAGCTCGTCACACCGCCGCTCGTCGTACAGGTGTAGTAGACGTTGTTCACCGTGGTGGTCGCGCACGTCGAGCCGCAATCGTACTTGGCGGTCCCGATGCCGAGAATGCCGTGCGCGGCGATGGCCGAAGACGTGTTGTTCAACGTCCCGCTGTGGCAGCTGTTGCTGGCGCCGCCGGCAGCCGATTGCGACAAATCGCCGATGATCTGGATGGGCACGCTGCCCGCTGTCTCGCCGCCGATCGTCAGGTCCGCAGAATGCACCGATCCCCACGAGTTCCCGTCCGCGAAGCCCGCGCATTCCGCGACGGGGTTGCCGCCCACCGTCTGAGCCGGCAGTGCGTTCAGGACCGTGCTGTTCACGGCATCCTTCATCAGCCGCAAGCCCCACGAACCGGTATCGACTTGGATGTCGTCGATCGTCTGGCAGTTGCCGGTCCCGGGCGCGCATACCGTCACGCTCACGCGGGGAATGTTACGGGCGGTGCTGGTCGTCGACGATGCCACGACGACAGCGACTTGGTTGCTCGCCAGGACGGCGGGCGTGGTGGACACCGGCGTGCCCGCGGCCAGCGTGCCGCCTGTACCGGTACTGCTCGTGCTTGCGTTGCCCGTCGACGCGCTGCTCGATCCGCCGCCCCCGCCGCAACCCGCGACGATCGCGACGAGCGCCGCCAAACCGAACGCGCCGAGCGTTCGGACCAATTTGCCTTGAATATGCAACATGGTTCTCCTCGCTCTCGTGCGTTATTGGATGTCGTCGGCGGTGACGCCGGCCGGCAGCGATTGCGGCAGGTAGGCCTGCCCCGAGAACGAGCCCATATGGCCGCCCGAACGGACGACGAGGCCGGGCAACTCGAGATCGAGCGGGCCGCGGCCAGGATGCTCCGTGCGCAGCGCGACACGCGCGCTATCGAACTGCGTGAAATACGTGCCGAGCAGCACCGAAAGATTAGGCATGGTCGGCCCGCTCCACGCGATGCCGAACACCGCGCCGGCCGCGGATACGTACTCGCGCACGGTCGTCCCGGTCGCGAAGGTCGTTTGGGTGACGGTGTAGGGAGCGGCGCTCGATGAACCGCTTGCCCCGGAAGCAAAGTGAGCGACGGAAGTGAGTACGCTGCTGGAAACGGCCCCCGCCGGCGGCGGGGTCGGCGTGCCGCCCAGGGCGGCCAGGGCGGGCGCGGCCACGCCCAGCACCCCATAGCTCAGCGCCGCGCATGCCACGGCGCGCTTGGTTCTCTTCGACATCTTGTCAAGCCTCTTATGATGGTTTCTTATTGCGCCCCTCGGCGCTTGTTGCCGGTGCCATCTTTTTTAAAACCAGCGACGCCGGCTAGCGCCGGCGTCCGGCATGCGGGAGATGGACCGAGCGTCGCCCCGCCGCGCACAAGACGAAAGGCGGCGCCGCGCGAGGCGGCCCGCCTTTCGAAATCGAAAACAACCCATAAAGACGTCAGAAGCCCAGACTGGCCAGCAGATCGTCGACGTCGGACTGATCCTGCACGACATCGGTTTTCCCTTCGGGATTGATCTGCGGCCCGTTGAGCAGATGCTCGGGACTGCCCGTCGCGCTAGCGGGTCCGGCCGCGAGGGCCGCCGCCGTTTGCGCGAACTGTTCGCGCCGCTCCGGCGCGATGTTCTCGACCAGCACCGTGAGCAGCTGCTGCTCGATCACGTAGACGACATCCATGATCTTCTTGATGACCTGGCCGGTCAGATCTTGGAAGTCCTGCGCCAGCATGATTTCGAGCAGCTTCTCGTTCGTGGCCGCCGTCGTATCGGGCACGCGTGCGAGGAAAGCGCGCGTGTCGGTCATCAGCGTGCGAACCTCTTCGCGCTCGATCGGCGCGGCGTACCAGCGTTCCCAACGGCTGTCGAGTTCCGCGGCATCGGTTTGCAGCTGCTCCTGCAGCGGCTTGGCGATGTCGATGGCCGTCAGCACGCGCTCGGCGGCTTGCTCGGTCATGTTCGCGACGTACTTCAGGCGGTCGCGCGCGTCGGGCACCGCCTCGGCGGCTTGCTCGACGTGCTTGTCGAGACCGAGTTCGCGCATGGACTCACGCAGCGTTTTCGTCAACGCCCCGATGCGCGCAAGAATACGGTCGGTCGTCAAATCGGGGCTTTCGGCGCCATCCGATTTCTCATTGGTGACCTCGTTCACTTCAGCTCCCCGTCTTCTGCATCTTCTCGAGAATCTTCGTCAGCTTTTCGTCGAGCGTGGCGGCAGTAAACGGCTTCACCACGTAGCCGCTCGCACCGGCTTGCGCCGCCGCGATGATGTTTTCCTTCTTCGACTCCGCCGTGACCATCAGCACCGGCAAATGCGACAGCGAGGCGTCGGCGCGGATGCGCTTGAGCATTTCCAGGCCGTCCATGTTCGGCATGTTCCAGTCCGAAATCACGAAGTCGAAGCCCCCGCTCTGCAGACGCGACAGGCCCGCGGCGCCGTCTTCCGCCTCGTCGACGTTCCCGTAGCCGAGCTCCTTCAACAGGTTGCGGACGATCCGGCGCATTGTCGGAAAGTCGTCCACTACCAAAATTTTCATGCTTTTGTCCATCTTCGTTCCCTTTAACCCTGATTGGTCGGCGCAAGAAGCCGGGCTTCCCCGGTCAGACGCGCTGCACTCGATCGCCCATCGCCGCGAGTCGTGCCATCACTTTGCGGCTCATTTCCGATAAAGGTGCGACCTCGTCGGCGCCGCCGAGCGCAATGTCTTCGCGCGGCATGCCGAAAACGATGCAGCTCGCCTCATCCTGCGCGAGAGTGTATGCGCCTGCATTTCTCATGTCTAACAGTCCCGCCGCGCCGTCGCGGCCCATGCCCGTCAGAATCACGCCGACGGCGTTCTTGCCGGCATGCTGGGCGGCCGAGCGAAACAGCACGTCGACCGAAGGCCGGTGCCGGTTCACGGGCGGATCGTCGGACAAGTGCGCAATGTAGTTCGCCCCGCTACGCGCGAGCAACAAATGGGCATGGCCCGGCGCGATGTACGCATGGCCCGGCAGCACGCGCTCGCCGTGTTCGGCCTCTTTCACGGTGATCCGGCACAGCCCGTTCAGGCGTTGCGCGAACGACTTCGTGAAGCCAGGCGGCATATGTTGCGCGATCATGACAGCCGGTGCATCGGGCGGCAGCGGCGTCAGCACCTCGCGGATCGCTTCGGTGCCGCCCGTGGACGCGCCGATGATGATCAGCTTTTCCGTACTGACGAGCGGATTGTTCAGCATCGGCGCGGCGCTGCCGGCCGGATGGGCGCCGGCGGCCGCGGCCGGCGCGGCGGCGCGGGCCCGCACGCGCGCGCGCGCCGCCGCGCGGATCTTGTCCGCCAGTCTTTCGGCGTAGTCGAGCATGCCGTCGCGGATGCCGACTTTCGGCTTCGTGACGAAATCGACCGCGCCCAGTTCGAGGGCGCGCAGCGTGATTTCCGAGCCGCGTTCGGTCAGCGACGACACCATCACGACCGGCATCGGCCGCAGACGCATGAGCTTTTCGAGGAAGTCGAGCCCGTCCATGCGCGGCATTTCGACATCGAGCGTCAGGACGTCGGGGTTGTGTTGCTTGATGAGCTCGCGCGCGACGAGCGGGTCCGGCGCCGTCGCGCAGACCGTCATGTCGGGCTGGCCGTTGATGATTTCAGTCATCAGACTGCGAATCAGCGCCGAGTCGTCGACACACAAAACTTTGATTTTCTGCACGGGTGTACTACGCCTCCTCTACTGTCTTGGCGCTGTTGATCGGGTTGGCGCCGCGCGCGCCGGCCCCGAAAAGCTCGATACGGGACTTGGCCGAAGGCGCGCCGAAGAGTTCGATCTGCGGCTTGTGCGGGGCTGCTTGGCCACGCGTCGTGAACAATTCCACATGGCCGCGCTCGCGCGCCGCCCGCGCATGGCGCGCCGCCCGCGCCTCGGCCACCTGCTTGGCGAGGGCTTGCTCGCGCTCGGCGACGTTCGGCTCTTGCTGCAGCCGCAGCTTCTTGACCATGGCCTGGCCCGTGTCCGGCATGAAAGCGACCTTGCGCGGGTGGACGCCTTGAAGATCCTCGGCCACGATGCGGATCTTTTCGAGCCCCAGATAGCGGCGCACGAATTCGGCGTTGCGATCGCCGATATTGATTGTCGTCATGCCGGCCAGAACGGCGGCGCCGCCGAACACCTTCGCTTCGAAACGCTCGCGGCGGCCGCCCATCTTGATCAGCTCGTTGATGAGCACTTCCATCGCGTAAGCGCCGTAGCGCATCGAATCGGAGGCGGCCTGCGACGGCTGCTCGCCGTCGTCGGGCAGCATGAAATGGTTCATGCCGCCGATGCCGGCCGTCCGGTCGTGAATGCACGCAGCCACGCACGAGCCCAGCACGGTGACGAGCACCATGTCCTCGCGCGTCGTATAGAACTCGTTGGGCAGCAGCTTGACGCCGCGCCGGCCGAAGTGATTGTCGAAATACAGGTTCGTTGCGATAGGTAAGGCGCTCATACAGCCACCTCCTGCCGTGTTGCTACGCCGCTCGACGCGCGTGAACCGCCATGACCTCGGCCGGCCGCCTGCGCGTCGCGCGTAAGTTCGTACACCGTCTGTCCGCGCAGACGGAACGCTTGCGTGACGTACGTGAAATTCTCCGAGTGCCCCGCGAACAGCAAGCCGCCCGACTTCACGAGCGGCTCGAAACGCGACAGCACCTGCGACTGCGTCGGCTTGTCGAAGTAGATCATCACGTTGCGGCAGAAGATCGCGTCGAACGGCTGACGCAATCCGTAGTCGGCATCGGTCAAATTCAGCTGCGCGAAGCGGATCATCGCGCGCACTTCCGGGCGCACCTTCACGAGCCCCGCGTGCGGCCCCGTCCCCTTCAGGAAAAAGCGCTTCAGGCGCTCCGGGCTCAATTGCTTGACCTGGTCGAGCGAGTAGACGCCCGCTTCGGCCTTGGCGAGCACTTGCGTATCGAGATCGGTGGCGAGCACCGTGGCTTGACGCGCTTGCGATTCGCCGAGCGCCTCGATGAGGGTCATGGCGATCGAGTAAGGCTCTTCGCCCGTGGAAGCGGCCGAGCACCAGATCGACACGGGTTGCTGACGGCGTTTGACGAATTCGGCGAGGATCGGAAAGTGGTGCGATTCGCGGAAGAATGCGGTGAGGTTCGTCGTCAGCGCGTTGGTGAACGCTTCCCACTCGTCGGAGCTGTTCTCCGATTCGAGCAAATCCAGATAGCGGCGGAAGCTATCGAGACCACGTGCACGCAAGCGCCGTGCGAGCCGGCTGTAGGCCATGTCGCGCTTGTGCTCGGATAGCGAGATGCCCGCGCGCCGATGGATGAGTTCGCGGATGCGGGCGAAATCGGCCGCCGTGAACTCGAAATCGCGATCGGCGAAACCCGCCCGCTCGTCGGAACGGTCGGCCAGGCCGCCGGGCTCGGCCCGGGCAAATGCGCGCGCTGTCGTCATGATGCTTCTCTCGCTTCGTGGTTGCCGAGCCGTGTCGATGCGTTAGCGGCCGCCCCGCCCGCGCGGGGACCGCGCGGCGCAATGTGTCGCCCGGTCGCGGGCGGGGTGCCGAAACGCCACATACTCGTCTGCCTTTCCTGCTTCCGGCGCGCCTTCACGCGCGCCACGGTGTTAAAACGTTTCCCAATCGTCGTCGGACTTGCTGCTCGAGGCCGAAACGACGGGCGTATGGCCTGCGCTCGCCGCCGGTTTCACCACCGGCCTCGGCGCGCTCTTCGCGGCGGCGGGGGCGGGCCGCGCACGGCTCGACGATGCTTTAGCAACGCTCGGGGCGGATGCGCCGGCCGCCTTCGAGGCCGATGCGCTCGCTTCGCTCGGCGCCTCGGCGCTCTGATGCGGATGCGCCAGCTGCGGCGCGCTCACCGGCGCGGATGGGGCTGCCGGCTTGGATGCCGCACGCGGCGCCGGCGAGGGCAGCGACGCCTTCGCGGCCGGCTTGCGTGCCGGCTGTGAAGTCTGCTGCGAGATCGGCTGTGAAGCCGGCTTGCCCGGTTTGGCGAACGCGACAGGCTTGGCCGCGCCGCGGGCGACCGCACCGCTTGGCGCGAGCGCGCCGTCGATGCGCCACTGACCTACCACCGACTTCAACTGCCGCGTCTGCTCTTCGAGCGATGCGGCGGCCGCGGCAGCCTGCTCCACGAGCGCGGCGTTCTGCTGCGTGACGTCGTCCATCTGCGTCAGTGCGCGATTCACGCCTTCGATGCCTGTCGACTGCTCTTCGGACGCCGCGCTGATCTCGCCCATGATGTCGGTCACTCGGCGCACGGCTTGCACGATCTCATCCATCGTCGTGCCGGCACGGCCCACGAGTTCGGAGCCGCTTGCCACCTTGTCCGCCGAATCGCCGATCAACGCCTTGATTTCCTTGGCCGCCGCGGCGCTGCGCTGCGCGAGGCTGCGCACTTCGCCCGCCACCACGGCGAAGCCGCGCCCTTGCTCGCCGGCCCGCGCCGCTTCGACGGCCGCGTTCAGCGCGAGGATGTTGGTTTGGAACGCGATGCCTTCGATCACGCCGATAATGTCGACGACCTTGTTCGAACTCGTCGCGATGTCTTGCATCGTCGTGACCACCTGGTTCACGACGTCCCCGCCGCGCACGGCGATATCCGACGCATTCACGGCCAGCTGGCTCGCCTGCCGCGCGTTTTCGGTGTTTTGACGCACGGTGCCGGTCAGTTGGCCCATGCTGGTCGCCGTTTGCTGCAGCGACGCGGCTTGTTCCTCGGTGCGCTGCGACAGATCGGTGTTGCCGATCGAGATTTCCCGCGCGCCCACGTCGATCGATTCGGTGCCGGCGTGCACGGCCTTGACCATCGTCGTCATGGCGCCCTGCATGCGGGCGATGCCCGCATACAAACGGCCGATTTCGTTCGTTCCGCCCGTGCGCACCGATCGCGTCAGGTCGCCGTCCGCGACGCGCTCGAAATGCTCGATCGCATCGTTGATCGGCTGGACGATGAGTCCGCGCAGTGCAAAGCGAATGAGCACGACCAGCACGATTGCCAGCGCCGTTACCCCGATGATGAGCGAACTCATGAGTGCGGTGACGCCCGCGGCGTTGTTCCGCTCCGATTCGGCGTGATCCTGCCGCCCCTTGAGCACGCGCGTCGCCACTTTGTCGAAATCGACGAACATCGGGCTGATCTTCGTATCGGCGATCGCGTGATAGGCCGCCAGATCGCCCGCCTGCGCGGCCGCGAATTCGGGCTCCACGCCGTCGTGCAGCAACGTGGCGCGACGCGCATTGAGTTCGTCGAGGAGCGCTTGATCGATGCCGTCATGCGGCGTGCTCGAGAACGTCTGCCAAGCTTGATTCGATATCGCGAGCAGTTCCTGTGCGCGGGCGAGCACCTTCTTGGCTTCGTCGGCATTGCCGGCCTCGGACAAGGCACGGAACCGATCCAGCGCGATGCGCGAGCGCAGCAAGTTGCTGGACGCTTCGTCCAGGGCGTGGATCGTCGGCAAGTCGCCGTGCGCGAGCGAATCCAGCGAGCGGCTCGCACCCGAGAGCGCGGTGACCCCAAGCACGCCGACCGCAACGGTCAGGGCAACGAGCACGGCGCCGATAGCCGTCAGCGTCGTGCGGATCGACCAGTTTTGCAACATCGTAAATCTCCGTTTGCGAGCGCTCGAGCGTCAGCCTTATTGGGCGAACGTTTCGATGAGCGCCATTTCCTTGCTGACCATCAATTTTTCGATGTCCATGAGGATCAGCATGCGACCTTCGACGGTGCCGAGGCCCGTCAGATATTCGGCGGTCAGCGTCGCGCCGAATTCCGGCGCGGGCATGATCTGGTCCGCCGTGAGCGTCAGCACGTCCGACACGCCGTCGACGACCATGCCGACCACGCGGTGCGCAACGTTCAAGATGATGACGACCGTCTGGTGGTCGTACTCGACGCGGCCCAAGTGGAACTTGATCCGCATGTCGACGATCGGCACGATGATGCCGCGCAGATTGATGACGCCCTTGATGAACTCGGGCGCATTGGCGATGCGCGTCACGCTGTCGTAGCCGCGGATCTCCTGCACCTTGAGGATGTCGATGCCGTATTCTTCGGCGCCGAGCGTGAAGATCAGGAACTCCTGACCGGTCGCATCGGCTTGCTGCGCGTCGCGGCGCCCGCCTGCGACGAGCGCGTTCGCGTTGCTGGTTTGGACTTCTGCCACGTTAGCCCCCAAACGGTTGGGAATTACGAAAAGTTCATGGCGCCGTGCGACGCACGGCTCTCACGGTTCAGTGCCGCGACGTCCACGATCAGGGCGACGCTGCCGTCGCCTAGGATCGTCGCCGCCGAAATGCCGCGCACCTTGCGGTAATTCGTTTCGAGGTTCTTCACGACCACCTGCTGCTGACCGACGAGTTCGTCGATGAGCATCGCGAAACGCCGGCCCTCGGTCTGCATGATCGTCACGATGCCTTGCGTCGGCTCCGTGCGCGCACCGTCCACCGAGAAGACTTCATGCAGCGGCACGAGCGGCAGGTATTCGCCACGCACGCGCACCACGCGTTCGCCGTTGGCCACCGTGTAGATGTCCTCGGCAACCGGCTGCAGCGACTCCATCACGAAGTTCAGCGGCAGGATGAAGATTTCGTTGCCGACCTTCACCGACATGCCGTCGAGAATCGCCAGCGTCAGCGGCAGGACGATGCGCGTCGTCGTGCCTTTGCCCGCGTGCGAGGTGATCTCGACGTGGCCGCCCATCGATTGGATGTTGCGCTTGACGACGTCCATGCCCACGCCGCGGCCCGAGACGTCCGTCACCTGCTCCGCCGTCGAGAAGCCCGGCATGAAGATGAGGTTCCAGACTTCCTCGTCGCTCATCGATTCGCTCACCTGCATGCCCTGCTTCATGGCCTTGGCGAGGATCTTGTCGCGACGCAGGCCCGCGCCGTCGTCGGACACTTCGATGACGATGTTGCCGCCGTGGTGAGCCGCCGACAGCACGAGCTGGCCCGCGCCGTCCTTGCCCGCCGCGCGCCGCGCCTCGACGGTTTCGATGCCGTGATCCAAGCTGTTGCGCACGAGGTGCGTCAGCGGATCGATGATGCGCTCGATCAGGCTCTTGTCGAGTTCGGTCGCTTGACCGAAGGTGACGAGCTCCACTTCCTTGCCGAGCTTCGCCGCGAGATCGCGCACGAGACGCGGGAAGCGGCTGAAGACGTAATCCATCGGCATCATGCGGATGGACATGACCGTTTCCTGCAGATCGCGCGCGTTGCGCTCGAGCTGCGCCATGCCGTTGAACAGCCGATCGTGCAGCGCCGGGTCGAACGTGCTCGTCGTCTCCGCCAGCATGGCTTGCGTGATGACGAGCTCGCCCACCAGGTTGATCAGCTGATCGACCTTCTCCACGCCGACCCGAATCGAGCTGCCTTCGGCCGATGCGGCGGCAGCCGCCGGCCGAGCCTTCTTGTCGTCCGCGGCCTGCGCCGACGACGCAGCGGGCGCGGGCGCAGGCGCCGCCACGGCCGTAGCCGGCTCCGCCGCCGGTACAGGCGCGCTCGCCGGCGCCGCGCTTGCAACCGGCGCAGCCGGGGCCGTCGGCGCGCTCGCCGGCGGCACGCCGACGGCCGGCACCTCGGCGCCGGGTTCGACAGTGGGCGGCGCCGTGCCGCGGCCGATCGCGATCTGACTTTCGTCGATCACGAAGCAGCACACGGCGGTAATGTCGTCGGACGGCACGTCGGTCTCGAGGTACACGATCAAATCGCCGCCGCTCTTCACCTGTCCGACGATGTTGCCCAGGTTGCCCAATTCTTCGATCAGGAGATCCTGGTCCTTCTCCCCCACCCCCCGTAGCGTAACTTTCAGGTGAGGCCCTTCATTGTTCGTGTCGCCGCCGCTCGACGCAGCAGCCGCGCCGGAGCCGTGGGCAGCCTCGACGGCCTGCTCGACCACGTGCTCGGGCGTGCCGCCTTCGGCCGGCGCCGCGCTCGCGGCGGAAGCGGGCTCGATCGCCGCCGGAGCGCTCGCCGGAGCGGCGGGCTCCGCAGCCGCTCCGCTGGCCTCGGCATGCAGGCGTTCGAGCTTCGCGCAAATGGCCGATGCGGCCGCGGCGTCGGGTTCGGCGCTCGCTCGGTAGGCGGCCAGCTGGTCGGCCAGCACGTCCTTCGTCTCGAGGAACGTGTCGATCATGTCCTTGCGCAACGTCAATTCGTTGTTGCGCGCGCGATCGAGCAGCGATTCGAGAATGTGCGTCGTTTCGGTCAGCGCCGTGAATCCGAACGTCGCCGCGCCGCCCTTGATCGAGTGGGCCGCGCGGAAGATCGCCGCGAGATCCTCGGGATCGGGCGTACCGACGTTGAGGTTCAGGAGCAGCTGCTCCATCTGGGCAAGCAGCTCGTCCGCCTCGTCGAAGAACGTCTGATAAAACTGAGTAATGTCGAGTGTCATGCTTCCGTCACCGCTAAGAGTCGTTTGCTTCGCTCGCCGCGTGAAGGTTCGTCTTACCGAACGTTCGCGCCCGTTGCGCCGCCTATGCCCTGTCCTTCCCATCGTGCGCCGCTCGCCCCGCAGGGGGCGATGCGGCAAGTCGCGCCTTCGATTCTTCCGTCCGCCGCCGCAGGCTCACGCGTTGAGCGCGTCGACGAGTTCCGTCAACGTGTCCGGATCGAGTGGCTTTTCGATCCATCCCGTCGCGCCGGCCGCCCGTGCCGCGTCCTTGAACGCGCCGCCGTTTTCGGTCGTCAACACGAAAATCGGCGTCGCCTCATAAGCCGGCTGCGCGCGCAGCGCAGCGATCACATCGAGCCCGCTGCGCTTGGGCATGTACTGATCCGTCAGCACGAGGTCGAACGTGCGCGCCAAAGCGCTCGCGAGCCCCTCGTCGCCGTCGGCCGCCACGGTCACGTCGTAGCCGGCCGTGCGCAGCGTCGCCGCGAGGATTTCACGCATCGCGACCGAATCGTCGATCGCCAGAATGTGTTTGATCATGAATGCCTCACACTGCGTTCGCGCTTGCGCGCGCGTCTCGTCATTTATTGACTGCTTGTCCGCCCACGCTTACCGCCGGCGCGGGCATCGCCATCGGCGCCGGTGCGATCTTGCCGGCGAGCGGCGCGGCGCCCGACGCATCGTCCGACAGCGTCGTCGCCGTCGAGTCATCATGCATCAATGCGTCCTCGGACTTTTTGTTGAGAACGATGATGCTTATGCGTCTATTCTCCGGATCGAGCGGGTCGGCCTTGTTCAAGTTTTGCGTCGAGGCAAGCCCCAGCACGCGCATGACCTTGTTCTCGTCCATCCCGCCCGCGATCAGCTCGCGCCGCGATGCATTGGCGCGATCGGCCGACAATTCCCAGTTGCTGTAGCCCTTGCCGCCGCCCGCGTAAGGCACGGCATCGGTATGGCCTTGCACCACGATGCGATTGGGCACGTCGTTCAGCGTCTGGCCGATCGCGCGCAAGATATCGCGCATGTACGGCTGCACGTCGTCGCTCGCGGTGGCGAACATCGGCCGCTTCTGCGTGTCGACGATCTCGATGCGCAAACCCGTGAGCGTCGAATCGATGCGAATCTGCTGCTTGTACTGACGCAGTACCGGGTTCGCCTCGATCGCGGCCATCAGCTTGACCTGCAGATCGTGCAGCCGGGCTTGTTCGCGGCGTTCGAGCGCGCCCTGCAGCGCGTTCAACGCCTGATCGTCGGCGCGCGCGGCCGTATGGTTCGCCTGGTACGAGGCGCCGTCCGAGCGGCGCGTAACGCCGTCGGTATCGGTCGAAATGTCGCGTCCGCCGCCCTTGATGATGCTGGACTCCTGCGCGCTGCGATCGCCGCCACCGAGCAGCGCCGCCTTCAGCGGCTGATTGAAGTACTCGGCGATGCCCTTGAGCTGAACCGGCGTCACGGCGCTGAGCAGCCACATCAACAGGAAGAACGCCATCATCGCGGTCATGAAGTCCGCGTAGGCGAGCTTCCATGCACCGCCGTGGTGCCCTTTCTTCGCGGGCGCCACGCGCTTGACGACGATCGCCCTATCCTTACCCTTGGTCATGTGGCGCTGCTCCCGCTCTCCGAGTCGTCCCGCTTACTTCGCTTTGACGCGACGCACGTGCTCTTCGAGCTCGGCGAACGAGGGGCGCTCGGTCGAATACAGCACCTTGCGGCCGAATTCGACGGCGATCGCGGGTGCGTATCCGTTCAAGCTCGCGAGAATCGTGACCTTGATGCACTGAAACATCTTGGTCGACTCGGCCACGCGCTGTTCGGCCAGGCTCGCGAGGGGCCCGATGAGGCCGTACGAAAGCAAAATGCCGAGGAACGTCCCGACGAGCGCCTGCGCGATCATCGCGCCAAGCACGGCTGGCGGCTTGTCGGCCGATGCCATCGTGTGGACGACGCCCATCACGGCCGCGACGATGCCGAACGCCGGCATCGCGTCGCCCACTCGGCTCAGCGCGTGCGCGGGGCCCTCGCCTTCGGCGTGATGCGTCTCGATTTCCTCGTCCATGAGGCTTTCGATTTCGAATGCGTTCATGTTGCCGCCCACCATTAAACGCAGGTAGTCGGTCAAGAATTCGACGATGTGGTGATCCGCGAGGATCTTCGGGTACTGCGTGAAAATCGGGCTCTTCTCGGGGTCGTCGATGTCGGCCTCGAGCGTGAGCGTGCCTTCCTTACGCGCCTTTGCAAGCAAAACGTAAAGCAATGCCATGAGCTCCATGTACACGTCCTTCGTGTACTTCGAACCCTTGAACAGCGTCGGCAGCAGGCGGAAGGTCGCCCGAATCGTCTTCATTCCGTTGCCCAGGATGAATGCGCCGACACCCGCGCCGGCGATCATCAACACTTCAACCGGCTGCAGGAGCGCGCCCAGATGGCCGCCCGCGAGCGCATAGCCGCCGAAGACGGACAACACGGTTACGAGTGTTCCAACGAAAATCAGCACTGCCGGATCCTCACAAGATCGACGGGGAGGCCGTCGTTAATCTGGTTTACGGCAGGCATGCCGAAAACTTTGGGGGGAAAAGAGGGACGGGCACGCCGTGTTAACCAGGACGGCGGACGGCGGGACGCGCGTTCGGACGCGGCTGGCCAGCGATCTGCCCCATTTTGGGGAGAGACGCGGCTGGCTCGGCGCCCGGTGTCGCTGCTAAGCGGCGAGTTCCGCGAAGCCGGACTGCAGGCCGGCGGCGGCTTGTTCCGCCTTGGCCGCGGCGGACTTCTTGGTCTTGCCGGCCCGCGACGGCGGCTGACACAGCCCGCACACGAAGCCTTGCTGGGGGTCGTGCGCATGCGCGACGAAATGCCCCTGGCACCGGGTACAAGCGGTCAGTTGCAGCATCCCCGATTCGAAAAAACGCACCAACGTCCAAGCGCGCGTGAGGCTCAGAAGCGGTTCGTCGCCGTTCAGCGTCGTGTGCTCGAGGTAAAGACGGTAGCTTTTGACGATCGACTGGATGTTTTCGCAGCCGCCGTGTTCCGCCATGAACCGGTAAATGTTGTAAAAAAGGGAGGAATGAATGTTCGGCTGCCAGGTCATGAACCAGTCGGTCGAGAACGGCAGCATGCCCTTGGGCGGCGAAACCCCTTTCAATTCCTTATATAGCTTGATGAGCCGGTCGCGCGACAAGCTCGTTTCCGCTTCGAGCAATTGCAGGCGCGCGCCCAATTCGATCAGTTCGATCGCCAGCGTGATTTCCCTGACTTCGAGCACGACGCTCTTGGTTGCCATATCGGCCGTGTGCCCCGCTTACTTGATATTGAGTGGTCGGCTGCATTCGCCGGGTGTGGCCGGCGCGCCGATCGAGTGCGTCTCGTGTGCGTCAATTGATCGACGCGACGGGCTGACTCGCCATCAGGATGGCCGAGTGCGTCTGGGCCAGCGAGCCGGCCTTGCCCTTATCGGCCAGCGAGGAAAGGATCGCGTGGTCGTCGAAGCGGAAACGGCACAGAAGCTGATTCGATGCGGCGAGCTTCACGGTTTGCGCGAACGAGAGGCTTGCCAGGACATCGGCAAGTCGATCGCTGATGCCCATGCGGAACATGCCCATCGCTTTGTCCTCCCGCAACAGGCGCTGCGCAAGCAACAAGTACGAGAGGTTGACTTCCTTGATCTCGCTGAGCATTTCGCTTGTGGCGCTCATGATACCCCCGGGTCGGTGTCGGTCGGTCCTTCGGAAACGTTTGCTCGGCGGCATGCAGCGTAAAGCGCAAAACCGCCCCGTTCCTTGTCTTGGGCAAATTGTGTCGAATTGTAAAAAGGGTGGAAATAGGAAGAGCACCTCCGGTCCATGCCGGAAATGTCTAGAAAGCGTGTAGGAATTTTTCTGACATCCAACACCCGCGCGGGTTCGAGCGCCCCTAGGCAAATTCGTGGGGGGCGCGGCACGAAAACTGCTACCCGACCCTCCGTCGTATCCGTGCGAATGGCTCGGATTATAGGAATCGCCGTCATCACGGCGCAACAAAGCCCATGGCGGCAACGGCTTACGTTTCCTTACCGGAATTCGGCGCTGTTGTAAGCACGTGCTGTTTCGCCCTGTAACAAGGATTAAGGGTTTGAAAACCCGCTCATGGCAATGCGCCTGGGTCCTGATAATGGCATGGCAGCCTGAAGCGAAAGTCATCGGCGGCGAACCCTTGTGCCGCCCGGCGTAGCTACGCCTCTTGCGGATGGCCGCCTTATCGAAAGGAGATTGATGCATGCGAATCGCTCAAATCGCGCCGCTTTACGAAGCCGTCCCGCCGAAATTTTACGGAGGCACCGAACGCGTCGTGTCTTATTTGACCGAAGCGCTCGTCGAGCTCGGACACGACGTCACGCTGTTCGCAAGCGGAGATTCGATCACGTCGGCCACCCTCGACGCGGCCTGGCCGCGCGCGCTGCGCCTGGACCCGACCATTCGCGATCCGCTCGCGCCGCACATGCTGCTGCTCGAGAAAGTGCGCCGCCTGGCCAGTGAATTCGACGTGCTCCATTTCCACCTCGATTACCTGCCGTTCTCGCTGTTCGCCGATGCGGATGCACCGTCCTTGACGACACTGCATGGCAGGCTGGATCTGCCCGAGCTGCAACCGGTATTCGATACGTTTTCTCGGGCGAACGTCGTTTCGATCTCGCAGTCGCAGCGCATGCCGTTGCCTCAGGCGGGTTGGCTCGACACGGTCTATCACGGTTTGCCCGAGCGCCTATTGACGCCGCAGCCGCATTGCGAGCCCGAGTATCTGGCGTTTCTCGGGCGAATTTGCCCGGAAAAGCGCGTCGACACCGCCATCAAGATCGCCGCGATGAGCGGCATGCCGCTCAAGATCGCGGCGAAGATAGATAAAGTCGACCGCGACTACTTCAAACAGGAAATCGAGCCGCTGCTCTCGCAGGCACATGTGGAGTTCGTGGGCGAGATCGATGAAGCGCGCAAGCCCGAATTCCTATCGCGCGCGAAAGCGCTGCTATTCCCGATCGATTGGTGCGAGCCGTTCGGTCTCGTCATGATCGAAGCGATGGCATGCGGCACGCCCGTCATCGCGTTCAATCGAGGCTCCGTGCCCGAGGTGATCGACCATGCGGTGACCGGCTACATCGTCGAGGACATCCAAGGGGCGGTGGCGGCGCTGGAGCGTCTGAACGAATTGTCTCGCGAGGAAATTCGTGCGCAATTCGAACGCCGCTTCACGGCGAAGACGATGGCGCGCAACTATCTGAAATGCTATGAAGCGCTGCTCGCGCAGCGTGCCGGGCGACCGAAACTGCGTAGCGTTGCTGCGGGATAACCCGAATAAACGCATAGCCGCCGCCGCGGCCAAATCGCTGAAGGGACGTAATGCGAGCCTGGAGCGGCGGCCGAAATAATTCGTTAAAAAACGTCAATCTCATTGTCGGCGCGATACGCGCCGGCTTTTTATCGCGCCCGGCGCAGCGAGGCGGTTCGGCCTAAGACGATGAGCCGCAAGACACTGAAGCGCGCCGAGCGGACGCGCTTCGCGTCCGCGATTCTCGGACGTTACTGTGCAATGAGAAAGCGATCGCGGTTCTTGCCGACGATCCACTTCGGCGGCTTGCCGCGGCCGCTCCAGGTGTTGCCCGACTTCGGATCTTGATACTTCGGCGGCAGCGGCGCCTTCTTGGGCGGACGGCCGCGACGGGCGGCTTCCGCGAAGCCGAGGTCATGAGCGTTCAGCCCGAATTCGACGATCTTTTGTTTGATCTCCGCGATCACGGTGGAGACTTCCTTGCGGCGAGCATCGTCCGCTTGCTCCTGCAGCTTTGCGATCTGAGCCTTCAGTTCTGCGTATTGGGACATCGTGGTCTCCCTTCATTGAAAACAGGTTTTCTCGGAGGTTAGTCGGAAGTTAAGCGACTGGCAATGGCGACTTTACCCGAGATCCAGCGTAATGAAATTGTATGATAATTCTTAAAAGTGCTACGACCGTACGTAATACCGCATAACAGTCTCAATAACCGACATGGTTGGCGCCGTAATGGGACGAATCCTACCCATGCAGCCTGGCGGGTAAGCCGGCTTAATTGCGAACGTTAACCTGAAATCGGCCTGCGAGGTTACCCGCGTTTCTCGGGCGCCGCTTCCGTCGTCGCGTCCGCATGCGGACCGATACGGACTACGGGTATTCCTAAATCGACGCACACGAACGCGCGCTCGTCGAACCCCGGAGCTATCTTGATGGCGAGGCGAAGCCTCGAGCTTCGCTTACGAGGGCGTCAACTCGTCCGTGATAGAAAACAATTTGCGCAGATGATGCGCAACGCCGGCTTCGAAGTTGTTCCCGATCCGCGGCACCAAAGGCAACCGAGCCAGCAAATCCGGATTGGCATTGTTCATCATGAACGGGTGGCCGGCCGTTTCCAACAAGTCGATGTCGTTCATGTTGTCGCCGAAAGCGACGCAATGCGCGGCATGCACGCCTAGGCGATCGAGCACGAATCGCAGCGCACGCCCCTTCGACACGTTCGATGTCATCACTTCCAAACAATCGGGAAGCGAATACGTGACATAAAGCGCATTGCCGAATTCATCCTCCAGGCGTGCAGCGATTTGCGCCAAATCCGCAGGGTCGCCGATATAAAGCGCTTTGGCGATATCGGCCCCATCGTGCGCGCGCATATCGATCACTTCATAGCGAAAGCCCGAATCCTGATGGAACGCCAGCAGCTGGGGCGCATCGCGATCGATCAGCCACGCGTCGTCGGCGAAAAGATTCACGATGACCCGGCCATGCGCGCCCACGATGCCCGGTTGCACGAGCCGGCGCACGACATCGGGAGATAGATTGCGCGAATGGACCATCGTGTCGTCGGGTGCGTGTACGCGCGCGCCGTTGGATGTAACGAGATACGGGCGGATGCCCAGCACATCGCGAATGCCCGCGACGTCGCAATAATGCCGGCCGGTTGCGATGACGAATTGGACGCCGGCTTGATCGAGCCTGCGTACCGTCGCTACCGTGAACGGGTCGAGTTGATGATCGCTGTTGAGCAGCGTTCCGTCGAGATCGGTGGCGACAAGCTTGTACATGGGGGACGGCAAGGCGAGGTGAAGTGAAATGAAGTGAAATGAGCGCACGAGGAAAGCGCGGCGTGTCGAGCGTTATTCTAAGTCGCTTCACCGGCGGCCGCCCGCGCGAGCGCATGGGCGCGGCGCGCCAATTCGAGTGCGCCATGCGCCGAATCGGCCAGCGGCGGGCGCAGCCGAGCACGGTGCGGCGGCGGCACGGACTCGGCCAGCATGGCCGCCAGCCCCCCGCACAGCGCGACAGGCAACGCACCGCTCGCATCCAGCGCATCGACGAGTTGGGCGATGTCCGCTCCTGCTTGCGCAAGCAGCGCCGAAGCCACGGGGTGTTGCCGATGCGCGAGCACCACGGGCGCCAAACCCGCATAAGCGGTTTGGTTCGCCTCGCACAGCCATACGACGAGCGCGTCGCGATCGGCCGCGCCGATGTGCGCGAGCAGCGCTTCGGAAAACGCGTCGAGACGGGCGCGGCCATCGAGCGAGCGTTGGGCATGGACCACGGCGCGCAGGCCGAGCCAGGCGCCGCTCGCTTCGTCGCCCGAGGGGAAGCCATAGCCGCCCGCGACGCGGCAGGCGCCGTCGGTGTCGAGCACGGCCGCGATACTGCCGGTACCGACGGCTACGATGACGCCGGGTGCGCCGCCGTGCGCGCCGACGAGCGTCGTATAGGCATCGCTTTGCACGTCCAGCGCGGCGAGCTTCGGCGCGCTCGCCACGAACGCAGCGAGCCAGTCGCGGTTGTTGACGCCGGCCAGCCCACAGCCGAGCGCGCAATGCGCCCAGTCGAAAGACAGTCCCGCCGATGCGAAGGCCTGCGCGCACGCCGTTTCGATCGCCAGCCACGCGCGCTCGACGCCGAGCGCGAGGCCCGATGCGCCAGCCGCGCCCTGCGCGAGTTCGGCGCCCTGCGCGTCCGCCAACACGACGCGCGTGCCCGTGCCTCCGCCGTCGACGCCAATCAAAAATTGCCTTGCTTGCATGCCTTGCCACCCCGCGGCGCGAAGCCGCATCGCTGAACAACGGTGAACGCGCGATCGCGCGATCGCTTGAATCTCGTGAACCGACCGAGAGATTATCGGCTTAACACGGCCCCGCCAATCTACCGAACGGCCTAGTTGCCGCTCGCCGCCGATCCGCTATCCTTGCCGGCAGTCCACGCGGTGCATGCCGGCACGGCGCTTCCGCGATCAACCACAGCCCGCGCCTACCGCCCGGGCAACGAGAAAGCACATGACCGAGCGCTGCAATTGGGT
The DNA here is from genome assembly GCA_035492395.1 of Trinickia sp. Taxonomy (GTDB): domain Bacteria; phylum Pseudomonadota; class Gammaproteobacteria; order Burkholderiales; family Burkholderiaceae; genus Trinickia. Next base: position 11,476 of record DATJJH010000214.1, on the reverse strand, counting down.
GAGAACACCGGCCGACGAGCATTACCACGACACGGAATGGGGCGTGCCTTCACGCGACGAGCGGCATTTGTTCGAAATGCTCGTCCTCGAGGGCGCGCAAGCCGGGCTGTCGTGGTCGACGATTCTGAACAAGCGCGAAAACTATCGTCGCGCGTTCGCCAATTTCGACGCCGAGAAGGTCGCACGCTTTACGCCGGCCAAAGTCGAAACGCTCCTGCAAGACCCTGGCATCGTGCGCAACCGCGCCAAGGTGGAAGCGGCGATCGTCAACGCGCGCGCCGTCTTGCGCATCCGCGCGGAGCACGGTTCGCTGGCCGATTTCGTGTGGTCCTTCGTCGACGGGGAGCCTGTACAGAACGACTGGGTGCGCTACAAGGAGCACGCGCCGGCCTCCACGCCGCAATCCGATGCGCTGAGCAAGGCATTGAAAAGCTACGGCTGCAAGTTCGTCGGCTCGACGATCTGCTACGCGTTCATGCAGGCGATCGGCATGGTCAACGACCATCAAACGAACTGCGAGGCACGCGAGCGTTGCGCCGCGCTCGCCAAGGGGAACAGAAAAAGCAGGCGGTGACGCGCACGCAACACTTGGCAAAAAGTGCTTGATTGCAGGCCCGACCATAGGGAATATCCCAAAAAACCTGCAATTTCGCCCGGCCCGGCCGTTATAGCAGGAACGAGCCACAATATCAGCGCTGCTCACCGCGGCCGAGAAACATCATGAAAAGCTTGCACTTCCTGACGCATCAGGAATTGTTCGATCACGCCGTCGATCATCTCTTCCTCCAACGGCAAGCCGCGCTGCTGCCGCGCGGGGGCGGCGCCTACCAAGGCTACCGCGGGGGCTGCCCGATCGGCCGCCTCATTCATCCGCGCGATTACATGACGGCGATGGAGGGCGTGCCCGTTCGCTATGTCGACAAGCCGCCCACGACCGTGCCGGCCTATATGGACGCGGGCGTCGCCGCGTTGAAAAAAGCGCTCTTGCGGGCACGCGTCAACATCTACGACCCGACGACGGTGGAACTGCTCAGTTGCCTGCAGAACGTGCACGACGTGTTCGGCGTCTGGGAATGGCACGAGCGGCTGGCGTCGATCTCACGCCAATTCGGCCTATCGGCGGTGCGACTCGAAAAGCACGCGGCTTAAGCTCGGCTGGAGCTCGGCTTAAGCTCGATCAGCGCCACCTGACCGGGCGGCGCGTCCGCACGCACGTATTCCGTTCCCAAAAAGCAAACGGCGGTGTCGCTTCTTTCGAAGCACACCGCCGTTCGTCCATCCGGCCGCGCTGCCCGTAGGGCAACGCAACGCACCGCCTATCCAGCCTAACGCAGCTGCTCAGTGCAGCCGCTTAGTGCAGCTTCTTCGGCAGCATTTGGCTGCGCAGACGCTTGTGCAGGCGCTTGACCGCAGCGGCCTTCTTGCGCTTGCGCACGGCCGTGGGCTTTTCATAGGACTGGCGCTCACGCAGTTCGGCGATCAGGCCGTTCTTTTCGATGGCACGACGAAAGCGGCGGATCGCCACTTCGAACGGCTCGTTTTCCTTCAGAAGAATGGTCGTCATGGATTTCCCAAAGTTACGTTCAAATGCGTAGCGCTTTCGCGCACGCGCCGGTCCGACTGGAGCAGCCATCGTGCCGCACGCTCGAGCGCGCGGACACCGGCGGGGCCGGACAGGCCTGAAAAGAGAAAGCGGAGAGTTCACCGCGCACGCCGGCCGGCATGCATTGCCGACGCCGCGTTTGGCTGCCGAAGCTGAACCTGCCCGTGCCGCTCGCGAAGTCACCGCGAGCCCGCCGCGGTACGGCCTTCTTGATGTTGGCCATGCGACGAAAGGGCGGCAGATCCCAGATGAAAACGACAGCGATCTCAATTCGACCCGCGATGATAGCAGGTAAACGCCGCGTGGGCCACTTTTCGTCTGCTATGTGTGGTCGACAAGCACGCAAAACACGGCACGTCAACACAACTTAGCAAACGTTTTGTTTTTCTCAACGCCTTATCTGGCGCGGGTTCACGGGCATTTTCAGGCTAAGAACACATGAATTCGTCGTTCGGTCCCTAAAGTTTTTTCTTAGCCCCGCCGACAACCAGGACAGGCGGGCAGCGCCACATCGCGAAAGCGCGACGCCGAACCCCGAACCAGCCTAGTCCCTGGACCGTATTTCCAAACGAGGAAGCAAAATGCTGAACATCAACACCAACATTCTGTCGCTGACCACGCAGTCGAACCTGACGGGTTCGCAAAGCGCCCTGTCGCAAGCCATCAACCGCCTGTCGTCGGGCAAGCGCATCAACACGGCTGCCGATGACGCTGCCGGTCTCGCGATCGCTACGACGCAAACGGCGTCGATCAACGCGCTGAACCAAGGCGTGATGAACGCCAACAACGGCATCTCGATGGTGCAAACGGCTTCGGGCGCGATCTCCGCTACCGTCGCCAACTTGCAGCGTATCCGCCAGCTCGCCGTTGAATCGGGCGACGGCTCGCTCGGCACGGCCGCTCAAGCGAACCTGCAAACGGAAGTTTCGACGCGTCTGACGGAAATCAACCGCGTTGAATCGCAAACGTCGTTCAACGGCCAAAACGTGCTGGCAGGCCTCGGCAGCGTGAACTTCCAGATCGGCGCAAGCGCCAACCAAACGATCACGGCGAACTTCGGTACGACGTCGTGGACGACGACGGGTCTGGGCGTGTCGGGCGTCGACATCTCGTCCACGTCGGGCGCGCAAAACGCGATCACGGCGATCGACGCAGCGCTGGCTCAAGTGAACAACTTCCAAGCAACGCTGGGCGCAACGCAAAACACGTTCGCGGCTGCGATCACGAACACGCAAACGCAATCGACGAACCTGTCGGCTGCCAAGTCGCAGATCGAAGACGCTGACTTCGCGCAAGAAACGGCCAACCTGTCGAAGGCGCAAGTGCTGCAACAAGCCGGTATCTCGGTTCTGTCGCAAGCGAACTCGCTGCCGCAACAAGTGCTCAAGCTCCTCCAGTAATACGACGAGGCGGCATGAGTTGCGCATGGCGCGCCGCGGTTCGGGCCGCCATGCCCAACGAAGAAGCAAGATAGCAGGACATCCGCGAGCGGGAGGCATGCCTCCCGTTACGCGTTGAAGAACGGCCGTGCGTCAAAGGCGGCGCTTGAACGACACTGCAGTGCACTGAATTTCACGGGAACGCACGGAGCTTCGCATGAGCACAACGACGAGTACGTCCTCGCTGCTGCAACAAGCAGCGCAATCCATCTTGAGCGGCGCGACCAAGTCGACGCTCGATGTCGGCTCGCTCGTTTCCGCGCTCGTGTCGGCTAAAACCGCGGCGCAGGCCCAGACCATCGCCAACCAGCAGTCGAGCGACAACACCGCGCTCTCGGCGATCGGTCAAATGAAGTCCTCCCTCACGGCGCTGCAAAATTCGCTGAAGGGGCTTTCGGACGGCAGCATCTTCACCCAGCTCGGCGCCACCATGAGCGGCACGGGCATCACGGCGACGACCTCGACGGGCGCCGCGGGCGGGTCCTACTCGGTCAGCGTCCAGCAGATCGCCACCGCCAATCAGATTTCCTCGGGCGCGTATGCCAGCAACGCCACGCTCGGCACCGGCACGGTGACGATCGGCGTGGGCACGGGCTCGATGACGGTCAACCTCGATTCGACCAACAACACGCTGGCCGGCCTCGCTTCGGCGATCAATTCGTCGACGAGCAACCCCGGCGTGACCGCCTCGGTCGTGACCGCGGCCAACGGCCAGCACTTGGTGCTGACCTCGACGGCAACGGGCGCGGCCAACACCGTGACGATTTCGGCGGGCGCCGGCGTCGATACGGGCTTGAACACCGCCAGCTTCGCGCAAGTGACGACCGGCCAAGATGCGAAGCTCACGATCAGCGGCAACGCGGTCACGAGCGCGAGCAACAACGTGACGGGCGCGTTGAGCGGCGTCACGCTGAGCCTCACGTCGGCGTCTGTCGGAACCTCGCAAACGCTGAGCGTGGCGACGAACACGACGGCCATCACGAACGCTGTCCAAGGTTTCGCCACCGCATACAACTCGTGGATCGCGACCGAGAAGTCGATGTCCTCGTACGACTCGAGCACGTCGACGGCGGGCCCGCTGCTTGGCGACGCCATGTTGAACACCGCGGTGAACGGCATCGCCTCGATCATGGCGAGCGGCATCACGGTCGGCGGCACGACGTACAGCCTTGCTCAGATCGGCGTGAACCTGAACAACGACGGCACCGTGACGTTCGACTCGTCCGCGCTGCAGTCCACGATGGCGTCGTCCCCGACGATGGTGCAGAACGTCTTCAACGGCACGAACGGCATCGGCCAGCAGTTGAACGCGTTCATCGACTCGTACACGAAGTCCTCGATCGGTCAGATCGACCAGCGCTCCGCATCGATCAACTCGGATCTCACGAGTTTGTCGCAGCAGCAATCGACGTTGGCGGCCTATCAGCAAACGCTGACCGATCAATACAACGCGCAGTTCACCGCGCTGAACAACTTGATGTCGCAGATGCAGAGCAATACGACGTATTTGAATCAGCTGTTCGGCGGCAACGGCAGCGCCGGCACGTTGAACAAGTCGTAATCGGACGGCATCCTAAACGAAAGGCAAGACATGGTTTCCGAATCGCTCAACCGCGCCCTCGAACTGACGCGCACGCTCGTCACCGCCGTGCAAGCGGGAGACTGGCAATTCGCATCGGATCTCGCCCTAGAGCGCTCGCCGCTGATCATGGGCCTCACGGCCGATCAAAGCGACGACTCGCTTGCGACGATCCGCGCCATTCAAGAGATGGATGCGAGCGTCATGACCGAAGCGCGTAGCGCGCACGCCGCCATGTCGACGGAATTCAGCGACGCGAAGCAGCGCATCGCGGCAGCAGGTTTGTATCAGACAACGGGGCAGTTGCGTTGAGACCTAAGCGGCGCCTCTTGTAACGACTGGCCCGCGACTACAACGAATAAACAAGAAGAACCCGCATGTAGCCCGTGCGGAGCTTGACTCTGAAGCCGCGGCAACGCGGCTTTTTTATTGGCCGGCGGCCGCTAGGCAAGCCGAATCCGGCCTGAATTGAGGCAGATTTCGTCCAGTGTTCGAACAATGCATTGGGCAGCCTCGCTGGCAGACTGTCTACTCGCCGTCGCTCGCCCGCGTGAATTTGCGCGGCGTTCGCGGCATTTCGTTCAATCGATCGAGATTCATCCATGCACGTACCGCCCGGCTCGCCCACCGCCAACCGCCGCGTCGAGATTCGCCAGATCTTCTATTCGGAGGAAACTCGCCAGCAGCTCGATCCCGGGTTCATCCCGCTCGACAACTGCGGCCAGCGGCCGGACTGGCGCGAGTATTGGCCGATTCGCACCTATCTGCAAAACCATACGCTCGACGAGAACACGCTTTACGGCTTCTTTTCCCCCAAATTCGGTCAGAAGACGACGCTCAGTTCGGCGGCTGTTCATACCTTCCTCGCCACGATGTCGCGCGACGTCGACGTCATCGGGTTTTCACCGTTTTTCGATCAGGGTGCGGTTCACCTGAACGTGTTCGAGCAAGCGGCGACGAATCACGGCAACAGCTGGCCTGTGTTCGAGCAGGTCGTCGCCTTCGTCGCACCGGGGATCGATGCCCGCAACGTCGTGATGGATTCTCGCCACAGCATCTTCTGCAACTACTTCGTCGCGACGCCCGCGTTCTGGCGTCGCTGGCTGGCGGTGAACGAAGTGTTGTTCTCGGCCGCCGAGGCCGGCGCCAGCCCGCTTGCACAACTGCTCAATGCGCCGCTGCCGTATGCGAACGGGTTCGTGCCGGCGAAGGTGTTCGTGCAAGAGCGCATCGTCGCGCTGCTGCTGCTTGCCGAGCGGCACTGGCGCGCGAAGCACTACGACCCGTTGAAGCTGCCGATGTCGGGGTCGATCATCAGCCCCTACCCCGCCGATCTGCTTGTGCTAGATGCGCTGAAAACCGCCGCGATCGAAACCGGGCACGACAACTATCTGAAGTTGTTTCAACAGGTGCGCAACACGCTGCTCGATACCGCCCGGCGCGCAAACGGCATGCAGGGGAGCGCCGGTTGAACCGAGCGGCGCCACGGCTCGCAGCCGCAGCGCCGACGCTGCACGACGATCAGGCGTTTTGACGGGTGCGCCACATCCGCTCGAATGTGTCCTCGAGCGTGCGGGCAAAGCGATTGGGGTTGCACAGCGTAGCGCTCAGCACGCGCGAGCGCAAAGCTCCGCGCAATTGCGCCAGTGCTTGGCGATCGCTTCCCAATGCGACGGCCTTTGCGACGTAGTCGTCGTCGTCGGCTGCGATCCAATCGCTAAGATCGACGCTATGAACGACGCTTTCGCAGAGGTGCCCGAGAAAGCGATCGCCGTGCCGGCATAGCACCGGTACGCCCATCCAGAGACTTTCGGCCGTCGTCGTGCCGCCCGGGTACGGGAACGGGCTCAGCGAAATGTCGACGCGGTTGTACGCCGACAGGTATTCGGCCCGCGCCGTTGGGCCTTCCATCTCGATCCGTTCCGCGCCGATACCGTGCTTGGCAAAGCGCGCGAGGGTCGCGGCGCGCTGCGTTTCGTCGGCAAGTTGCTGCGCCTTCAGAAACAGCCGCGACCCCGGCGCCCCATGCAGAATGCGCGACCAGACAGCCACCACGCGATCGTTGAGTTTCACGAGATCGCTGAAGCAGCCGAACATCACCGGTCGCCTCGTATCGTTGATCGCTTCGAGATCTAGCGGTACGGCCGGCTCCGGTGGCGTGAAGCACAGGTACCCATGCGGCAAACACCACGGACGCTCGACGAAGTGCGCGGCTTCCTCGGGCGGCAGCACCCATTCGTCGCCGAGCACGTAGTCGATTGCCGAAAGCCCCGTCGACGCGAAGTAGCCGATCCAGCTCACTTGCACGGGCGCCGGCTTCCAAGCAAAGACGGGCAAGCGGTTGCCGTCGGTGTGCCCCGCCATGTCGAAGAGAATATGCACGCCGTCGTTGCGGATCGTCGTCGCCGCCGCCTGATCTGTCTGACCGACCAGCGAACGCCAGGCCGCGAAGCGCGGCTTCAAGCGTTGCGTCAGCGCGTCCTCGTAGTCGCGCGTCGAGTAGGCGAAGAGTTGCACGCGGGCCGGGTTCAAATGCGCGATTACGCTTTCGAGAAAGAAGCCCACCGGGTGCGTGCGCAAATCGCCGGACACGAAGCCGATCCGCAGCGGCGCGCCGTGGGTTCGATCCACGAGCCAATCGGTGAACGGCCGAGCTTGCCCGCTCGCCATCCGTCCGAACGCCAGTGCTTCGTTCAAGTATTCGGCCGGCGGCACGCTTTGCGCGAAGCTCAATGAGAACAACAAATTGCTCCACGCCTCGCCCCATGACGGCCGCAACGCAATCGCACGGCGGAACGCCTCGACCGCCGCTTCATGCTCGCCCGTCTCGCGCCGCACGATACCAAGGTTCAGTGCAACCTGGGGCTCCTGCGGCAAGAGCCGCTGCGCTTGTTCGTAGCAAGCGGCCGCCTCGGCTAGCTTGCGTTGCATCTTCAATGCATTGCCGAGATTGTTGAAGGCCTGGCCGAAACCGGGCTGCAGCGCGATCGCCTTGCGGCAATGCTCGACCGCCGCATCGAAATCGCCGAGTTCGCGCAGCACGTTGCCGAGATTGCTTTGCGCTTCCGCGTATCGCTCATTGATGGCAATGGACTTGCGGAAGCTGGCGGCAGCGGCCGCCGGCAGGCGCATATCCATCAGCGCCAAGCCGAGATTGTTGTGCGCCCGAAAATGATTCGGATCGAGTGCGATCGCCTGTTCGTGGCTTTCCACGGCCGCCGCGAGTTTGCCCCAGTTTCTCAACGCGCAGCCGAGGTTATCGAAGTACGACGGCTGCGCGCTAATTTCGATGGCGCGGCTGATGAGATCGAGCGCATCGGCGTGGCGCTGCTCCTGCATGGCGATCACACCGAGCAAGTGCCAAGCATCGGCATGACGCGGCATGCGCGCGAGCGCCGCCTCGTAGCGCGTGCGCGCCTCTTGCAGGCGGCCGTTCTGATGATGGACGAGGCCGTCCTCGACGAGCGCACTGGCGCCCTGATCGATCGCCGACATCATGCGATCTCCTTCAATTTCGTTTGCCACATCTGTTCGATCGCCGTCATCCAATGGGCTGCGAAACGCGGCGCGTCGGCAAGCGGCGAGCGCTCGACGCGTTCTCGCAGCCCGGCGCGCAGCGCCGCCAACGCCGGCAAATCGCTGGCCGCCGCCACCGCGCGGACGACGTAGTCTTCGGTATCGGCGGCGATCCACTCCGGCAGGCCCACCGTCTTCAGGACTAATTCGCCCAAATGCGAGAGAAAGCGATCGCCGCGCCGCGTCAGTACTGGCACGCCCATCCACAGCCCTTCTACGCTCGTCGTGCCGCCCGGGTAGGGAAACGGATCGAGCGCCAAGTCGACCCGGTGATAGGTCGAGAAATACTGATCGCGCGCGGACGGCCCTTCGAGCAGTAAGCGAGTTTCGTCGACGCCGTGCGCGGCAAAGCGCGCGAACGTCTCGAGCATGATCGACGGCTCGCCGAGTTGGTGGTTCTTGAGCAGCAATCGCGCATGCGGCGTTGCAAGCAGAATCCGCGACCACACAGCGATGACGCCGTCGTTGAGCTTTTTATGGTTGTTCAAGCAGCCGAACGTGAAATACCCGTTCGCAAGCGCCGGCAGCGGCGCGACGTCGACGCGCTCCGTCGGCAGCGTGAAGCATAAGTAGCTGTCGGGCAGACGCCAGATGCGCTCCGTGTACTGCGATTCCTCGCCGGGGGGCACGACGTGCGGGTCCGCCAGCAGGTAGTCGATTTCAGTCAGCCCTGTCGTCGCGAAATAGCCAAGCCAACTGACCTGAAGCGGCGCGGGCCGCCACGCAAACATCGGCAGCCGGTTGCGGCCCGTGTGCCCCGAGAGGTCGACGAGGACATCGATGCGATCGTCGCGAATGCGTTGCGCAAGCGAGGCATCGTCCATTTCGGCCACGTGCCGCCAGAGCGCGAAGCGCGGCTTGATGCGCGCCGTCAGTTCATCGGTGTGCAGTGCGTTCGAGTAGGCGATCGGCTCGATTCGCGCGCGGTCTAGCTGAGCGAGCACGGATTCGAAAAAGTAGCCTACGGGGTGCTTGCGCAAGTCGGCGGAAACGAAGCCCACGCGCAAAGGGCGACGCGCAGCTTGGGCGGCAAGATCGGCGCCGTTGAGCGTGGGCCAATCCGTAAACGGCGTTGCACGCGCGCGCATTCTTTCGCCGAAGTAGCGAGCGTCGGCCAGGTGCGTTTGCGCCGACCAATTCGGCACGTACGATTGCCCGAATAGCACGCACGTATGCGATTCCCCGAAGTCGGGATTCAAGGCGAGCGCGTCGCGGTAGCAAGCCAGCGCGGCATCGGCTTCGCCGAGATCGGCGAGGATCGTGCCCAGGTTGTTGTGGAACGACGGGGTATCGTCGCGCAGCTCGATGGCCCTGCGCGCATAGCCGAGCGCGCGCTCGGGCGCGCCGAGGCGTCGCAGCGCGTTCGCTAGGTTGTGGTACCCGTCGGCGAAGGCAGGGTCGAGCGCGATCGCCCGCTCGTAGCACGGCACGGCCTCCGGTACGCGCCCGGCGCCGTTCAGGGCGTTGCCAAGCGTGTTGTGGGCCTGCGCCGATTCCGGCGTGAGCTCGGCGACGCGTCCGTAGGCCTCGATCGCCCCGTTGATGTCGCCGCGATGCATGAGCACGCCGGCGAGCTTGTCGTGCGCGACGGCCAACTGCGGCGCGAGTTTCACCGTCTCGCGCAGACATTCGAGTGCTGCGTCGCCATGGCCTTTCACCTGCAGCGCGACGCCAAGATTCAAGTGCGCCTCGGCAAAAGTCGGTTTTGCTTCGATGGCTTTGCCGTAGGCGGCGATGGCGGCATCGAGTTCGTTCAAGTCCTTCAGTGCGTTGCCGAGGTTGTTGAAGGCTTCGGCGTAGCCGGGCCGCAACTCGATCGCGCGTGCACAACTCGTCAGCGCAGCGCCCGCATCGCCCGTCTCGCGCAGCGCGTTGCCGAGGTTGTTGTGCGCTTCGGCATAATCAGCCTTGAGTTCGACGGCACGGCGGTAGGCCGCGACTGCCTCGTCGAGCGCGCGCATCTCGCGCAGCGCATTGCCGAGATTGTTGTAGTAGATCGGGCTCGGGTGAACCGCGATGGACTCGCGCATCAGCGCGACCCCAGCTTCGCCTTGACCGATCTGGCAGGCGAGCAGCCCCGTGAAATGCAGCGCATCCGCATGCTTCGGCTGCTGCGACAGGATGCGCGTGTAGAGCGCCTTCGCATCGGCGAGGCGACCCGCCTGATGATGAGCCAGGGCTGCGTTGAGCAACTGGGCCGTGTCTTGCATATTCGATCCGATCATTGAGTGCAACGGGTGCGGTTGCTGCTGCCCGGCGTCAGGCCGTGGCGGCCCGCTGCGCGCGACCCGACTGCAGCGTGGTCACCCCGTCGCGCCACATCGCTTCGAAGGCTGCTTCTAGATTGCGAGCATAGCGCGCCGCATCGCACAAGGGCGACGCCAGCACGGTCGCGCGCAAGCTCGAACGCAGCGCCGCGAGGCGCGGCGCATCGGCCGCGAATGCGACAGCCTTCGCGACGTAGTCGTCGTTGTCTTGCGCGATCCAATCAGCGAGCCCCGCCGAATGCAGCATGCTCGTGCAGATGTTCGACAGAAAGCGATCGCCGCGGCGACACAGCACCGGCACGCCCATCCACAATCCTTCCACGCTCGTCGTACCGCCCGGATACGGGAACGGGCTGAGCGCGATATCGATGCGGTTGTAGGCCGCGAAGTATTCGCTGCGCGGCGACCGGCCTTCGAGGATCAAGCGCGAGGCGTCGATACCGCGCGCGGCGAAGCGCGCAAGGGTCGTTTCGCGCGTGGGGGCATCGTCGAGTTGCTTGGCTTTCAGGAACAACCGCGAGCGCGGCACGGCGTGCAGAATGCGGGCCCAGACGTCGACGACGCCGTCATTCATCTTCATCAGATGGTTGAAGCAGCCGAAGGTCACGTGGCCCTGCGTTGCGAGCGGCGGCGGCCCGACGTCGACGCGCTCGGCGGGCGGCGTGAAGCAAAGGTAGCTGTCGGGCAAACGGCGCAGACGTTCGGTGTAGTACGGCTGGGCGTCGGGCGGCAGCACGTGGGGATCGCCGAGCAGGTAGTCCATCGCCGGCAAGCCCGTGCTCGCGAAATAACCGAGCCAGCTTGCCTGCACCGGTGCGGGACGCCATGCGAACAACGGCAAGCGGTTGAAATTCATGTGGCCCGACAGATCGAGCAGCAGGTCGATGCGATCGTCGCGAATGCGTGCGGCCGCCTGCTCGTCGTTCATCGAGGCGAGCGGGGTCCACGCCGAGAAGTATGGTTTGATGCGGGCGGTGAGTGCATCCTCCACGCGTCGCGTCGGGTAGGCGAC
>DATJJH010000213.1:0-13195 GCA_035492395.1 Trinickia sp. | reverse complement strand
GTTTCGGTGCTGGCCGAATGCTTGGCCTTGCCCTGCCCCGCGGCCGTGTCTTTCTCGGCCTTCTTGCGCGTGGCTTCGCTGGTTTGCCCCTTCTTGGGCGGCTTCAGGTCGACGCCGGCGCGACGCGCCTTCGACAAACCGATCGCGACGGCCTGCTTCGCCGAACGCACGCCGTGCTTGCCGCTACGCACGTGATCGATCTCCTCCTTGACGAATTCACCGGCCTGGGTCGAGGGCGCCTTGCCGGCTCGCTTGTCGGCGTGCGCGCGTGAGAGCGTTTTGCGTTCTGGCATGGGGATCCTCCAATGAAACGTTGAGACATCGCTAACGACGCAATGCGCATGCCTGCAGCGCCGCGCACATCGGCACGGCCGGGCCCCGCTGCAAACGACACGGCCCGCAAGCGTTAACCGCATACGGGCCGTGAGCCGATGAAACGGCAGCGAGGCATTGAAGCGCCTCGGCCGCGCGGCATCCCGACGCCGCCGCCCGCCGCCGTCGAGCCGAGGCGTTACTGACGCTGCCGCTGCTGCAGGTACTGTTTGACGTCGCTCATCGTCACGCGCCCGCTGTGAGTCGTGTCGATTTCGTCGAAGTGCTTGGCAATGTAGCCAAGCCCGTTCGTCTGAGCCTGGGCCTTCGTAATCGCCGCGCCATTACTGAGCACGGTATTGGCGCCCAGCCGCGCGTCGATGCGTTGCTGAGCCTGTTGCGCGAGGTCGTTGCCGGTGGACGGCATGACGGCCTTGGCCCGGGTTTGCGGGAAAAAAGGGCCGTCCACGCCGTGGCCGCGGCTCGGCAACTGAACCGGCGCAACCGCTTGCAGCGCGGCCGCATGGGCAGCGCCGGCCAGCACGCTCAATGCGATGAGGGGAGAGAGACGTCGCAGCATATCGATGGGTGACATGATCCGCTCACTTAAGAAAATTAGCCGAAGAAACGCGCAACCGCCAGTCATTGCGTCATGGATTGCGCCGCTAACGTCGACGTACCGGTCGGCGGGGCTTCATCGCGCCACGGCGGCGGCAGCATCCACAAGCCGAGCGCCCCGGGCGCCGGCTCGCCGGCGTAGAAGTGGCGCAAATCGGACTTCATCTTCGGCCGGGCCTGGCTGTCCAGATAAATCATGTGGCCGCCCGGGTAGAACGTCACTTGCAGGTTCGGGTTCAAGCCCTGCACCGTCTGCAGCCGCGCGAGCTGCTTTTCCGTATTGAAGAACGGCGTCGCGAGATCGTGGTACCCGTTCAGCGCCATCACCTTCAACTGCGGATTGAGCTCGATGGCCGCCAGAAGATCGGGGATCGTGTCGGGTAGCGCCTGGCCGTCGTGCGAGAAATCCCATGCGTAGATGATCTCGTCATTGAGCGGCATGTACGTCGCGTTCGGCGCTGTGTATCCGAGGTAGTTCGGCATCTGCGTCGCAAGCGCCGTCGTGAACGGCTGCGAAATCAGAATATCCGACGGATCGCCGTCCGTTTGCAGGCGCGGATCGGAGTTAGGCAGCGACACGCGCCCGTCGTAGCGCCCGATCGTCGTGCCCGGCAGCAGCGCATTGTTGAACGGATCGATGTTGAAATATCCGTTCAGCGCTTGGTACGACAGGCCCGACGCCCACGTCCACGACGCCAGTGTCGGCGCGCTCGGGAACACGGGCGTACCGAGGAACGTCGGCACCCCGAGCTGGCTCAGCACCCAGGACTGCGCGTACTTCTTGAACTCGTGGTAGTGCATCGAGGCGAACAGCTCCGATTGCATCGCGAACAGGCCCGGGTCGGCCGGCGGCGCCGACAGCTGATTGAAGTACGCCGCGACCGCCGCATAGCCGGGGTAGTAGCCGCTCAACGTATCGGTGTCGAGCTTCATCGCGTTCATGTCGATCGTGTCGGTGCTCAGGATCGCGACGGCTTCGACCGCATCGGCGAAATAGTTCAGGATCGACGATTGCAGCATGATGCCCGTCACATGCACGCCGGACGATTCGAGCGCGAGCGAAAGCATGTCCGTGCGTGGCGTGCCGTACGATTCGCCGAACAAATAGAGCGGCGAGGACGTGCGGTTGTTCGCCGCGATGTAGCGACGGATGAAGTCGCGCATCACGTTCACGTCGGCGTCGCTGCCCCAAAACTTCTTGTTGGTGTTAGGCGCGATCGCTTCCGACAAACCGGTGCCCGGCGGGTCGATGAAGACCATGTCGGTCGTATCGATCAGGCTTTCCGTGTTGGTCACGAGCGGAAAATTCGGCCAATTCGTCATCAGCGGGTCAGGCGTCGCCACGCGCGTGGGCGCGAACGAGCCGAGCCGCAGCCAGATCGACGACGACCCGGGTCCGCCGTTATAGAAGAACGTGACGGGCCGCGGCTTGCCGTCCTTGCTCGGCGCGGTATAGGCGACGTACGACATCGACGCTTCGGCGTTGCCGCCAAGATCGGAGGCGGTCAAATGTCCCGTCGTCGTCGTGTAGTGGATCGTCGTTTTGCCCGATTTCCAAACGTGATGCATGACGGCCGCCTTCTCCGACGCTTGCGTCGGATCAAGGCTGTCGGCCGCGCTCGTTTTGTAGGCGATCGGGTCCGAATAAGGCTGATCGGCCGCCTGCTTTTGAGCCGCCGCCTGCGATTGCGCGGCCGCCACCTGTTGGGCGTTGGCGCTCGTCATGGACGAGGCGCCGTCGCCACCGCCGCAGCCGGTCAGCGCAAGCGCCGCCGCCGCGATTGCACCGAGCCAGACACCGCCGCTCGAGCGACGGGCAAGGCCGAAAATACCACTCCTATCTCGATTCTTCATTTTTGTCCTTGGTAGTTGAGTTGCCGTTTCTCGATGACCGAGGCGACCCCGCTAACCGCATTTGCGCGGCGCGCAAAAAGCCACGTCGGTCGACATTCAGCCCTCTTCTCGATAACGACCAAGAGCCTGCCTATCGAACCGCACGAAATAAATGCTGCGCAATACGAAACGTCGATGAAACGCTGTTCTTTTACTACTGGAATTCGGAGGGTAAAGCGGATGCAGATTCAGTGCAGATATGCCGATGGAATCGGCGATAAGAAACTAGGCTCGAACCGGATACTTGTCAAGCGGGGAAGCGAATAGGCCCACCGTTCCCACTAATTCGAACGGACATCCTGCTTCGGGGAGGCGGCCATCCGTCGACGATGACGACTAGCCCCCTCAATGAATAGGCGATAAATCGTAAGCTAATTGTCAATTAAAATATAAAGGTCGTTCTTTCCGCATTCATCATAAAAAGAAAATAATCATTTACCGGTACGACATCGAAATGGTTCAGCAATAGCGAAACGAATGATTCATCTAACCCCTTAACGCATCGGGGCACGAAGATTGCGGCAACTTGCTATGCCAGCGCGGCCACGCCCTCGTCGACAGCGTGCGCATCCGTCGGCCGAACGACGCGCGCCACTTCCACGCCATCGCGCAAGAAAATCAGCGTAGGCCACAGCTTCACTTTGAACGAGCGACCCAGCGGCCGGCCGGGGCCATCCTCGATCTTCAGGTGGCGAAGGGCCGGCGCCCGCGCGAGCGACTCGCCGATATGGCGCTGCGCCCCTTGGCAATAACCGCACCAGTCGGTGCCGAATTCCAGCACGGTCGCGCCCGGCAGCGCGTCCACCTCGGCGCGAGTCGGCGCCTCGCTTGCATAGCCGGTTCGTTCAGTCATGACCTGTCCTCTCGGTTCGGCGCTCTTCCTGGGCCCGTTCGCTTGCGCGTCGAGTCTAGCCTGGCGCCCCTCTATCCATGGGTAATCGGCAAGCAGGCATTGTGCCCCGGCTGCCGGTATGGGACTTGCGTGGAGAGGACCGTGCCGCACCTGAACCAACCTCGCAGGAGAGCGCCGTGAAGCTAAGAGCAAGCGACCCCACCACGCCACCGATCCCGGACCAGCCCAGCATCCCCGATGCGCCGAGCCCCGGCACGCCAGACGACGTTCCCGATGTCGGCTCGCCCGAGCCCGAGCCCGACCAGCAACCGGGAACAGCCGGAGACTGAGCCCCAAGGTACGACGAGCGGTATTCGCCTGCGAAGCTTTCAAGCGCGGCGTTTCAATCCCATATATCGAGCAATCGCCGCGCGCGCAAACGCGCGCGGACCATCGATGCTCGTTCCTTGCACTACGCTCTTCACAATAGTTTTGATCGCGTTGGCGAGCGAATCTCATAAGATCCGAACACCGTGAGGCGACCGAGTACGTCGGCCGTGTCACGCGATCCCCTTATAAATTTCATTAGGAATCCAAACTATGTCCGCATTGCGGCGCTTCATCGCCGAAGCCTTCGGTACCTTTTGGCTCGTCTTCTGCGGCTGTGGCTGCGCCCTGATTGCGGCCAGCTTCGGCGCCCCGGGGCACGAAATCGGCGTGGGCCTCGTGGGCGTGTCGCTTGCATTCGGGCTCAGCGTTTTGACGATGGCCTACGCGATCGGCAACATTTCAGGGGCGCACTTGAACCCGGCCGTGACGATCGGCCTGGCGGTCGCCCGCCGATTTCCCGCGCGCGACGTGGCGCCGTACATCGTCGCGCAACTGATCGGCGCGATACTGGCCGCGTTCGTGCTCTCGCAGATCATGGCGGGCAATCCCGCCTTCGATGCGGCCTCGAGCCGATTCGCGGCGAACGGCTACGACGCCTACTCGCCGGCTCACTACTCGATGATGGCGGCTTTCGCGTGCGAAGCGGTGATGACGGGATTTTTCGTCTTCGTCATCCTCGGCGCGACCGACAAGCGTGCGCCGGCGGGCTTCGCCCCCATCGCGATCGGGCTGTGCCTCACGCTGATCCATCTCGTGTCGATTCCGATTACGAACACTTCGGTCAATCCCGCGCGCTCGACGGGGCCCGCGCTGATTGCAGGCGCCTCGGCCATCCATCAGCTATGGCTCTTTTGGGCGGCGCCGATCTTGGGCGCGATCGTCGCCGGCATCCTATATCCGGCCATTGCGGGGCACGGCGAGGAAAACGCCGACGACCGATCGGCCTCGCTCGGAGAAGAAGGTCTGGCCGCACACGGCGATTGACAGAAGACTGCCGACGCTTCATGCTTGCGCCCATGAACTGCCGCGCACTGCACATCGCCGCCATTATTCCCGCCATTCCAATCATGGTGGGTTAGCGCGCATCCGCAGCAGTCACGAAACCCGCCCTGAAAGGCGGGTTTTTTGTTTTCCGCCTCCCGGGCTCGCTTGTTACGCAACGCTATCCGAGGAGCCTTTTATGCAAACATCGCCCGCCCCGCGCTCAGGCGACGCCCCGCACGACACGCGACACACCGGCGGCCAGGTCGATTACCTTCAGCAGATCCTGAACGCGCGCGTCTATGAGGTCGCACGCCAATCGGATCTGCAATTCGCACCGCAATTGTCGGCTCGCTTGCACAATCCGGTCTATTTCAAGCGAGAAGACCAGCAAAGCGTTTTTTCATTCAAGCTGCGCGGCGCGTACAACAAGATGGCGCACCTGCCGCCCGACATGCTGGCGCGCGGCGTCGTCACCGCCTCGGCGGGCAACCACGCGCAAGGCGTCGCGCTGGCGGCGGCCAAGCTCGGCGTGCGCGCGCTGATCGTCGTTCCGCAAACGGCGCCTAGCGTCAAGGTCGACGCCGTTCGCGCCCATGGCGGACCCACCGTCGAAGTCGTCCAGTTCGGCGAATCCTACAGCGAAGCGTATGCGCACGCGTGCGAACTACAGAGTCGGCACGGTCTCGCCTTCATCCCGGCGTTCGACGATCCGCACGTGATATCCGGACAAGGCACCGTGGCGATGGAAATATTGCGCCAGCATCAAGGTCCGATCCACGCGATCTTCGTGCCGATCGGCGGCGGCAGCCTGGCGGCCGGCGTGGCGGTTTATACGAAGGCCGTGCGGCCCGAGGTTCGCGTCATCGGCGTGCAGACGGAGGATTCGTGCGCGATGGCGCGTTCGCTGAGCGCCGGCCGCCGCGTGGAGCTGGCCGAAGTCGGGCTGTTTTCGGATGGAACGGCCGTCAAGCTCGTCGGCGAGGAAACCTTCCGCCTTTGCAGCGTCCATCTGGACGAAGTCCTGACGGTCGACACCGACGCGCTTTGCGCCGCAATCAAGGATGTCTTTCAGGACACGCGCAGCCTGCTGGAGCCGGCCGGTGCGTTATCGGTGGCGGGTGCGAAGCGTTATGTCGAACGATGCGGCATGAGCGGCGAGACGCTCGTCGCCGTCACCTCGGGCGCCAACATGAACTTCGATCGCTTGCGCTTCGTCGCCGAGCACGCGCAAGTCGCCGCCGAGCGGGAGCGAGCGCTCACATGACGCTCAGCGTGCACGTGGGTTAGGACGGTCTGTCGATGCG
This sequence comes from Trinickia sp., assembly GCA_035492395.1. GTDB lineage: Bacteria > Pseudomonadota > Gammaproteobacteria > Burkholderiales > Burkholderiaceae > Trinickia. The sequence goes on along the minus strand of DATJJH010000213.1, from coordinate 6,862 downwards.
AATGAACCGTCCTACGGTACGAAATACCGTGCTGGGACAGCGTGACCTGCATCAAGCGGGCGCACGGTCAGCGCAGCATGCGCTCGTGCGAACCCGGTGCGAACCCGGTACGCCGACCGGCGGCGCCGTCGAACGGGCCGAGCGCGGCGCCGCCGCGCCGGTCAGCGCGCTAAGCGGTAGAAGAACAGGACCGTGCTGCCGGTAAAGATGCCGAACAGCGCGAGGCCCATTGCCATGGCGAGATCCATGCTGGCTCCGGAACGATAGCGGTTGAACGCGAGCGCGGGCGTGGAAACGTGACGACGGCAAGAAAAAAGGCCGTCTTGTGAAAAACAAGGGCCAAGATACGTCTCAAAGAGACAAAACACCCACACGCGGCGCCATTATGGCCTGGCCTCGCCCGCCTCGAAAGCGGCAATTTCCCCAGCAGGGTTTTTCCCGAGCCCATCCCGAGGCACAATCGCATCTCGCCGCGCTTCGCCGCCACGCTAGGCGCGCCTTTACACGTACGAGTGCAGCCCATCATGACCGATACCCCGCAGCCCGCTTTCGTCGATATCGCGCACGGCCCGTCGCATCTCCAGCTCGCCCCGCAGTGCGGCGGACGGCTGCTCAGCTGGCGCATCGGCGACGAAACCGTCATCTACTGGCCGGAGCGCGCCGACTGGAGCAACGTGGCCCGCGTGCGCGGGGGCAATCCGCTGCTCTTTCCGTTCCTCGGGCGGCATCGTGTCGACGGCCGGATCGGCGAATGGCGCGACGGACAAGGCGTCGTTCGCGCGCTGCCGATGCACGGTTTCGCACGCGACCTGCCGTTTTCGCACGCGATCGACGACGACGGCCGCGGCGTGCGCATGACGCTCGTCGATACGCAGGCCACGCGCGCGCAGTATCCGTTCGCGTTTCGCTTCGAAGCCGCCTACCGGCTGGCCGATGAACGCTCGCTCGATGTGACGCTCACGACGTCCAACCTCGGCGACGCGCCGCTGCCTTACTACGCCGGCCATCACTTCTATTTCGCGCTGCCGCACGCGCTGCGCGGCGAGACGACGCTCGAGCTGCCGCCGACCGAACGCCGCCGCCAACTCGAGGACGGATCGATCTGCGCGCCGGAAGCCGGCGACCCGCGCTACACGTTGGACGACCCGCGGATCCACGATCGTTTTCACTGCCTGCAGGGCGTCCCGACGGCCCCGGTGCGGATCGAATCCCCCTCGCTGCGCCAGCGCATCGAGATCAGCCTCGATCGCCCGGGCTCCGCGGCCTGGTACGCGGTGACGACCTGGACCGAGACCGACACGTCGGATTTCTATTGCGTAGAGCCATGGCTCGGCCTGCCCGACGCCATCCATAACGGCCTCGGCCTGCGCTGGCTCGAGGCGGGCGGGACCGAGACGGCTTCGCTGCGCATCGTCGTTTCCGAACTGTGACGGGCTTCGACTTCGGCTCGTTTTGGGTCTGAAGTCCGAATCGCTGTCTTCTTGCACATTCGTCGACCTACCGCCGTTACAATCGGACGTTTTGTCCGTCGCGCCGCAGACCCGGCGTGGCGGCGCGTTTCGAAGGTGTCGAGCGAGGTTCAATGTTGCGAAAAATAATGACGCGGCTCGCGTGCGTCCCGCTGGCCGTCGCACTGGCCGCATGCGGGTCCGCGCCCGTCGCCCCGGGGTACTATCGCGTCGAGCGCGGCGACACGGTGACAAAAATCGCGCGCAGCCATCGGGAGTCGGTGCAAAGCATCGTTCGCTGGAATAACCTGGCCAATCCCGACGCGATCGAAGTGGGCCAAGTGTTGCGCGTTGCCCCGCCGGGCGCGAACACGTCCGCCGGCGCGCCCATCCGCTCCAATGCGGGCGCCGCGGCCGTCGCCCCCGCCGCCACCGGCCGTTCAGCGCCGCGCGCGCTGTCCGAGGCCGCGCCGCCGGCAAGCGGCATCGCGCTCGTCTGGCCCACTTCGGGCAAGGTCGTGCGCAGCTTCGACGGCGTCAATTCCAAGGGCATCGATATCGTCAATGCGGCCGGCACCCCCGTGCTGGCGGCCGCGGCGGGCACGGTCGTCTACGCCGGCAACGGCCTGCGCGGTTACGGCAACCTGCTCATCGTCAAGCACAACGCCGACTTCCTCACGGCCTACGCGCACAACCGGAAGCTGCTCGTGAAGGAAGGCGATCACGTGGACCAAGGCCAAACGATCGCCGAGATGGGCGACACCGACAACGACCGCGTCGCGCTGCACTTCGAATTGCGCTACGGCGGCCGATCGATCGATCCGTCGCGCTACCTGCCGTCGCGTTAAAGTGTGGCGGCGACAGGCGCGGCCGGCCTTCGGATGTCCGCTCCAAAAAAAGAGGCCCGACGCGATGTCGGGCCAACGGGGGTTCGGCGCAGTGAGGCAAAGGACCGGTTCGCCATGCGCCGATTACAAATTTAACGATTTTGCAATGCATGCACAATCGAATTATTGAATAAAAAGCGGTAATTGGCACATAGTGCCGAGATAATGTCATAGAAATACGGCGCCGCCGAATCGATTGTGCGCCGAGCGGTATGAGAAAACTCGCTGCGCCGCGTGTGGAAAGCCGCAGCGGGAGCATGCTAAACGGCGCCGGCAATCGCGCGAAAGCCGTCGATCGGCCGTCAATCGACTGATCTAATCCAGCGCGGCGCAATTGATCTGTATTTTTGGCGATTTTTTTATCGTCGAATTAATCCTTTCGCCAGACGATCAGAGGAATAGAGGAGACGCGACATGCTTACCCGAACCAGCAGCTACGAAGCGCTTGTCGAAGGCTTTACCTGGTCCATTCCCGAGCGATACAACATCGGCGTGGATGCTTGCGACAAGTGGGCCGACGGCAGCGGCAGGCTTGCGCTTGTCTATGAACGGCGCGACAGCGAGATCCTCCGCTACAGCTTCGACGAGCTCAAGGCGCTCTCCAATCAGCTCGCGCACAGCTTCGAGCGGCATGGCGTGGCGCGCGGCGAACGCGTCGGGATTTTCCTTCCGCAAGCGCCCGAAACGGCCCTCGCTCACCTCGCGGCCTACAAGCTCGGCGCCGTGGCGGTGCCGCTGTTTGCGCTGTTCGGTGTCGAAGCGCTGCAATACCGCCTGTCGAACAGCGGCGCCGTCGCGCTCGTCACCGATTGCGCCGGCCTGCAAAAGATCCTTCAGATCCGCGATTCGTTGCCCGAGCTGAAGACGATCTACTGCATCGACGGCGACACTCAGGCGCTCGAAGCCGACGGCGTGCTGCCGTTCTGGCCGTCGCTCGAGCACGAGGTGCGCGTGTTCGAACCCGTCGATACGCGCGCCGACGACCCGGCCGTCATCATCTATACCTCCGGCACGACGGGCAAGCCGAAGGGCGCTTTGCACGCCCATCGCGTGCTGCTCGGGCATCTGCCCGGCGTCGAGATGCCGCAAGCGTTTTTCCCCGAACAGGCGCGGCTCATGTGGACGCCGGCCGATTGGGCCTGGATCGGCGGCTTGCTCGATGTGTTGCTGCCGGCCTGGCATCACGGCGTTCCGGTGCTCGCGCGCCGTTTCGAGAAGTTCGATGCCAATGCCGCCTTCGATCTGATGGCGCGCCACGGCGTCACGCACGCGTTCTTGCCGCCGACCGCGCTGAAAATGCTGCGCACCGTCGAGCGGCCGCGCGAGCGCTATGCGCTGTCCCTCGTCGCCGTGTCGAGCGGGGGCGAGTCGCTCGGCGAGGAGCTGATCGAATGGGGCCGCGCGCAATTGGGCGTCACGCTCAACGAGTTCTACGGACAGACCGAATGCAATGTCGTCGTGAGCTCTTGCAGCGTGCTGTTCGAGCCGCGCATCGGCTCGATCGGCAAGGCCGTACCCGGCCATCGCGTTCAGATCGTCGACGATGCGGGCCGCGTGCTGTCGGCCGGCGAGGAGGGCAACATCGGCATTCACGCGCCCGATCCGGTCATGTTCCTCGGCTATTGGCGCAATCCGGAAGCCACGCGCGAGAAGTTCGCGGGCGACTATCTCGTGACGGGCGACATCGGCGTCATGGATGCCGACGGCTTCATTCGCTTCGTCGGACGGAACGACGACGTCATTACGAGCGCCGGGTACCGGATCGGCCCGGGGCCGATCGAAGATTGTCTGCTCGGGCATCCGGCCGTGCGCATGGCCGCGGTGGTCGGCGTGCCCGATGCCACGCGCACCGAAATCGTCAAGGCGTTCATTGTGCTGAACCCAGGGTTCGCGGCCAGCGACACGCTTGTACGAGAGATCCAAGCACACGTTCGCACCCGCCTGGCCGCGCACGAATACCCGCGCGCGATCGCCTTCGTGGAAAACCTGCCGATGACGGCAACCGGCAAAATCGTGCGCCGCGAACTGCGCACGCTAGGGTAACGGGTCGTGCCGATGCGCCCGGCCCGCGCCCTACGCCATCCGGCGCATCACACTGTCGCGCAGCACGAAATGGTGATAGAGCGCGCCGAGTACGTGCAGGACGATCAGCCCGAGCATGACCCAGGACAGCACGCCGTGAACGTCGCCGAGCGCATGGCCGATCGACGAGCCCGTCGGGGAGAGCGCGGGCAGCTTGAGGCCCAGGAGCGTCACCTGCCAGCCGCGCGACGAGGCGTTCGCCCACCCCATCAGCGGCTGCACGATCAACAGCAGATAGAGCAGCCCATGCGTGAGGTTGGACACACCTCGCATGAACGCGCTGCCGTCCACGGGGCGGGGCTCCGCACGCAGCAAGCGCCACAGCACGCGCGCGATCATGACGGCGATGATGGAAGTGCCCAGCACGAGGTGAACGTTGATCAACCCGACGGGCTGCGTGCCGCGATGGATGTCCGGCATCGTCCATGCCACGACATACTGCGCCGAGAGCAGCAGCACGACCAGCCAATGCAGGAAGCGGGCAAAGGGATCGTATTTCGAAAGGGTGACTTGGCCAGCCATGGGGTGTCCTTTTGGATAGACGAATAAGATGGCGCGGCGCTCTAGCCCGAATCGACCAGGGCTCGAGCGTCGCGGCGCAATTGCGGGCGATTGTAGTCGGGCAACCTTAAGGGATCCTTGACCGAACGCAGAAGCGCGCCGCCATGCCGCACGGCGGCTCGATGGTTTATAGTGACGGCCCTTGCCGCCCCCCTTTGACGCCCGCCTCTCATGACTGCCCCCGAGCGCCCCTCCGACGACGCCGGCCATAGCCCGCTTTACCTGAAGCTGCTCGCCGAAACCGCGAAAATCGACTGGCCAGAACTCGAACGCTTCTTTGCCCGCGGCATGCTGCTGCGTGTCGCCCGCGATCTTGACCTCGTGACGGTCGCGGTCGCCATTGCCGAAGACGACAGCGCACAAGTCGCGCAGTGGCTCTCCTCGGGCCTCGTCGAGCGCATGCAGGCCGAGACGGCCGCCGATTTCGCCGAGCGCAATCCCGAACTTTGGGCCGTCGTCGTTTCACCTTGGGTTTGCGTGCAGGAGCGCGGCTAGACTCGCCGCTGCCTTCGTACCCTCCATGTGGCCTCGCGTGTCCTAGTATGTAGTTGCGCGATCCCAATCGCGAAAGGAGGCTGCCATGGACGCTGAATCGATTGCCGGGCTCGTCGGGCTCGCCGTCGGGCTGCTCGTGCTGCTTGCGCTGACGATATTCGAGTCGCGCTCGTACAAGCGCGATCACAACGGCGAAGGCATGATTCACCACTGGATGGCCGAGCATCACATGCTCGACTGGCGGCGTACGCGGCATTAAGCGCCGCCTTAGCACGACATAGGGCGCGGCATTGTCCGCCGCGCGCCGTCACTGGCCGGCCCGCCGAGCCGGCGCGGACCACGCGAGGAACGCGCGGCGGGCTTACCTGCGCGCGAATTCCTTCAACGCGGCTTGATCGGCCGCGAGCGTGGCCGGCAATTCATCGTGCAGGAAATCGACCCACGTGCGGATCTTCGCGTCGAGGTATTGCCGCGACGGATAGAGCGCGTAGATATTCAGCGGCATCGACGTGTACTCGGGCAATATCCAGACCAATTCGCCGCTCCTGAGCCAGCGCATCGCCGAATAGGTCGGCAGCACGGCGATGCCCATCCCCTCGCGCACGGCGACGGCCATCGAATCCGCCCCATTCACCTGAAACACCGGATCCGGCACGTTGAACGTCTCCGTGCCGTTCGGACCGTCGAAATTCCACTTGTCGAACACGGACGCCGGCGTGACGATCCGCAGGCAGTCGTGATCGGCCAAATCGGCCGGGGTGCGCGGGACGCCGCGGCGCTCGAGATAGGAAGGCGCGGCGCACGCGATGCTGAACACGTTGCCGAGGCGCTGCGAGATCAGGCCCGAATCGGGCAAGTCGTAGCCCACCACGATGGATACGTCGAACCCCTCGTCGAGCAGGTCCGGAATTCGCTGAGCGAGGGTCATCTCGACCGAGACGTCGGGGTAGCGCCGCTGATAGCGGCCGACCGCCGGCACGATATAGTGCGTGCCCAAGCTGGCCATGACGTGCAGGCGAAGCTTGCCCGACGGCCGCGCATGGGCATCGCTCGCTTCGGCCTCGGCCTCCTCGACGTAGGCGAGGATCTGCTGGCAGCGTTGCAGATAGCGCTCTCCCGCCTCGGTCAGGGCGATCCGGCGCGTCGTGCGATTGAGCAGGCGCGTGTGCAAGTGCGCTTCAAGATCCGACACCGCGCGCGACGCATAAGCGGTCGTGGTGTTCAGATGCTGCGCCGCGGCCGTGAAGCTGCCCGATTCGACGACGCGCGCGAACACGCGCATGTTTTGGAGCGTATCCATACCCACCTCTGTCATGTCTCTGCGGCGCGATTGTTGCACGTTTCGCAATGGCGATTATCTCAACCCCGGTAAAGATCCATTACATCCTT
>DATJJH010000212.1:0-8513 GCA_035492395.1 Trinickia sp. | reverse complement strand
CACGTGCGTATAGACGATGCGGCCTTTCTTGTCGACTAGATAAAACGCCGGCCAATACTGATTGCCATAGGCATTCCACGTCGCGTATTGATTGTCCTGCGCCACGGGAAAGCGAATGCCGTACCGCTGGATCGCATCCTTTACGTTATCCGTGACGCGCTCGCTCGGAAACTCGGGTGTATGAACGCCGATCACGGTCAAGCCCTTTGCGCCGTACTGCTTGTCCCAAGCTTCGACGTGCGGCAGCGTATGAAAGCAGTTAATACACCCGTAAGTCCAAAAATCGACCAGCACGACCTTGCCGCGCAAGGCTTGCATCGTGAGCGGCGGGCCGTTCAGCCAGTGGTCGATGCCGGCGAATTCAGGCGCGTTCCGGCCGATGACGGCAGAGCCGCGGGCCGTATCCGCGCCGTCGACTGCTTGGACGGCTGCGCCCGCAACGAGGAGTAGGCCGACGAAGATGCCGAGACGTCGTGTCGATGTGCGCATGATTCAATTCCTTCGAGGAGGTGGCTCGTGCGCTAGATACGAACGAAAGCTGCAAACGGATGCATGCGGGCGGCGGCGCTGAAATTGAATGGTTTTCGGCTGCGTTGCCGACCGAATCGAAGATCCGATGGCGCAGACTGTAGGCGCACTCGCTTGCGCCTCGAAGACCCGACGAGGACAAACAGTCTTGCGTCGCAAGGGGCAATCGTTTCCTACCGTTCCGCGCCTTCCTCGTGCCGCCGGTACAGCGCCGCTAATTTATCCTGCTGGTTCGGCGGAACGGGATCGTAGTGGCTGAGCTCGATGCTGTAATTGCCGTCGCCGCCGGCCATGGCGTTCAGCCGCGACTGGTACTCGCTCAACTCCGACAATGGCGCCTTGGCCGTGACGACCACCATGTGACCGCTCAGCGTGCGCGAGCCTTGAACCTGGGCGCGCCGCGCGGATAAATCGCCGATGATGTCGCCCATCGCCGTTTCGGGCGCCGTCACTTCCAGATTGACGATCGGTTCGAGCAAGATCGGCTGAGCCTTGAGGACCGCATCGATGAAGGCTTTGCGGCCCGCGACGACGAAAGCGACTTCCTTCGAATCGACGGTATGGTGCTTGCCGTCATGGACCGTCACGCGCACGTCTTGCATCGGGACGCTGGCGAGCGGGCCGCTCTCCATGACCTGAAGGATGCCTTTTTCGACCGCCGGCATGAATTGCCCCGGGATGGCGCCGCCCTTGACCGCATCGACGAATTCGTAGCCCGCGCCCCGCGGTAGCGGCTCGACACGCAGCATGACTTCCCCGAATTGGCCCGCGCCGCCCGTTTGCTTCTTGTGCCGGTAGTGTCCCTCCGCCGGTGCGCCGATGGTCTCCCGATAAGCGATCTTCGGCGGCCGCGTGACGACGGCCAGCTTGTACTGCTCGGTGAGGCGCTCGAGCATATGCCGAAGATGGAGTTCGCCTAGCCCGCGCACGACGGTTTCGTTCGTGCCTTCGGGATGCTCGATTCTCAAGCATGGGTCCTCGGCGGCTAGCTTCTGCAGGATTTCCCAAAGGCGCTGCTCGTTGCCGCGTCGTTCCGGTTCGATCGCGAGCGCATAGATCGGATTGGGAAATTCCAGCGGCGCGAGGTGGATGTCGCCGTCCTCGGGCGCATCGTGCAGCACGTCGTCATAGTCGATCTCGTCGACTTTCGCGGTCGCGCAGATATCCCCCGGCCCGGCTTGCGCCACGTCGATGTGATCCTTGCCTTGCAGCACCATCAGGTGCGACACGCGAAAGGGCTGGCGCGCGTTGCCGATATAAAGTTGGCTGTCACGACGCACGGTGCCTTGATGCACTCGAAATACAGCCATTTTTCCGATATAGGGATCGACGACGATCTTGAAGACGTGCGCAAGCACATGCTTGTCGGCATCGGGCTGCGCCTCCACGGTTGCGCGTCGGCCGTCGACATCCCGGTAGAACAAAGGCGGGTTGCCTTCACGCGGGTTCGGCAGCAGGCGCACGAACACGTCTAGCAGCTCGGCGATGCCGGCGCCGGTCGCGGCGGAGGTGAAGCAGATCGGCACCAAATGCCCCTCGCGCAGCGCTTGCTCGAACGGCGCATGCAATTGCTCAGGCGCGATCGCCTCGCCTTGTTCCAGATAGAGCTCCATTAATTGCGCGTCGAGTTCGATGACCTGGTCGACGAGCGCATCGTGGGCGGATCGAACGCTGGAAAAGTCGGCTTCGCCCGAGGGGGTAAAAAAGCAATCGACGACGTTTTGGGCCTGCCGCGCAGGCAGGTTGATCGGCAGGCAGATCGCGCCGAACGTTTCCCGGATATGCTCGACGAGCGCGGGAAGATCGACCTTTTCGCCATCGATGCCGTTCACGACGATGATCGTGCAGAGCTTGCGCGCTCTGGCCCACGCCATCATCCGGCGTGTCGTCATTTCGATGCCGGTCCGGGCGTTGACGACGATCGCGACGGTTTCCACGGCGGGCAGGGCGCTCATCGACAAGCCGCAGAAGTCGGGGTAGCCCGGCGTATCGACAAGATAAACGCGCGTGTCGCGGTAGTCGAGGTGGGCGATCTTGGACGTCAACGAGTGATGGTACTTCCGCTCCAGGGCGTCGAAATCGCAGACCGTGGTGCCGCGCTCGATGCTGCCCGCCGTGTGGATGGCGCCGCTGTGCGACAGCAGCGCTTCGATCAGCGAGGTCTTGCCGCAGCCGGCATGGCCGACCACCGCGATGGTACGAATGGCTTCGGGTTGGTGATCCATGGCCGTCCTCGTCCTGCGATCGCACTGCGGCCATTATTGGCGAAAATGTAGCGCGCCGCCACCCGGCAAGGCGCCTGCTCGAGACCGCGCATGTGGCGCCGATCGCATTGAGGAAAAAATACGGCCCTCCGCTACGATTCGTGCGGCGCAGCACAGTTTCAAGAAGAAACCGTAAATCGAGCTCGACGATGGAATGACCGTCTGAGCTAACCAACGCTTAGGTCTTCTAAGTAATTTTAAGTCGATCAGATCGAAACATAACAATGGTCATCGATTGATGGGGGGCGATGGGTATGCCAACGATATTCGGTGTTTTAGGGTCGCGTCGCGGCCCCTGGTCCTGTTTATATCTCGGGTACACGCAAGAATTTGAAAGATATGAAAATCGTTCTTTCCTATCTAGTATCTCAGACTCATAACCTTCTTACGGATTCTTGACATGCATGTCATTCATCACTAGATTCAGCATCAACTCTTCAATCAAAAAGACGCTTCCCGCGAATGGGGAGGACAAGCACCAGCCGTCCGGACAAGTAACCGCCGTAGCGACTGCGAGGGGACCAGACATGTTTTGCGACTCGAATCCATGCGGCTATCGCGCAAGCGCGCGCGGGCGGGTGCTGGAGCGGCAGTCCGCGCTGCATCGGCTCGACCCGAGACGGCCGCACCCCGTCCTTTTTCGTTCAATGGCGCTGCCGTACCAATTGCTGCACCGCGAAAAACCGAAATAGAGTATTTCGCGACATCATCGTTTCTCTATTTTTTGCCAGTTGTCGGTGCGCATGCCGAGGGGGGAGTGCATCCTGAAGACGTCGACGCCGCCTTTCACTCCAAGTCCGGCGGATATCACCGTGTAATTTCGAAGTTGCGGCACGTTTACCCATCCAAAAACCAGGGAGACAACATGAGCGGCAATGTCGTGCGTTATGGGGATGCAATCGTCATGGAAAGCTGCGAAAGCAGCGAGCCGTTATTCTTGGGTATCGTGCGGCGATCCGAGGGGCGCCGAAACCCGTTACTGCTGTCGACCGAAGTATCGGAAGCGGACAAGCATCCGGCCGGCGATTATCAGTGGCGAATTCTGCCCGTCGTGGGATCGAAACGAAAATGGGGCGATCCCATCTCGTTCGCCGACCGCGTGCGGCTGCAAATGGTCGACGATAAAGGCAACTCGCGCATGTTGTCGGTGAGCCATCTCGACAACCGGTCGGTCATGGCGGAACGCCGGCCCACGAAAATGGAAGCCTGTACGTGGTGGCTGACCTACACGAACGAACTCAAGGTTGGGCGCGACGGGCGCACCGCGCCCTCCGGTGAACTGGAGCCGCACTTGCAGTACGGCGATGCGAACTATGTCGGATTGATCAACGCCGCACGCTACCTGGGGGCCGTGGACGACCAATATCGCATCTTGCGCAAGCGCGCCGTGCTGCTCGATGACCTACCGGCCAAGGGCACGGGACCGTGGTGGTACATCCACCGCTCGCTCAGGGACGTCGTGCCTGCCCCCGCGCGCGTATCGAAGGACGCTCCCGCGCGCGAAACGGCCATGCGCTCGTTGTCGATGGCCTAGCCGAATTCAAGTCCCGAAACGGCCTTTCGGCCATGCGAATCGGCATCCGGCTACAAAGAACCGGATGCCGAACGCCTCTATGTTCAGAACGTGACGGTGGTGCGGACGCCGACGACGAAGGTGTTGCGCAGCGCCTGCGCGGGCGCGTTAGGGTTTTGTCCCGCGCCGGCGTTGAACGTGTATTGAGCGTCGCCCTGTACGACCCACCACGGTGTGACTTGGTACTGATACGTTGCCTCGACGGCGGTCTCGCTGCCGCGTACGGCGTTGCCGTTGTCGGCGTCGAACCCGCGCGCGTGGCTGCCCACCTTCACATACGCGAGGCCCAGGCCGACGCTGTCGTTGTCGCGGCCCTTGAACGGGGCCTTCATGACCACGCCTACGTTCGCGCTCAAGCTAATTAAATTGCGATCCCCGGGCGCGCCCATGATGCGCGCGAAAACGCCGATGCTGCGCGGCGCGTCGGCGTTCGGGCGCCAGACCGTTTGATCGGCGACGGCGTAGAAGCTGTAGTCGCCCCGGTGCTGAGCCGCGCTGCCGGTCGAGGAAGGGCTGGCCAAGGATTGGCCCGTGTTGTCGAAGCGTGGATCGGCAAAGCGCTCGTTGTTGTACCAAAGGCCGATCTTGTACGTGCCGGGCAGGCCGCTCGGTCTTCCAGTGGCGGGACCGCTCTCGCCTTCCTGCGGCGGATTGACGGCGTATTGAAGCTCGCCGATGTACAGTGCGCCGTTGTGCAGATTGAAATTCGTGCCGCTGCCGTTCAGCCGCTGCGGATCGCCCGCGCCAGGCGCCGGATTGCCGTCGAACACGCCCACCAGCGCCGTGAGGGACGGCGAGAGTTGCGCACGCGCTCGCACGCCGAGCGCCGACAACGGATACGCGGGGCCGCCCGAGGGCAGATCGTAAGAGGGCACGCCCGCCCAGCCGAACATGGTGTTGACGAACGTGTTCGCATACGAGCTGACCATGAATTCCTGGTCGAGGCTTTGCTGCCCGACCTTGACGTCGACGCGGCCGTCGAACAACGACTGCTGATACCAGAGCTCCCACAGGCGTGTGGTGTCGTCGGCTTCGATTCCGCTCGCCGTGTTGAGCGTGCCGAGGTTGTATTGGCTCACGTTGCGGCCGTGAATTTGCAAGCCGCTGACATTGAACGTGCCCCCGGGGAGGCCCAACGCTTTCTGCGTATCGATGCTGAGCGTCATCGTCGTCAAGCCGTCGTACGCGCCGCCGCGCGCCAGGCCGCCACGCAGGTTGGCGAGATATTCGCTCGTCTCGGTCATCGCGAACGTCGCGCCGTATCGATCGAGCCAAGGGCGCAGGCCGCCGATGTCGCCGAACAGGTTCTGGCGCGTGGCGATGCCGGTCGATTCATCGGACGGTTGCGTTTTGACGCCTTGCGCATCGGGCGGTTGCGGCGCGGCGTCGGGCGTGTCGGCGGCGCTCGCGGCGCCAGAGGCCAGCGCGCCGCAGGCGAAAGCGGCGTAAATCGCCAGGCGTTGGACAACGGGTCCGGCGGCGGATTTCAACATCGAGGCTCCTACTTGGTGTCGGTGACGTGCGGCAATACGTCGATGGGAAGCGGATTGTACTCAGCGTCGGTGAAGATTGAAAAGCTGACCGCCGATCATGCGCGCCGCGCTAAGCGATGCGCTCCCCACGCGCGGCATGCGTTTTGGTGCGGCTCGCCGTCGGGAAAGCATAAATTTTCTTCACTCCCTGGAATCAACCGCCCGTCCGAATCGTTCTACTCCTAGCCTTCGCGCGAAGGCGTCCGGAACATACGCTCTGACTTGAAAGGGGAGACTTTTATGAGCAAGCTCTTGCTATGCATCGTCGCCTGCGCGGTATCGACCGCCGCCTTGGCCGAAGCGCCGAAAGTTGCGAACGGCGTGGTCGTCGACGACGAGGGCATGACGCTGTACACCTTCGATCGCGATACGGCCGGGGCCAAGAGCGCCTGCACGGGCGGGTGCGCTACGCTGTGGCCCGCCGCGACGGCCGATTCCTACGACAAAGCCAGCGGGCAGTGGGGCTTCGTCGAAGCCGCCGACGGCAAACGGCAATGGACCTACGAAGGTCATCCGCTCTACCGCTATTCCGGGGACAAAAAGCCCGGCGAAACGAACGGCAAGGAGTTCCGCGGGGTATGGCATCTCGTCAAGCCGTAGGCCCGCGCGCTTGTCCCGGGGCGAGGCCGCGACGGGCCGCGTGCTGCCGGCTCGTCACGCGCTGTGCCCGCTCTCATCCGCGTCCGGAATGAGATCGAGTTCGGCCAGCCAGGCATCGGCCGTCGAATCGCTGGGCGCACGGTAATCGCCGCGTGGCGAGACCGATCCGCCCGAGCCGACCTTCGGGCCGTTCGGCAAACAGCTGCGCTTGAACTGTTGCCCGCCGAAGAATCGTTGCAGGAAGATGCCGAGCCAATGCTTGATCTCGCCGATGTCGTAGCTATGCCGCTTCTCATCGGGCAGATCGGGCCACGAACCTAGCGTGGCGTCATGCCAAGCGGACCAGGCGAGGAACGCGACCTTCGATGGGCGATAGCCGAAACGCAGCAGATAGTAGAGACTGAAGTCCTGCAGCTCGTACGGGCCGACCTTGTCCTCTGTACGCTGGACTTGTCCTGTTTCGTCGGCCGGGATCAGTTCGGGGCTGATCTCGGTATCGAGCACGTCGAGCAATACAGCACTCGCGGCGGCGTTTAGCGTGCCCCACTGCGCGCTGCGGCGGATCAGGTATTGGATGAGCGTTTTCGGCACGCTTGCATTGACGCCGTAGTGCGACATGTGATCGCCCACGCCATAGGTGCACCAGCCCAGCGCGAGTTCGCTGAGGTCGCCCGTGCCGACCACGAGCGCCCCGTATTGATTCGCCATTCTGAACAAGTGGCTCGTGCGCTCGCCGGCCTGGACGTTCTCGAATGCGATGTCGTGCACCGGCTCGCCGTTCGCGTAGGCGTGGCCGATATCTTCGAGCATGCGCAGGCAGCTCGGGCGAATATCGATTTCCCGCGCTTCGCAACCGAGCGAGGACACGAGCCGTCTCGCTTGATCGAGCGTGCGTTCGCTCGTGCCGAAGCCCGGCATGATGCAGGCGATGACGGCGGTGCTCGGCAGTTGGAGCGCCTCTACGGCGCGCATGCAGACGAGCAGCGCCAGCGTCGAATCGAGCCCGCCCGACACGCCGATCACGAGCCGCGACACGCGCGCGGCCCGCATGCGCGTGACGAGTCCCTGGACTTGGATGTCGTAGATCTCTTTGCAACGCTCGTCGCGCCGGGCGGGGTCGGCGGGCACGTAAGGGAAACGCTCGTAGGTCCGCGCGAGCGGAAGGCGTAGGGTGCGCGGCAGGACCGTGGGTACCGCTATCGTGCGGAAGCGTTTGCAAACTTCGCGATGGGCATGCACGCTATCGCCGAATGTCGTCTGACGCATGCGTTCGCTTGTCAGGCGGTCCAGATCGATATCCGCCACGACGCATTGCGGCGCGTCGAGAAAACGCCGCGTTTGCGCCAGCGCGTTGCCGTTTTCATAGACGACGCCGTGCCCGTCCCAAGCCAGGTCGGTTGTCGATTCACCGTAGCCCGCGGCGCTGTACGCATACGCGGCCAAACAGCGCGCCGATTGGCTGCCGACGAGTTCCCTGCGGAAATCCGCCTTGCCCACCGTCACGTTCGATGCGGAGAGATTGAGCAAGACGGTGGCGCCCGCCAGCGCCGCGAACGACGAAGGGGGCACGGGCACCCACAAATCCTCGCAAATCTCCACGTGAAAGGTCAAAAGCGGTTGCTGTTCGAAGCGAAACAGCAACGCGCCGCCGCAAGGAATATCGGCTTGGCCCAGCAGCGAGATGGAATCGCGCAGCAAACGCTCGCCCGGCGTGAACTGCCTCGGCTCGTAAAACTCTCTGTAGTTGGGCAGATAGGTTTTCGGCACGATACCCAGGATTCGGCCGCGATGCACGACGGCCGCGCAATTGAACAGCATGCCGTCGATGTCGAGCGGCAGGCCGACGACGGCCGCCGATTCGATGTCGCGCGAGGCCGCGACAACCTGGGTCAACGCGGCTAGGCACGCGTCGAGCAGCGCGCGTTGCTGGAACAGATCGTCGCAGGAGTAGGCCGACAGCCCCAGTTCCGGAAACAGTGCGATGACGGCATGACGCGCGTCGGCTTCGCGCATCAG
>DATJJH010000211.1:0-2006 GCA_035492395.1 Trinickia sp. | reverse complement strand
GATTCAGGAACCAGACTTCGTTCGGGAAACGGAAAGCGAAGCGATAGAGCGCTTTGGCGACGCTTGCCGCGCGGCTCTTTTGAATGAATACGTACCCGAGCCCGGTCGTGACGGCAATCGACGGAACGCGCGCGAGCCATGCCGCAACAGACCCGTAGATGTTCGGCTTGATCGTGTAATGGAATACGACGGCGGGGCGAATCGTTCGATAGTGCCGATACAGCGCAACTAGCGTTCGCAAGTCGGCGAGCGGGTTCGTCCCTTTCGATGCGACCGGCAGTTCGATGCACACACAGCCCATGGCTTCGAGCAATGCAAACGTTCGGTCGCGCGGCGCCAGCACGATCACGCGCACGCCTTTGGCGACGAGCATGCGAATAAGCCCCTGCCGATAGGTGTAAATGGCGAAGCCCGTATTGCAGACGAGGCAGACCGTGAGCGGCGCGGCGTGTGTGGGGAGCGAGGGCGAAGTCGGCTTCATGCGAGGGTTCGGATCAGGCGGCACGCTGCGCGAAAAGCACGCGTTTCATGGATCTCAAAGCGGAGTACGGCGTGACCAAGTGCAACAGATTCTTCGCCAGCCCGAGCCAGTCGTAGATATTCGCCGCATTGAAGTAGCGCCATTGCAGTTTCAAAGTGGACGCGATCTGCCGCCGCCGTTTAGTCGCGCTGATTCCGCCGTCGTTCAGCTCGTAATACAAGCCCAGCTCCGGCAGATTCGCGCAGTCATAGCGCTCCATGAGCCGCAAGAACAAGTCGAGGTCCTCGGCCGCGCGATAGGCGACGCGGTAGTTGCCCACGGCGCGTACGGCGTCGACGCGCAGCATCATCGACGGATGCACGAGCGACGAGCGAAAGAAGCGCAGACGGCGCACGGCGTCCGCTTCGACAGGCGTGCGCAGCATGAACAGCGGCGCGCCTTCGCGCGAAACGACTTGAGTCCACATGCCAAGACCAGCCACGTTGGGATGCGCTTCGAGGTAAGCGCGCTGCTTGGCTAGCCGCCCAGGCGCCGCCCAATCGCCGGCGTCGATGCGTGCCGCGTAGCGATAGCCGCGCGCGGCGAGCGCTTCGATCCCCGCTTGCAGCGCCCGCTCGATGCCGCCGTTCTTCGGCATGCGCACGATCTCGATCGCCATGTTCGGCAGGGCCGGGGCGGTGATCGGCGGCGTGCTGCCGTCGTCGACGATCAGCACGTATACGCGCGCGCCGTCGGCTTCCGCGAACGAAGCGAGGGTGCGTTCGACGTCGGATTGGCCGTTGTACGCGGGCATGAGCACGGCGACATCGCCGAGCGGGTCTTGCGGTGAGAACCCTGGAGAGAACATCGTCATGAGCGCAGCTTGAAGCGAATGTAATAGACGTTGACGGCGACGGCCACGCAATAGCCCGCGGCGAGCCCGGCGAGCGCGCCATAGGCGCCGATGCGCGGAATGGCGATCAGGTTGACGATGAACGCGGCAGCCAGCGCGAGCAGCCACTTCGTCAGGACGACGAATTTGGCCTGGTACTTGAGCAGCACGAGGTTGCCGATCGCTTCCACGCCGGCGGGCACCGAAAGCCAGACGCACCAGCGAAAGATCGGGATGGCGTCGGCGAAGTTTGGGCCGAACACGCGCGTGATGACGATCGAGCCGAGCGCATCGAGCACGAGTGCGCCCGAGATCATCAATATCGCCGCGAGCCCCATGAGCCGTGCAACGTTGCGCTTCAACTGCGCGCGTTCGTGCACGCGATAGACGAACGCCGGGGCGATCGTTTGCGCGAGCATCAGCGCGAGCGCGATCCAATTCTCGTTGATTTGCTGGGCGGCCGAATAGCGCCCGAGATCGGCGAACGAAATCGCGCGCTCGAGCATGAGCCGGTCTAGTTTCAGGAACAAATACATGCACACGAGGCCGACCCAGAAAACCGTGCCCGCGCTCGCAAAATGGCGCAACAGGCCGCGCTCCACGCGCCAGCCGAGCCGGCCGCCGTGGCGCCGCGCGTAGTAGACGAGCAGCACG
>DATJJH010000210.1:0-12269 GCA_035492395.1 Trinickia sp. | reverse complement strand
CTGACGAGTTCGGATCGATCCGTTGCCGATATCGCATCGAGTTGCGGGTTCTCCGATGCGTCGCACCTGGGCAGGGAATTCCGCAAGCAATACGGCATGCCGCCGGTCGCGTTCCGCGAACAACGCACCGGCAGCGAATCGGAAGACAAGGAGTACGAAGCGTATTTTTTGGCGTCGGGGGCGATGTCTTGACCTCGCCCTACTGCCGGCCGAACTCGGCCGGCCTACGCCTCAATGCGCCGCGATATACGACTTGACCGCGGCCAACCCATCCTTGCCGTCGATCGTCGTCACACCCGCGAGCCACTTGTCCAGCACTTGCGGGTTCTTCTTCAGCCACTGCGCGGCCGCCTTGTTCGGATCTTCCTTATCCATGATCGGCATCATCACGTGGTTCTCGATATCCGTCGTAAACCGCAGATTCGACACGAGCTTCGCCGCATTCGGGCAGCGCGCCGCATAATCGGGCGGCGTGGCCGTGAACACCTTCGCCTCCCCATAGTTGGGCCCGAATACCGCGTCGCCGCCGCTCAGGTAGTCGATCTTCATCTGCACGTTCATCGGATGCGGCTCCCACCCGAGGAACACGATCCATTGCTTCTCGCGAATGGCCTTCTGCACCTGCACGAGCATCCCGGCCTCGCTCGATTCCACGAGCTTGAACTTGCCCAGGCCGAATTGGTTGCCCTTGATCATCTTGTCGATCAACGCATTGCCGTCGTTGCCCGGCTCGATACCATAGATGCGGCCATCGAGCTTATCGGCGTACTTTTGAATATCGGCGAACGTTTTCAAGCCGCCGTTATAAACGTAATCGGGCACGGCCAGCGTGTACTTCGCACCCGTGAGATTCGGCGTGCCGAGCACTTCGATTTGCTTGGCTTTGACGAAAGGCTCGATCATCGGGTCCATCGTGGGCGACCAGTAGCCGAGGAAGACGTCGATCTGCTTGCTCTTGATGCCCGCGAACGTAATCGGCACCGAGGCGATCGTCTTCGTCGGGTTGTAGCCGAGCCCTTGGAAAACGGCCGAGGCGAGCCCGGTCGTCGCCGCGATATCGGTCCAACCTACATCGGCGAACCGCACATTGCGGCACACGGCCGGATCGGCCGCGTAGGCGCTCGTCGTCACCAGCGCGGCAATCGCGCAAGCCCAGCCGGCCTTCATCAAGCGTCGATTCATCAGACTCTCCTCATTTCGTACGGTTCGTACAGTTATATCGGCTTAGCGCCGTTTTCGGAAAACGTCCATCCAAATACGAAGGAGTCCTAATTACTCAGCCGGAGGACGCCCAATCGTTGCCTTCGAATCAATTCACTTGCCGGCGTTCCCGGCTAGGCGCATAACCGAACTGCGCGCGATAGGCCTTGCTGAAATGGCACGGCGACTGAAAGCCGCATATGGTCGTCACACGGGCGACCGATGCGTCGGTCGTGCGCAGCAAGTCGCGCGCTCGGCGCAATCGCAGCGACAGGTAGTAGTGAGTGGGCGATACGTCGAGATACACCTTGAACATCCGCTGCAGATGGCGTTGCGACAGCCGGACGAGCCGCGCGAGTTCTTCGAGAGAAAGCGGCTCTTCGATGTTGGCTTCCATGAGCCGCACGACTTCGATCAGTTCGGCACGCGAGAAGCCGATGCGCGCGTCGACCGGAATCGGCTGATGATCGGACGCGCTGCGAATGCGCTCGAGGATAAATTGGGCCGACACCTGCGCGGCCAGATTGGTGCCCAAACGCTGACCGACCAGATGCAGCATCAAGTCGAGCGGCGCCGTGCCGCCCGTGCAAGTCAATCGGTCGCGATCGATGACGAACAGTTCGTCGCTGAATTTCACGCGCGGAAACTCGGCGTGCAGCGACGACATGTCCTCCCAATGCACGGTGCACCGGTAGTCGTCCAGCAGCCCGGCGCTCATGAGCGCGTAAGCGCCTGTGCAAATCGCCCCGAGCCGCACGCCGCGGTCGCCGAGATCGGCCAAGAGCGCCTTCACGCGCGTGTCCACGGCGCTGCGTATCTGCGTGCCGCCGCAGACGATGAGCACGTCCGGCATGCCCACCTCCTCGAGCGTTCGAGTAGGCGTAACGGTCACGCCGTTGCTCGCCCGCACCGGGACGCCGTCCGCCGACACGACGGACCATCGATAGTGCGTCGCGCGGCTGACGTAGTTCGTCATCCTCAACACCTCGACGGCGCTCGTGAAAGCGATCATCGAGAAGTTCGGCAGCGTCAAGAACCCGAAGTGCGCGGGCGTCGACTCTGCAATGTCAGGCTGCATCACGGTAGCCGGCGTCATGCTTGCCCTCGCTCGGCTCAGCTCTGCGCCGCGGGCTGCTGTGCCCCGCTGCGCGAGCGCATGGCGCTGCGCAACCCGCTGAAGAGCGGCGCTTTCACCGTCCCCGGCGCGCGACCGAAGCTCTCCGTGATGCGATCGAGAATGATTGCGAGCAACACGACCGACAAGCCGCTTTCGAAGCCCAGCCCGATGTCGAGCCGCTGAATACTTGCCAGCACGTCGTTGCCCAACCCGCCCGCGCCCACCATCGACGCGATGATCACCATCGACAACGCCATCATGATGGTCTGGTTGACGCCTTGCATGATCGACGGCAACGCGTTCGGGAATTGCACCTTATAGAGCAATTGCCATGGCGTGCAGCCGAACGCCTGCCCCGCTTCGACGATTTCTCGATTGACGTGGCGAATCCCGAGGCTCGTCAAACGCACGGCGGGCGGCATGGCGAAAATCACGGTCGACAAAATACCCGGGACGCGGCCGAGCCCGAACAACATCGCGGCCGGGATCAGGTAGACGAAGGCCGGCATCGTCTGCATCAGATCGAGGATCGGGCGCACGATGAGCGCCACGTGCTTGTTCTTGGCCGTCCAGATGCCGAGCGGAATGCCGAACAGCAGGCTGATCAACGTGGATGAAAGCGTCAGCCCGAGCGTGATGACCGTTTGATCCCAAAAACCCGTTGCGTAGATCAGCAACAAAGAAAGCGTCGTAAACAATCCGAAGCGCCAGCCCACGCGCCAAAGGCCGATGCAGATGAAGAACGCCATGAGCGCCCACATCGGAATGGCCTGCAAACCGTGCTCGACGAGTGCGGCAAGGCTTTCGATTGCGCGGCCGACCGCGTCGAACGCACTGCTGTCGTGGTCGAGCAGATAGTGAACGGATTGGTCGACCCAAGTACCGAGTGGGATCATTTCAGACATGAGAACCTCGCGTACGGGTGATGGCTTGAAGAACGACGGCGCGATCGACCGAGCCGCAATAGCAGCCGTCGTCGTCGACCACCGGCAGTGCGCGCGGGTGGGCCACGACGCGCGACACGACCTGCTCGAGCGTCGCGGAGCGCGCGATGCACTCGACCTGTGCGAGACGAGGCGCGGACTCGCCGAGCGCATCGCGCGTCACGAAGCCGCGAATCTTGCGCTGTGCGTCGAGCACGAACGCATAGTCGGCGCTGCCGTTCAGCGACGCCGCCACGCCTGCCGCATCGAACTGCCGCACGAGCGGCACGGCATCGGTCTGCATCAGATCGCCCGCCGTCAAATACCGGCTCGTGTCGACGCCCTCGAAAAACGCGCGCACATACTCGTTGGACGGGTTGCTGATGATTTCCTGCGGCGTGCCGAGCTGCACGAGGCGGCCGCCGTCCATGATCGCGATGCGATTGCCGATGCGCAGCGCTTCTTCCAGGTCGTGCGAAACGAACATGATCGTGCGCCGCTGGTCCTTTTGCAGCTGCAGCAACACGTTCTGCATTTCCTTGCGCTTGAGCGGATCGAGCGCGGAAAACGCTTCGTCCATGATCATCAGCGAAGGGTTGACCGCCAGCGCGCGCGCCAGGCCGACGCGTTGCTGCATGCCGCCCGAGAGTTCGGCGGGCAGCTTGTGCGCGAACGGCGCAAGGCCCACCTGCTCGAGCACGGTCATCGCCCGCGCCTCGCGCTCCTTGCGGCCCACTCCGGCCACTTCGAGCCCGAACGAGGCGTTCGACAGCACGGTGCGCTGCGGCATGAGCGCGAACGATTGGAACACCATGCTCATGTCTTTTCGGCGCAGTGCGGTCAGCTCCCCGCGGCGCGCCGTGACGACATCGCGCCCGTCGATCAGCACCTTGCCGCCGGTCGGATCGACCAGACGGTTCACCAGACGAATCAACGTCGATTTACCGGAGCCGGACAGCCCCATCAGCACGAAAATCTCGCCCTCGGGAACGTCGAACGACACGTCGTGCACGCCCACGACCTGCCCCGTCCGGGCGAAGATCTCGTCCTTCGTCGAGCCGGCGGCCAGCATGTCGAGCGCTTGCTTGGGGTTTGCGCCGAATACCTTGCAAAGCCCCTGCACTCTTACCTTCGGTGAACTCATCTCTTCCGTCTCCTTGCGGCAGGCCAATGCCTGCACAGTCTGCCTACATGGTTGCGAGAAAAATCCTCAAGTAGCCGACGAATTCCGACGCACGCTTGCGAAAAAGCGACACGAGTGTGTCGCCCCACCGAGCGTTTCGCCCGGCGGAGCGCCGTCGCATAAGGCTCTGCACGACGAATGCGATCCCCGCATGCGAAGCGCATGTCGCGAAACGGCAGATTCGCGTCCGAAAACGCGTCAGCAGTGCGCAAATCGGCTGGCAATACTCAGCCCAACCGGATCCGTACCCGAATGGAATCCGACCAGGCGAGCCGGGCAAGAGCCGCCGGCCGTACCGACTATAACGACGACGGAGCGCACGATGACTCACCCGAAGATACAGTCACGCCTAACGTCCACGGCGCTCGGCGCCGCGGCGCTATTGATCGGATCGCTCCATGCGCCGACGGCGCTCGCGCAAGCCGCCGATGCGAGCGGCGCCGCCGCGAGCGCTCCCGCCGCAGCCACCGCCACGGCGGCGGCTCCCGCCGCGGCCGCACCGGCGCCGCCCGCCTCGCCGTTTACCGCCAACGTTACGCTTGCCTCCCAGTACGTGTCGCGCGGTTTCCGCCAAACCTGGGGCAAACCCGCAATCCAAGGCGGCTTCGACTACACACACCCGAGCGGATTATTCGCGGGCACCTGGCTGTCGAGCGTCAGCGGCAAATTCATCGAAGGCGGCACGGTCGAATGGGATCTGTACGGTGGGTACGGCGGCGCGCTCGGCGATTTGTCGTACACCGGCACGATCTACTACTACGTGTATCCGGGCGCGCGCATGTCGGCGGCCAATACGAGCTACAACTACGGCGAATTCGTCGCGGGGCTCACGTACAAGTGGTTCACGGCGAAGTATTGGCTCACCTACACGCCTAATTACTTCGGCTACGACAGCCAATCGCTCGGCATCGGCAACGGCAAAGGCAGCCGCGGTTCGGGCTACCTCGACCTGAACACGAACATCGATCTCACGCACGGCTTCTCGCTGCTGCTGCACTACGGCTGGGAGCGCGTGCAGAACTTCTCGGCCTACAACTGGCAAGACGGGAAGATCGCGGTGTCGAAAACGTTCGACGGCGGCTGGACGCTGACCGGAGCCGTCACGAAGGCTTGGGGCGCCACCAACGTCTACGATCGTTACACGACCGGCGCGCCGGATTCGTCGGGCAACATCGCCGTCTCGAATCCGTTGAAAACGACGTTCTTTGCGACGATTACGAAGGTCTTTTAAGTCTTTTCGGCAGACACGGACGGCGCGGGTACGACTTCGCGCCGTCCGTTTTCGTTTCCATGACAGAATGGCCGCGTCGTGCTACCGCCACCACGCGAAAGGCCATGTCAGACTCACTTCGTTCGATCGATCTTCCCCCCAAGCGTCGCCGCGCTCTCGTGCTCGCTGCCTGCGCGGCGCTCGTCGCGGCCGGGTGCTCGGTCCTCGCCGCAGCCGACCCTAACGCGCTCTGGCAGATCGTCAGTCTCGACTGCGTGCCGGCCGCGCGCACGAAAGGCAATCCCGGGATCTGCGCGAGCGTCGATCTTCCGGGGCGCTTCGCTATCTTGCGGGATCGCAAAGGCGTGGCGCAGCATCTGTTGATTCCGACCGATCGCGTCTCCGGTGTCGAAAGCCCCCTGCTGCTCGCACCCGGCGCGCCGAACTATTGGGCCGACGCGTGGAATGCGCGGCGCTATGTCGAAAACGCCCTGCAAAAAGCGCAGCGCGCGCCGCTGCCCGACGACGAGATCGGGCTTGAAATCAATTCGGCCATGCGCCGCTCGCAAGAGCAGCTTCATATTCACATCGATTGCATGAGCGCGAGCGCCACGGCCGCACTGGCCTCGCATCGAAACGATCCGCCGCGGGTCTGGACCGACGCGGCGATCGACGGGGCGCGCTACCGCGTCATGCGGGTGCCGGGCGGTGCGTTCGATTTCAACCCATTCGATATCGTCGCCCGCGATCGAGCGGGCCCCGACAGGATGGCGTCGCAGACGATCCTCGTTACGGGTGCGGGACCGCACGGCACGGATGCCGGATGGCTCATCGTCAACAGCAGCCTCGATGCCGAGGGCGGGACCGGCTCGGCCGAAACGCTGCTCGATCACCGATGCGGGCAGTCATCGTGATTCTCACAAACCGCAAGAACAAGCAGATGCCACACTACCGGTCGCCGCACGAATGCTCGTTGTTTTCTTTCGAATCGGCGCATTGCACCGCTCGTTTGCAATTTTTTGCACTTTTTTGAGTGCCTATGTCAAACGCCATGCTGCAAAATGCCGCCGCATGGCGGCGTCGTGCCGCACGCCGCGCGGTCAAGACCACCGGCGGCGCGAGGCGTGCTACATGCCGTGGGACGGCAATTCGCCATCGATAAAGACAAGCAAGCGATTAGGGCAAAGAGAATGCAAAACATCATGCGCCGGTTTGGGCTCGCCGCGCTCGCGGCGGCGGCCATCGCCAATTTGAACGGTTGCACGTCGGTCTATACCGAAAGCGCCACGGCCGGCGCCGGTATCGCCGGCGCAGCCCTCGCGTCGAAGGTCACGCGCAACGCGGCCGTCGCGACCGGTATCGGCCTCGGCGCCGTCGCGGCCGCGAAAGCGGGCGTGCAATACACCGAACGCGTCGTGCACCGGGATACGCAGAACATGATCGCGACCGCCGCCGGGCCGCTGGCCGTCGGCGCGGTTGCGCCCTGGAGCGTCAAGCACACCGTGGCGATCGAACCCGACGAACACGGCCGTGTGACCGTCAGCCGCGCAATCAGCACCGGCGCGCTAGATTGCAAGGAAATCGTCTTCTCCGTCGACGCAGACGCGACCAAGGACAAGCCGGCCACGAGCGCGTTCTATGTGGCCTCGGTCTGCCGCGACGGCAACGCATGGAAATGGGCGTCGGCCGAACCGGCAACCGAACGCTGGGGTGCGTTGCAATGACGGCGCGCATGAGGCTGATCGCCCTCGTGCTTTCCTGCGTGGGGGCAAGCGCTGCGATGACGGGCTGTTCGTCGATCGGCGCGGCAAGCGGCGCGGTGGCGGGCGTCGCGACGGGCGCCGTCACTGCGAACCCGGCGGTCGGAATCGGCGTCGGCATCGCGGTGCAATCCGCGACCGACGAAGCCGTGAATCGCTACATGCGAAGCATGCACCGCGACCAGCAGGATAGGATCGCGATGCTGGTGGGCGAGATGCCTCTCGGTGCGTCCCAGCCGTGGCGAGTCGAGCATAGGCTGCCGATCGAAAACGGCCACGGCGAAGTGCGCGTCACCCGCGTGTTCGACACCGCCCTTGCGAGCTGCAAGGAGTTTGCGTTCTCGGTCGTCGACGGCGACAAGCCGAACGCGCCGGTGGACTGGTTTACCGCAAGCGCCTGCCGACAAGGCGGGAGGTGGAAATGGGCGTCGGCGGAACCCGCGGTCGACCGGTGGGGGACGTTGCAGTAGGGCTTCCACCGCCAGTGCGAAGGCGCTAATTTATTCCTCACAAGCATAAAATAACTTTATGCTTGTGGGGAATAAATCGCCCGCGCCGACGTGGTGCGACCGCACGAGCGCCTCCGGCACCGACCGCGTTTTACCTCTGCTGTCGCCCTTCCGTCGCGACCCCGCTTATGCCTGACAGGCATATTTGCCGTTTATTCCTGTGAAGCATATAATCGGATTATTCTTTTGAGGAATATCCGCGATGATCGTTGCCAGCACACCATCCCAGGTCGGCGAGATATTGCTCTCCGCGAGAAGGGCCAAGGGCCTGACGCAGTCGGAGGCGGCAACTTTCATCGGTGTGGGTCAACCGCGCCTGTCGTTGCTGGAAACGTCGGCCACCGGTTCGATCTCCCTCGATCAATTGCTTGCGTTGTTTGCACTTTACGGCTTGGAGTTGCAAGTGCACCCCCGTGGCGGCAGTCCCGAGCAAAACAAAGCCGCCGACTGGCCGGAGTGGTAATTCATGGGACGCACGTCACATACCCGTGCCTTGTCTATCTGGGCGAACGGAGAACGGGTCGGCACTTGGATCATTCCGCCAAGCGGCGACATGGAGCTGCGCTACGCGCCGGCCTGGAAGGAGTCGGCTGCGGGCCGGCCGCTGTCCCTGTCCCTGCCCTTCGGCGTCGACGATCGCCCGTTGAAGGGAGGGCGCGTCGAAAGCTATTTCGACAATCTACTCCCTGACAGCCTCGATATTCGCAAGCGGATAGCAACACGCTTCAAAACCGAAACGGTAGAAGCCTTCGATCTGCTCAAGGCGATCGGCCGCGACTGCGTCGGCGCCGTGCAATTGCTCGATGAAGACGAAACGCCGGACAGCCTAGACCATAACGAAGGCACGCCGCTTACCGACGACGACATCGAAAGTGTCCTGCAGCGCATACTAGGCACCGATCCGGTCTGGCCGGGCGACGATGACGACGAATTCCGCATCTCGCTGGCAGGGGCGCAAGAGAAAACCGCCCTCTTGCGCCGCGATGGCCAGTGGCTCATGCCTCGCGGCGCCACGCCGACGACGCACATTCTGAAGCTTCCGCTCGGCCTGTTGGGGCGCAAGAAGGTGGACTTCCAAACCTCGGTCGAGAACGAGTGGCTGTGCCTCGCGGTTCTCCGTGCTTATGGGTTGCCCGTACCCGAGGCCGAAATTTTGACGTTCGGCTCGCAAAAGGTCTTGTGCGTCGAGCGATTCGATCGTCTGCGGGGCCGCGACGGCGCCTTGCTACGCTTGCCCCAAGAAGACTTTTGCCAAGCGCTGGGCGTCCCCGCGCATCGCAAGTACGAAGCGCACGGCGGACCCGGAATACGCGAGATCGCCGGCATTTTGCGGCAATCGCAACACGCGCGCGAAGACATGGAAATCTTCCTGCGCGCGCAGGTCGTGTACTGGATGCTTGCCGCGCCGGACGGCCATGCCAAGAATTTCAGCCTCAGACTGCTGCCGGCCGGGCGTTTTCGCATGACGCCGCTTTATGACGTCATGTCGATCTGGCCGGTGGAAGGCGACGGCGGCAACCAGTGGTCATGGCACAAAGCGTCGCTGGCCATGGCCGTCTGGGGCGCGAGCAAGCACTATCGGATGCGCGACATCAAGCGCAGCCACTTCAATGAGACGGCGCGGCTCTGCCACTACGGACCGAACGCGGAACCCCTCCTCACGGACATCCTGACACGCACTGCGCAGGTCATCGAAACCGTGTCCGAGGCACTACCGCCGCGGTTTCCGCAACGGGTTGCCGCTCGCATCTTCACAGGATTGCGCGAATCGGCTCGGCGGCTGGAAGGCATGGAAGCCGATCGGCCGGACTAGACACGGCGCGCCGATACGCCATCGACGCCATCGGGCATCGATGATCGGCTACGCCCTCACTGCGCTTCCATGACGAGCAACTGCGCGCCGTCGGCGACTTGATCGCCGACTCCGTAGAGCACCTCGGCCACTTTGCCCGAAGCCGGCGCGCCGATCGTGTGCTCCATCTTCATCGCCTCCATCACGATCAAGGGCGCGCCCTTTTCCACGACCGCACCGGGCTCGACGAGCACCGCGATGACCTTGCCCGGCATCGGCGCGGTCAGACGTCCCTCCCCGTGCTCCGCATCGGCCGCGTGGGCCAAGAGGTTTTGCCACTCGAACGAGAGCGCAGAACCCTGACAGAAGACGTGAAACACGTCGCCGTCGAGGAATACCCGCCCCGTCACGCGCCGCTCGCCGAAACGCGCGCCGAACGTATGCGGCTCGTTGCCTCGCCACCAGTCGAAGGTTTCGGAAACGCCGTCATGCTCGAGCGAGCGCGTCCCGTTCTCGCGCACGTAGGTCGCTTTGAACGTCGCGTCGTTTTCGACGTCGCGCCATTCGATCGTTTGCCGATAGTCGCCGTTCAGGCGCCAATGCGAGAGCGCATCCCACGGCGACGCCCCATGTGCGACACCGCCCTCGCGCGTCAGCAGCGCGGCGCAGGCCAGCGCCAGCGCCTCCTTGAAGGGCCGCTCCACTGGGGCGAACAACTGAGCGTGATTGCGCTCGATGAGCCCCGTATCGAGATCGGCCGTGGCGAACGGCTCGCATTCGACGATACGCTGCAGGAACGCGACGTTCGTCTGCGGACCGACGGCTTCGCAACCTTGCAGCGCGCGGCTCATGCGCGCGAGCGCTTCCTTGCGATCGGCGCCGTGCACGATCACCTTCGCGATCATCGGATCGTAGAACGGCGTGATCGTATCGCCTTCGCGCACGCCGCTGTCGATCCGCACCGGCGCGCGCGACGGCGCGCCGAGCGAGAACTCGACGGCGTCGGGCATGCGCAGATACTTGAGTGTGCCCGTCGACGGCAGGAACCCGCGAGCCGGGTTTTCCGCATACACGCGCGCCTCGATCGCATGGCCGTCGATGCGCAGTTGGTCCTGCCGCAACGGCAGCGGCTCGCCCGAGGCGACGCGCAACTGCCATTCCACCAGGTCTTGCCCCGTGATCATCTCCGTGACCGGGTGCTCGACCTGCAGCCGCGTGTTCATCTCCATGAAGTAGAACGCGCTGTCGGTCATGATGAATTCGACCGTGCCCGCGCCTACGTACGACACAGCCCGGGCAGCGGCCACCGCGGCCTCGCCCATGGCGCGGCGCACCTCGTCCGATAGCCCCGGCGCGGGCGCTTCCTCGAGCACCTTCTGGTGACGGCGCTGCACCGAACAATCGCGATCGAACAGGTAGACCGCGCCGCCGAGTCGATCGGCGAACACCTGCACTTCGACGTGACGCGGGCGCAACAAATACTTTTCGATCAACACGCGATCGTTGCCGAAGCTGCTGGCAGCCTCGCGTTTGCACGACGCCAGCGCCGCGGCGAAATCCTCGCTCTTCTCGACCACGCGCATGCCCTTGCCGCCGCCGCCCGCGCTCGCCTTGAGCAACACCGGATAACCGATCGCGTCCGCTTCGCGATGCAAAAGCTCGGCGTCTTGCTCATCGCCGTGATAGCCGGGCACGAGCGGCACGGCCGCCGCGTGCATGAGCGCCTTCGCCGCAGCCTTCGAACCCATCGCGGCGATGGCCGAGACCGGCGGGCCGATGAAAACGAGCCCGGCCGCCTCGCACGCTTGCGCGAATGCTTCGTTCTCCGAAAGAAACCCGTACCCCGGATGCACGGCTTGCGCCGCCGTGCTCAAAGCGGCTTCGATGATCCGCTCGATACGCAGATAGCTCTCGCCCGCGGCCGAGCCGCCGATATGCACCGCTTCGTCACATGCGGCGACGTGCTTGGCGTTCGCGTCGGCGTCGGAGTAGACCGCGACGCTCGCCATCCCGAGCCGCTTGCAGGTCGCAGCCACGCGGCAAGCGATTTCACCGCGGTTCGCAATCAGAATCTTGTTGAACATGAATAATCTCGCATTGAAGCGGCTATCGGTTGCAATCGGTTGAATCGGCTACCGTCGAGAACGGATCAGTCGCGCCAGGCCGGCGCGCGCTTTTCGAGGAACGATGCGACGCCCTCGCGCCCTTCCTCGCCGGCGCGAATCTGTGCGATGCGGCGAGCGGTATCGTCGATTAACGCTTCGTCGATCGCGCGGCCCGCTACGTCCTGCACCAGGCGCTTCGATTCGCGTACGGCCTGCGGACCGTTGGCACACAGCGCGGCCGCGATTTTCTGGACCGCGGCGTCGAGCGCGTCGGCCGCCACGACCTCATGCACGAGCCCAAGCCGCTGCGCCGTTGCGCAATCGAACGGCTCGGCCGTCGTGAAGTAGCGCCGCGATGCGCGCTCGCCCAGCGCGCGAACAACGTAAGGCGCGATCGTCGCCGCAATGAGGCCTAGGCGTGCTTCCGACAGGCAAAACCGCGCCGAATCGACGGCCACGACGATGTCGCT
>DATJJH010000209.1:0-8853 GCA_035492395.1 Trinickia sp. | reverse complement strand
CGTGGTGGCCGTCGCGACCGTGCTCGCGGCGTGCGGAGGCGGGGGCGGCGGCAGCGGTGGGGCTGGCGGCGGCAGCAGCGGTGGCGGCAGCGGTCCGCAGGCTGCCGCGAATCAAGCCGTCGTGACGGTCGGCCAGGGCGTGGAGGGCGTCGCCAATATTCCGACGGTCAGCGTGACGGTGTGCGCACCGGGTACGAGTGCCTGCCAAACGATTCCCAACATCCAGGTCGATACGGAATCGTTCGGGTTACGGCTCGCCAGCTCTGCGGCGAGCCAGGTGTTGAGCGCCTTGCCGAAGCAGACGTTGGCGGGCAGCCCGCTCGCGGAATGCACCGCGTTTGCCGACGGCTACACCTGGGGATCGATCCGTACCGCCGATCTCACGATTGGCCAGAAAACGGCGAGCGGCGTGCCGATCCAGATCGTGGGCGATATGCCGCAAGGCGCCGTGCTGACGGGAGGCTGCTCGACGGGCACACTGGAACTCACCCCTGGTGACCTAGGCGCGAACGGCATCCTTGGCGTGGGCGTCGCGCCAAACGATTGCGGGACGCTGTGCGCCAGCCCGCCGGCGGGCAACAGCAACTATTACGCGTGCCCGAACGGCGCGAACTGCGTGCAAACGCTGGTTCCCACTGCGCAGCAAGTCGCCAATCCCGTTGCCAAGTTCGCCACGGACAACAACGGCGTGATCCTGACTATGCCGGCGATCGGGCCGAGCGGTCAGGCCACCGTGACAGGCATGTTGACTTTCGGGATCGGCACGCAGGCGAACAATGGGCTGCCAGGGACGGTGACCAAGTTCACGACGAATGCTTTCGGCGACATCAATGCCACCTTCAACGGCAGCGCCGTCACGGCATTTTTCGATTCGGGTTCGAACGCGTATTTCTTCACCGACAACTCGCTGGCCAACTGCTCCGGAAACGCATCCGCGTTCTACTGCCCGGCCTCGACCGTTTCTCGTTCCGTCAACGTGGCAAGCTACAACGGGGCGTCGCCCGGCGCCGCCGGCGGCTTGGCGGTCTCGATGACGGTGGGCAATGCTACCCAATTGCTGTCGAACGGCAATTTCGCGTTGAACGATCTCGCGGGCAGCCTCGGCGGCGCGACTTTTGTCGATTTCGGGATGCCGTTCTTCTACGGCAAGACGGTCTACTACGGGATGGATCAGACGGGGTCGAGCGGCCCGGGACCCTACGTGGCGTTTTGACGATCCGACCGTTCGAGATCCTCGCCTTCCGATCGATTCGGCCCCGGCATCCACCGGGGCCGTTTTCTTTCATTGGCCTTTCGGTCGAATTCCCGCACCGTCGGCCGCCTCGCCGCATGCGCCCGCTCGGGCCGCTCCGGGCCGTGCGCCCATCACTCGAAATGCACCCGTTTCCCCCGCCTTATCCGCCGATCGTCCATTGACCGGGGGGGGAATAATCGCTCTCACTGGATAACGGCATGTCGCCGAGATTCTTGCGGAGAAAATTCCCGTGGCAGAGGACAGCGACCTCGACAAAACCGAAGCAGCGACCCCCAGGCGCCTGGAAAAGGCGCGCTCGGAGGGACAGGTCGCGCGCTCGCGGGAATTGTCGACGTTCGCGCTGCTGGCCGCCGGCTTCTTCGGAGCCTGGGGGTTGGCCGGCCCGATCGGAATTCATTTGCAGGACATGCTGCGCGGCGCCTTCACGTTCAACCATGCGGCATTGGTCGACACCAATCGCATGCTGATCGGCGCGGGCAACGCCGGGCGGGAGGCCTTCATGGCCGTTGCCCCGATTTTGGCGCTCACGGGCGTGGCGGCGCTCGTCGCGCCGATGGCGCTGGGCGGCTGGCTGCTTTCGCCGAAGGTGTTCGAGTTCAAGTTCGAACGGCTCGACCCCGTCGCGGGCGTGGGCCGCATCTTCTCGATCAACGGCGTGATCCAGCTCGGTTTTTCGCTGGTTAAGACGCTGCTGGTGGGCGTCATCGGCGGCCTGGCGCTCTGGCGGCGCAAGGATCAAATCTTGGGGCTCGCCGGCGAGCCGATGCATACCGCGCTCGGGCACGGCCTGTCGATCGTCGCGGCCTGCTGCGCGACGACCGTGGCCGGCATGTTCCTGCTCGCGGCGTTCGATGTCCCTTATCAACTTTGGCAGTACCACAAGAAGCTGCGAATGACGAAGGAAGAAGTGAAGCGCGAGCACCGCGAAAGCGAAGGCGATCCGCACGTGAAGGGCAAGATTCGCCAGCAGCAAAGGGCTATCGCGCGCCGTCGCATGATGGCCGCCGTGCCCAAGGCCGACGTGGTCGTCACGAACCCGACGCATTATGCGGTCGCGCTGCAATACGCCGACGGCGAGATGCGCGCGCCGAAGGTTGTCGCCAAGGGCGTGAACCTCGTGGCCGCCCGCATTCGCGAGATCGCCGCCGAGAACAACGTCGCGCTGCTCGAAGCGCCGCCGCTCGCCCGCGCGCTCTATCACAACGTCGAACTGAATCGGGAAATCCCGGGCACGCTCTACAACGCCGTGGCCGAAGTCCTCGCCTGGGTTTATCAGCTGCGCAAATTCCGCGAAGAAGGGGGCGATGTGCCGGCCGCGCCGACCGAGCTCGACGTACCCGCCGATATGGACACGAAGGGCCCGATCTCCGAGGCCGACGAACGTGAAGAAGCCGACGAAGCGCTCGGCGACGCCAACGAAGGAGCATCGGCATGAACGCCCGCGTCGGAACTTTTTTCGGCAAGAGCCAAGTATTGAGCGGCACGAACCTGCGCGCGCTCGCGGGTCCGATCCTGATCTGCATGATCCTCGGCATGATGATTCTGCCGTTGCCGCCGTTCCTGCTCGATCTGCTGTTCACGTTCAACATCGCGCTGTCGGTGATGGTGCTGCTCGTCAGCATGTATACGCAAAAGCCGCTCGACTTCGCGGCGTTCCCGGCGGTGCTGCTGTTTTCGACGTTGCTGCGGCTGTCCTTGAACGTCGCCTCGACGCGTGTCGTTCTGCTCGAAGGCCACACGGGCCCGGGCGCGGCGGGCCAAGTGATCGAATCGTTCGGCCACTTCCTCGTGGGCGGCAACTTCGCGGTCGGTATCGTCGTGTTCGCGATCCTCATGGTCATCAACTTCATGGTGATCACGAAAGGCGCGGGGCGTATCGCCGAAGTGGCCGCACGCTTCACGCTGGACGCCATGCCCGGCAAGCAGATGGCGATCGACGCCGACCTGAACGCGGGCCTCATCAACGAAGACGGCGCACGCAAGCGGCGCCTCGCCGTGTCGCAGGAAGCCGAGTTCTACGGCGCAATGGACGGTGCGTCCAAGTTCGTGCGCGGCGATGCGATCGCGGGCCTCATCATCATGGTCGTGAACGTGTTCGGCGGGCTCATCGTCGGCGTCGTGCAGCACGGCATGGACTTCGCCTCCGCCGGCAAGACGTACACGCTGCTCACGATCGGCGACGGCCTCGTCGCGCAAATCCCCTCGCTCGTGATCTCGACGGCGGCCGGCGTGATCGTCTCGCGCGTGGCGACCGACGAAGACATCGGCACGCAGCTGACCGGCCAGTTGTTCACGAACCCGCGCGTGCTGCTCATCACGGGCACGATCATCGTCCTGCTCGGCTTGATTCCGAACATGCCGCACTTTGCGTTCTTGCTGCTCGGCGGCGGTGCGATCCAGCTCGGCCGCACGATGAACAAGCGCGCCGCGGCCGCCAAGGCGGGGGTCTCGCTCGTCGACGTCGCGCCGGCCATGGCCGCGCCCGCCGAAAACACCGAGGCGAGCTGGGACGACGTTACGCTCATCGACACGTTGGGCCTCGAAGTGGGCTACCGCCTCATTCCGCTTGTCGACAAGAATTCCGACGGCGAACTGCTCAAGCGAATCAAGAGCATCCGCAAGAAGTTCGCGCAAGAAATTGGCTTCCTGCCGCCCGTCATTCACATTCGCGACAACTTGGAGCTGCGCCCGAACGGCTATCGTATCGCGCTCAAGGGCGTCGAGGTGGGCGTGGGCGAGGCCTATCCGGGCCAGTGGCTGGCGATCAACCCGGGGCAGGTCAGCGCGGCGCTGCCGGGCCAGCCGACGCAAGATCCCGCCTTCGGTCTGCCCGCGGTTTGGATCGACACCAACTTGCGCGAGCAGGCCCAGGTGTACGGCTACACCGTGGTCGACGCGAGCACTGTCGTCGCCACGCACTTGAATCATCTCGTCGTGACGCACGCGGCCGAGCTCTTGGGCCGCCAGGAGGTGCAGGCACTGATCACCCGCACCGGCAAGGACGCGCCGACCCTCGTGGAAGATCTCGTGCCGAAGGCGCTTTCGCTGACGACGCTGCAAAAGGTTCTGCAAAACCTGCTCGAGGAAGGCGTACCGATCCGCGATATGCGCACGATGCTCGAGGCGCTCTCGGAGCATGCCGGCAAGGTGACCGACGCGCACGATCTGACCGCTTGCGTGCGTCTGGCGCTGGGCCGCGCGATTACGCAGCAGTGGTATCCGGGTTCCGGCGAGATGCAAGTCATGGGACTCGATTCGAATCTCGAGCGCGTGCTGTCGCAAGCGCTCTCGACGGGTGCGAACCCCGGGCTCGAGCCCGGCCTCGCGCACACGCTCATGGCGGCGACGCAAAAGGCGATCGTTCGTCAACAAAATGCCGGGCTGCCTCCGGTGCTGCTCGTGCAGCACGCGCTTCGCGCGATGCTCGCTCGATTCCTGCGCCGCAGCTTGCCTCAATTGAAAGTGCTCTCCTATGCCGAAGTGCCGGAGACGCGCACGATCAAAGTCGTTAACCTCATCGGGGG
This sequence comes from Trinickia sp., assembly GCA_035492395.1. GTDB lineage: Bacteria > Pseudomonadota > Gammaproteobacteria > Burkholderiales > Burkholderiaceae > Trinickia. The sequence continues at coordinate 4,074 of DATJJH010000209.1, read as the reverse complement.
TCAAGCTTGAACATTCGTAAATTCATCGGCGCGACGAGCCGGGACGCGCTGCGTCTCGTGCGTGAGGCCCTCGGTGCGGACGCTGTCGTACTCTCGAATCGAACCAACGACGACGGCACCGTTGAAATCGTCGCATTGGCCGACACCGACTTTGCTCACATCGCACCCGACGCCGGCGAAAGCCCCGCGCAAGGCATGGCGCAACATCTAGGCAACCCGTATGCGAGCGCCCAGGCCGCCGCGCAGCCGAACGGCGGCTACACGGGCGCGACGCCCGGCGCGATGCCGGCCAATCCGTACGCGAACGGCATGCCCGACGTGTTTTCGGCCGTCTTCGGCGCAAGCCCGGAAGTCGGCGGCCAAGCACAGGACGAAGGCCGGACGCTGCCGCCCGATGCCGCGGCGATCGTCGCGCCGCGTTTGACGGAGCGTCCGACCTTCAAGTCGCGCACCGCGGCGCCGAACCTTGCCGCATCGAATCCGACGGCCGGTGCGGCGGCGAGCGCCGACGACACCGCCGGCGCCGACGCGCAACAGACGATGGCCGAATCGAATCCTTGGCTGATCGACCACGCGCGTCGCATCGCCGCCCAAAGCGAGCGCGCCGCGCACAGCTCGCGCGCTCACACCCTGTCGCCCACGACGGCCGCGGCCAAGGGCCTCGGCTCGGCGGGGCGCGTGTTGTCCGCGGGCGAACTCGCCTCGACGCAGCTGCCGGACTGGGCGCACGAAGCCGCCCGTGTGGCCGCGCGCCGCGCCGCCCCGCGTGTGAAGCCGGCATTCGAAGGCCTCGGCGAGCAAGAGACGGAAGCGATGGCCGATGCGGTCCGCGCTCGCGTGGAAGAGATCGTGAACCAAACGGTGATGAGCGAACTCTCGTCGCTGCGCGGGATGATGGAGGAGCAGTTTGCCGGCCTGATGTGGGGCGAGCGCCAACGCCGCAGCGCGGTGGACGGCGAAGTGACGAAGGCGCTGTTCTCGGCCGGTTTCTCCGCGCAGCTCGTGCGAATGGTCGTCGACCACATGCCCGAAGTGGACAACCTCGATGCGGGCATGCAATGGGTGAACCAGGTGCTGGCGTCGAACCTGCCGGTGCTCGAAAACGAAGACGCGCTGATGGAACGCGGCGGCGTGTTCGCGCTGATGGGCCCGACGGGCGTCGGCAAAACGACGACGACCGCCAAGCTGGCCGCGCGTTGCGTGATGCGCTTCGGCGCGAGCAAGGTCGCGCTTCTGACGACGGACAGCTACCGGATCGGCGGCCACGAACAGCTTCGCATCTTCGGCAAGATTCTCGGCGTATCGGTGCACGCGGTGAAGGATGCAGCCGATCTGCAGCTCGCGCTGGCCGAGCTGCGCAACAAGCACATCGTGCTGATCGACACGATCGGCATGAGCCAGCGCGATCGCACCGTATCGGATCAGATCGCGATGCTCTGCGGCGCGGGCTTGCCCGTTCAGCGGTTGCTGCTGCTGAACGCGACGAGCCACGGCGATACGCTCAACGAAGTCGTGCAGGCCTATCGCAGCGCGCCGGGGCAACCCGAGCTGGCCGGCTGCATTTTGACCAAGCTCGACGAGGCAACGAACCTGGGCGGCGTGCTCGATACGGTGATCCGGTACAAGCTGCCGGTGCACTACGTATCGACCGGTCAGAAGGTGCCGGAGAACTTGTACGTCGCGACCAAGAAATTTTTGATCAAGAGCGCGTTCTGCATTCCGCGCGACGGCTCGCCGTTCGTGCCTCAGGACGATGAAATCCCCGCCCTGCTCTCGGCGTTGTCGAGCCGTTCGAGCGCCGAGCTGCATGAGGTCCGCTTTGGCTAAACAAGTCACCGATCAGGCAGAAGGGCTGCGCCGGTTGCTCGCGAAGAGCGGCTCGCGCGTGGTCGCGGTCACGGGCGGCCCGCTGGGCGTCGGCTGTACGTCGACGGTCGTGAATTTGGCGGCGGCGCTGGCGATGCTCGGCAAGGACGTGCTCGTCATCGACGAGCGTCTGGGCGTGAACGCGGTTTCGTCGATGCTTGGCGGCGCGCACGGCACGGGTTCGGTACGAGCCGTGCTCAATGGCGAGGTCGAGCTCGAGCAAGCGTGCGCGCGCCACGAGCTGGGATTTGCCGTGCTCGCGGCGTCGCGCGAGAACTGCGCGGGCTTTACCGCCGCGCAGCTCGGGCAACTGCTGGCGGGCCCAGCCGATGTCGTGCTCGTCGATGCGCGGCTCGAGCGCGGGGGGGCGCTGTCGCCGCTCGCGGCGCAAGCGCACGACGTGCTGATCGTCACGCGCGTGGCGGCGCAAGCCATCACGGAAGCGTACGCATGCATGAAACGCCTGCACTTCGAGCACGCGATCGCTCAGTTCCGCGTGCTCGTCAATCACGTGTCGAGCCTCGCCGATGCGCAGACGACTTTCGAGAATCTCGCCGAAGTGGCCGCGCGCTACTTGACGGTGTCGATCGAAGAAGCCGGTTGCGTGGCGGCCGATCCGCTGATGGAGCGCTCGCTCGAACTGGGACGCTGTGTCGTCGACGCATTTCCGTCGGCACAGTCGGCGCGTGACTACCGTCACGTCGCGTCAGAAATGTTGTATTGGCCGATGCGCCCGGCGATGAGTTCGCCGCGCCAAGACGCCGGGGTGCGCACGGCCATGCCGGCGTCGGCGCTCGCCGACGCGTTGGTCGCGCGCCAGCATGCTTGAAACGTTAGGGACAAGGAAAAGGGGGCCCTCGATGTACAACGCTCAAGGGAAAATGTCCCAGACGGATGTATTGACGCAGTACGCGCCGCTCGTGCGCAGGCTTGGATTGCAGCTCGTGGCGAAGATGCCGGCGAGCGTCGATTTGGATGACTTGATTCAGGCGGGCATGATCGGCCTGCTCGATGCGGCGAGCCGCTACAAGGAAGACCAGGGCGCGCAGTTCGAAACGTACGCAAGTCAACGTATCCGCGGGGCGATGCTCGACGAATTGCGCAACAACGACTGGCTGCCGCGCAGCCTGCGCAAGACGTCGCGCGAGGTCGAATCGGCCGTGCACCAGGTCGAGCAGCGGCTCGGCCGCTCGGCAAGCGAGACCGAAGTGGCCGACCACTTGCAGATGCCGCTCGACGCTTATCAGTCGATGCTGCAGGATCTGCATGGCAGTCAGTTGATCTACTACGAAGATTTCGACCGTTCGGCGGACGACGAGCCGTTCCTCGACCGCTACTGCGTCGATCATGCGGACCCGCTGTCGGCGCTGATGGACGACAGCTTGCGCTCGGCGCTCGCCGAGGCGATCGAGAAGTTGCCCGAGCGCGAGAAGCTCTTGATGTCGCTGTACTACGAGCGCGGGATGAACCTGCGGGAAATCGGTGCGGTGATGGAAGTGAGCGAATCGCGTGTTTGCCAGCTGCACAGCCAAGCCGTTGCACGGCTGCGGGCTAAATTGCGGGAAATGGCCTGGGCCAGTGTAGAGTGAGGTTGGCCGGCCGACAGCGGTCAATCGAATCGGTCGTGCCTTTAGACGGAAAGTCATGACGCCCAAGCCCCTCGCCGCGAATGCGGCGCTCCTCCTCATCGACATGCAAAACGGGATCAACCGGCCGACGCTCGGCCGGCGCAACAATCCCGACGCCGAGAACAACATCGAACGCCTGCTTCAGGCTTGGCGCTCGACCCGGCGGCCGATCGTGCATGTCCGTCATATCTCTCGTTCCCCGGAATCGATTTTTTGGCCAGGCCAGAGCGGGGCCGAGTTCCAGCCTCGCTTCGTGCCTTCGGCACACGAGCATGTCGTCGAAAAGAACGTGCCGGATGCTTTCGCGGCAACCGGTCTCGAGCGCTGGCTACGTGTGCGGGACGTCGGGCAGCTGGTGGTTGCCGGCGTCATGACGAACAATTCGGTGGAAGCGACGGCGCGAAGCGCGGGCAATCTGGGCTTCGAGGCGATCGTCGCCTCCGATGCCGCGTATACATTCGATCTAAGGGATTTGAGCGGCCGGCTGTGGCCGGCCGAGGACGTGCACGCGTTGTCGCTCGCCAATATGGCGATGGACTACGCGGCGGTGCGCTCGACCGAGGAGATTGTGAGCGCCTTG
>DATJJH010000208.1:0-3400 GCA_035492395.1 Trinickia sp. | reverse complement strand
ACAAGCCCCGACGCCTCCATCGACCAATGCGGCATATAAGTTGCGGGTCGGATGCTCAGCGGCTTCGCGCCGCGCGTGTTCAACTACTCCAAGCGAGGGCGTTATGTTAGGCACGATCTTACTCATCATCCTCATCCTGCTGCTGATCGGCGCATTTCCCGCCTGGCCGCACAGCCGCGGATGGGGCTACGCACCGAGCGGGACGCTCGGTCTCATCGTCGTCATCGTGGTCATCCTCGTCGTACTCGGCCGGATATAGCCGCGACCAACCCGGGCTCGTCGCATGCACGCTCCTCGCCGTCGATGACGAGCCGGAACGGACATGCGATCGAGCGCCGCTCTACGCGGCCGGAAAACTCGTCGCTGCGGCCGCTGCGTGCGCCGTAAGCATCCGCTGCGTCAAATCGAGCAGGCGTCGGGCGCGCGAGCAAGGCGCCTCGCGCCTTCGCCCTAATCGACCATCGACCACTGCAGCGACACTGCTCCGCTAGCACGCCCCAACGCATCGAAGGACGGCGCGACCGCGTGCCGGTCGAACGGCTCCTTCCAGCGTACGAGGTACCGCCCTTCGCAGATGCCATCCGTTTCGCTGACGCGGGCGCCGCGCGGCTCGATCGAACAGCCGATTTGTGCGAGACGGTCTTTGAGCCGTTGCGGGCTATCGGCGTCCAACGGGTAGCACAGCGTGATCCAAGCCGCTTTCCCGCGCTCGAGCTTTCGCTCGACGAAACGCAGGCCCCAAAGCACGGCGATGCCGAGCCCCGCGCTGACCCACCCGAGCCGAAGTTGCCCGCCGCCGAAGCATAGGCCGACTACGGTGACGAACCAGAGCGTCGCAGCGGTCGTCACGCCGATGACGAGTCCGTCCTTGCGCAAGACGGCGCCGGCGCCGATGAACCCCATGCCCGTCAAGATGCCGAGCGGAAGCCGCATTAAATCGAGCGTGGCGAAACCGTCCTTGGCCTTGCCCGCTTGGTCGAGCAATGCGTTGGCCTGCAGCATCGCGACACAGGCCGCGAGACAGACGAGAATCGTCGTCCTCAACCCGGCCGCCTTGCCCGATTCGCTGCGATTCACGCCAAAGGCAGCACCCGCCACCAACGCGCACGCGAGTCGCGCGACGATATCCGGCCAATCCAGGGCGAGCGGCATCGTCTCCATTTGTCAGGTGCATGGTCGGGTAACAGGCATGTTCCATGAACAGCAAACGTCACGCCCGCCATACACCCGCGACGGCCGAATTTCGGGTATGACGTTTGCGGGGCAGAAGCCACGGTGCGCGTCGCCGCATCCGTCTGAACGCGCATCGACTTGTTCAACGTTTTCACGGAGACCCAATGAAGCGAACCGCACTCGCCTTGACCTGCTGCGCCCTGCTCCTGCCGATCGGCATCGCGCAGGCGCAAACGCAAGCCGCATCGACCACCGCAGCCAATCCGCTGCCCGCACCCGATCGCGATTTCGTGCAGGCAGCCTCGATGTCGTCGTCCACCGAAATCGACGCGGCCAAGCTCGCGCAGAAGAACTCGAACGACAAGGACGTCAAATCGTTCGCCCATCACATGATGCTCGACCACACGAAGTTGACCGCCCAATTGAAAATGGCTGCACCGCACGGCGTCGAGGTGCCGAAGGACAACTCCGATACGAGCGTGCTCGACGAGCTCAAGCCGCTCAAGGGCAAGCAGTTCAACGATGCCTATATCGCGAAGATCGGGCTGAAGGGTCATGAAGACGCCGTCGCCGCTTTCAAGAAGGAGATCTCCGACGGCCAAAACGCCGACCTGAAGAAACTCGCGCAAAAGGGATTGCCGACGATCGAACGCCACTATCAAATGGCGCAGGATCTCGCCAAGAAGAAAGGCGTGAAGGAATAGCGCGCTACGAAAGCGGCGCCGGCCATCAGGGCGCCATGCGTCCGCCCGGAAGTCGCGACGATGAAGCCATGCCCGCGCATGGTCTCATCGTCTACGATCCGTCTTTAGCCAGCGCACACGGTGATTTCTCCGTCAATCGCTTTTCGTCCATTCGACGTTCGCGCCCACCGAGCGCAGGTTTTCGACGAAATGCGGATGCGCGCGCCGGATCGGCAGCGCATTCGTAATGACCGAGCGCCCTTCGATGCTCGAGGCGACCATCAGCAACGCGATGGCGACGCGAATGATGTAGGGGCTTTCGACCTTCGCCGGGCTCAAGGGAATGCCGCCGAAGGTGATGAGCCGATGCGGGTCGGAAAGGAACACGTGCGCGCCGAACTTGGACAGTTCGACGGACCATCCCATCGCACCGTCGTACACCTTGTTCCAGAACATTGCGCTGCCTTCGGCTCGAACGCCGAGCGCGATGAAGATCGGCAGGAGGTCCACCGGAAGATACGGCCACGGTGCGGCCTCGATCTTGGTGAGAATATTGGGCGTGAACGGCCGCCGCACGCGCAGCGGCCCATCGCGCAAGGCGCGCGACCAGCCGTCGCGGTGGACGAGATCGATGCCGAACTTCGCGAACGTCCGGTCGATCAGCGGAAATTGCTCCGGCGCGCTGTTCTTGACGACGATGTCGCCGCCCGTGATCGCGCCGAGCGCCAAGAACGTCGCGATTTCGTGGAAATCTTCGCTGAAGCGAAACTCCCCGCCGCCAAGGCGCTTGCCGCCTTCGATGATGAGCCGCGACGTGCCGATGCCTTCGATGGGTACGCCGAGCATCGCGATGAAGCGGCAAAACTCTTGAACGTGGGGCTCCGACGCCGCATTGACGAGCGTGGACGTGCCGGAGGCACAGGCCGCGCACAGCACGAAATTCTCCGTGGTGGTGACCGACGCGTAGTCCAGCCAATGATCGTTCGCGGCCATGCGCGTTTGGGCGCGAACGATCAGCGAATCGGGCGTGCGCTCGACGCGCGCGCCGAAACGTTCGAACACCTCGACGTGGGGGTCGATCTCGCGCACGCCGAGCGTGCAGCCCTTCACGTCGTTTTCAAGCCGCGCCACGCCAAAACGCGCGAGCAGCGGCGGCACGAGCATGATGGACGAGCGCATTTCCTCCGGCAAACGATGCTTGACCGGATCGAATGCGGTGGCGTGGTGGTGCAAATCGAGGACACCCGTCGAAAAATCCATCGACACGTCGCTGCCGAGCGCGCGGAAGATGTCGAGGATTTTTTTGACGTCGGTGATCTCGGGCACGCCGATGAGCCGCAGCGGCTGGTCGGTCAGCAACGTGGCGCAAAGAATCGGCAGTACGGCGTTCTTGTTGGCGGACGGCGTGATCTCTCCGCGAAGCGGGAGGCCGCCATGGACGATCAGATCGGACATAGGTGGGGCAAAACGGGTAAAAGGGCGTGGCAGAGAAACGCAGGCGCATATCATGCCACGTCGAGCCGGGGGTGGACGAGAAACTTGCT
>DATJJH010000207.1:0-12870 GCA_035492395.1 Trinickia sp. | reverse complement strand
TCCCAATGGGATTGAGCGCATTCACCTTTTCCCAGCAACACGATACGGTCGAAGTGCGCCATCGGTTGCCCAGAGACTATGTCGCGTCGCTGACGCTCAAGGTGTGGAAAGGTTCAGCCCGGTCGAGCCGCGAGGACTGGATTCGATTCGAGGCATCCTTCGCGGACGATTCGCGCCCCGTCGTCCCGCCTTGCGCAGTGATGCTCTATCTCGAACACCTAGAGCATTGATGCCCGACATCGGCGAGAACCCAGCGCGCCCCGGCGCGTTCAACGCTTGGATTTTTTCGGTAACAGCGCCTGCGCCAATTCCTGCAGGAACTTCGCGGGCCCCGCTGCGTGCAGCGCGCGCCCGCTGCTCAGCGCGCCGTCGATGATCGTGCCCAAGCGTAAGGCGAACGTCTCGGGATCGTCGAGCCGCATGGCGCGCCCCAATTCCGCCAGCCTACGTCGCAATTCGCGTTTATGCGCCACGGCCACCTTGCGCGCGGGGTGTTTGTCGTCGGCGTACTCCGCCGCGATGTTGATCTGCGGGCAACCGCGGTACCCGGGCCGAGCGATACGTTCGCCGAGCCACTGAAGCTGCGCATCCAGCTCTTCGCGGGGCGTGCCCTTGTGCTCGGAGGCAACGGCGTCCCAATGTCGCCAGAAGTCGTCGTCCTCGCGCAGCAAAAACGCTTCGATCAGATCGTCTTTCGTCCCGAAGTGCCGATACAGGCTTGTTTTGGCGACGCCCGATTCCGCCACGATGAGGTCGACGCCGACCGCGCGCGTGCCCTCGCGATAAAAGAGTTCGCTGGCCGTGCGCAGAATGCGCTCGCGTGTGTCGGCGGGCGCGGTCGCCGACTGTTCTCCTCGCTTCGCCATGGTCGCCCCTCGAAATTTTCCGGATGCCGTGCATGAGAAGCGATGGTAGCACTACGAGAATGACGACGCTACAGATCTGTATTGACCTCGCTACAGATCTGTACTATAAATGCGCCATTCCCACTTGGAGATGAACGATGAGCGATCGAATGACTGTTGCGGTGTACGGGGCTGCGGGGCACACGGGGCGTTTCGTCGTTGCGGAATTGAAGCGGCGCGGGCATGGCGTCATTCGCGTCGGACGGGACGCGGCTCGCTTGCAGGAATCGATCGCGGACGATCGCGAGCGGGTATGGCGAGTGGCGGCTATCGACAATGCCGCTCAGCTCGATGCCGCGCTGCGCGGCGCGGATGCCGTCATCAATTGCGCCGGTCCGTTTCTCGATACGGCGCTGCCGATCGTCGATGCGGCGTTGCGTGCGCGCATTCCGTATCTCGACGTGACGGCCGAGCAGCCCGCGCTCCAGCAGCTCGTCGAGCAGCGCGACGAGCGTGCACGCGAGGCAGGCGTGGCGCTCGTTCCCGCCGCGGCGTTTTATGGCGGGCTTGCCGATTTGCTCGTGACGGCGGTGGTCGACGCCGATGCGCCGATCGAGCGGGTCGACATCGCGATCGGACTGGATAGCTGGCATCCGACTCGCGGCACGCGTGTCACGGGCGAGCGTAACCGTGCGACGCGCCTCATTCAACGCGGCGGCGTCCTGACGCCTTTGCCGCAGCCGATGGCCGAAGCGGCCTGGTCGTTCCCGACGCCGCTCGGCGAGATGGACGTCACGATGATTCCGTTCACCGAGGTGTTGACGGTGTCTCGTCATCTGCGCGTCGATACGATCGAGTCATGGCTTGCCGCGTCGGCGCTGCGCGATATTCGCAATCCGAACACGCCGCCGCCGGAGGCGCGCGACGAACAGGGCCGCTCCGATCAGCAGTTCATCATGGACATCGTCATCGAACAAGGCGGCGCGACGCGTCGCATCACGGCGACAGGGTGCGACATCTATGCGGTCAGCGCGCCGATCGTCGTCGAAGCAGCCGAGCGATTGGCGAGCCGGCGCACGACGAGCAAGGGCGGGGTAGCGAGCGTCGGCGCGATCTTCGACGCGCAGGATTTTCTGCGCGCGCTCGATACGGTGAAGATCGAACGGCACACGATCGCAGCGCCTATATTGACGATGAAGGAAGCGCGCTGACGGTGCAGGTTGCTCGGCGCGGCCGATCGAGGCGTCAGTCCTTCAATTGCGCGCCGCGCGTTTCAGGCAACATCAGTGCGGCGAGAATCACGATCCCATAGGCGCCGGCTGCGAATGCGCCGATCGCCGACCCGAGCGACATTTGCTGCGCGACGTAGCCGATGAGGAACGGGAACGCAGCGCCGACCGCACGGCCGAAGTTGTAGCAAAAGCCTTGGCCGGAGCCGCGTACTCGAGTGGGAAACAGCTCCGACATGAATGCCCCCATGCCGGCGAACATGCCCGATGCGAAGAAGCCGAGCGGGAAGCCGAGAATCAGCAGCAGGGTGTTGTCGAGCGACACGTGCGTGTAAGCCAGGGCAATGATCATCGACGCCAGGGCGAAGGCGATGAAAGAGCGGCGACGGCCGATCCGGTCGGAGAGCCATGCGCCGAACAGATAGCCGGCGTACGAGCCCGCGATGATCACGGCCAGATACCCACCCGTTCCGACCACGCTCAAATGTTGCTCGGTCTTCAGATAAGTCGGCAGCCAGGTCGTGATCGCGTAGTAGCCGCCTTGCGCGCCCGTGGCGAGCAGCGCGGTGCGCAGCGTCGTGAACCACATGTCCGCGCTGAAGATTTCCATGAACGAGTGGGTTGTGTGCGTGTCGCGTTCGTGCTGCTTGGCGAGACGATGCACTTCGGGTTCGCTGACGAAGCGCCGAATGAAGATGACGAACGGCGCAGGCAGGATGCCGATTGCGAAGAGCGCGCGCCAAGCCATATCGTGCGGCAGCAGCGAGAACACGAGCGTATAGAGGCCCGCCGCGACGGCCCATCCGATCGCCCAGCCTGCCTGAACCATGCCCACGGCCTTGCCGCGATCGCGGGCGCGAATCACCTCGCCCATCAGCACCGCGCCGGCTGTCCATTCCCCGCCGAACCCCAGGCCCATCAACCCGCGTGCGATCAGCAGTTGAGAGAAGTTCTGCGCGAAGGCGCAGGCGAGTGTGAAGACTGCGAACCAGACGATCGTGATCTGCAGCGTTCGCACGCGCCCATACTTGTCGGACAGGATGCCGGCGACCCAGCCTCCGAGCGCCGACATCAAGAGCGTGACGGTCCCGATCAGGCCGGCCTCGCCCGTAGTCAAGCCCCAGGTGGCGATCAGCGCGGGAATGACGAAGCTCAGAAACTGCGTGTCCATCGCGTCGAGCGCATAGCCGATCTTGCAGCTCCAAAACGCGCGGCGCTCGTTGCTGTTCAAGTGGCCGTACCAGCCGAACAGGGCGTGGCTGTCGCCGGGCGCGGCGGGCGGATCGGCACGACGGTCGACGGCTTCCCTGTTCGGATAATGGGCTTCGGTGTTCATGATGGTTTCTCTCTCCTCTACACGGCGTTGGGATGCGGGCTGCGCGTCAGAGGACGGCCAGCGATGCGTTGGGAATATCGGTAACGAGCATGTGCCCGGGGCGATGAGCGATCGCGAACGGCAGCTTCGCCGCTTCGATCGCGCTTTGCGGCGTCACGCCGCAGGCCCAGAACACCGGTATTTCATCTTCGTCAATCGTGACGGCGTCGCCATAGTCGGGGCGCGACAGATCGTCGATGCCGATCGCACGCGGGCTGCCGAGATGAACGGGCGCGCCGTGCACGGATGGAAAGCGGCTCGTCACTTGCACGGCGCGTATCGCGTTCGCGCCCGACATCGGGCGCATCGATACGACGAGTTGCCCGCCGAACGGCCCGGCCTTCACGTTGGCGATGTTGGTGCGAAACATCGGTACGTTGACGCCCTCGTCGACGTGCCGCAGCGCAATGCGCTCTTGCGTCAGCATCTGTTCGAACGAGAACGAACAGCCGATCGCGAACGCGACGAGATCGTCGTTCCAAAGCCCAACGATATCGTCGGGCTGCTCCGCGAGCCGACCGTCGCGATAGACGTTGTAGGCGGGCACGTCGGTGCGCAGGTCCAAGTCGCGCCCGAGCGCCGGCACGTTCCACTGGCCGCGTTCGCCCACGCCGAGCAGCGGACACGCCTTGGGATTGCTCACGCAAAAGCGCAGGAAATCCTCCGCATAGGCGCTCGGAATAATGACGAGATTGGCTTGAGCATACTCGCCGCATTGGCCCGCGGTGGGGCCTTTGAAGTCCTTATGGCGCACGAGCTGACGAAAGCGCTGAGGCATGGCGGCATTCCTTGATGACGATGAGCTTGGTGACGAGATTAGGTTTGAAAAAAATCATCCGCCAGCAAGTAATTCCGTGCGCCGCTGTCAAGGTTTCCTTAACGCTTTCGTGCGGGTTTTCCCCAGCGCGACATAGAAGATCCGCGTCGGGGTAGATCGACTAAGTCATTGTCTAATAATGCAAAAGTCGCCGTGCGAAGCCGCGGCCGCAGGGTGTTTTCCGATTGAGTTATCCCGCGCCGCGCAGTTGAATTCGTGCATGAAAAAGTGCGCTCGACACATGTCAATCTGCTTAACATCCGCCTTTGAGTGCCGTTAACAGAGAAGGGCGGCCCCACGCCTTTCGCTGCGCCTTCTATACCAACAAGCCTCATTCGTCGGAAGAAATCACATGTCTCGTTTGACCCTGCGACAAAAGCTATGGATTCCCCTTCTTCTTACTTGGCTCGGCCTGCTGACGTTGACTGTCTGGCACGCAATGCAGATGCGCGACATGCAGTTGACCGAGCGCAAGCATGCGCTCTCCGATATCGCGGAAATGGCCTATTCGATCGCGGCCGGTCTCGATCGCGACGCGCAGGCCGGCAAGCTCGCCGCCGACGCGGCCAAGCAACAAGCATTGGCCCGAATTGCCGACTTGCGCTATAGCGGCAACGGCTACGTGACCGTCGTCGGTGGCGACTCGGTGGTCGTCATGCACCCGATGGCGCCGAAGCTGAACGGCCAGGACATGTCGCAATGGAAGGATGCCAAGGGAAATTTCCTTTACCGCGATATCGCAACGGCCGGCGCCTCGCCGAGCGGGACGGGCTACGTTGAATACTGGTGGCCGAAACCGGGCGAGAAGGAGCCCAGTTCCAAGCTCGGATTCGTCAAACGCTATAAGCCGTGGAATTGGGATTTCATCGCTGGGGTATACCAGGATGACATTCAGGCGTCCTTCTACCGCACGCTGATCACATCGTTGGTTGTCCTAATCATTCTCGGGGCGGCGATCTCCGTGCTGACTTCCCTGGCGATCAAGAGCGTGCGGCGTTCGGTGGGCGGCGAGCCGGCGAAGGCGGCGGAACTGGCCCGCCAGATCGCCTCGGGCGATTTGACGGGGCGCATCGACGTGGCGCACGGCGACGACGAAAGCATCGTGTCGGCCATCGCTTATACGCGCGACACGCTGGCGGGTACGGTCTCGCGCGTGAAGACGGCGGCGGAGACGATACGCACGGCCGCGGCCGAAATCGCCACCGGCAACGGCGATTTGTCGAGCCGCACCGAGCAGCAGGCGGCCTCGCTCGAGCAGACGGCCGCGGCCATGGACGAGTTGACCTCGACGGTCAAGCAGAACGCGGAAAACGCTTCGCGAGCGACGGAAGTCGCGGCAAGCGCGTCGTCGGAAGCCGAGCGCGGCGGCAATGTGGTGGGCGATGTCGTGGGCAAGGTGCGCGCGATCGCCGAAAGCTCGAAGAAGGTGGCCGACATCACGTCTGTCATCGACAGCATCGCGTTCCAGACGAACATCCTGGCGTTGAACGCGGCAGTGGAAGCGGCGCGCGCCGGTGAAAACGGCCGCGGCTTCGCGGTGGTGGCGAGCGAGGTGCGCAGCTTGGCGCAGCGCAGCGCGGCGGCCGCGAAGGAAATCCGCGTGCTCGTCGACACGTCCATCACGCAGGTCGAAAGCGGGGCGGCGCTGGCGGAAACGGCGGGCGCCACGATGGACGGGATCGTGACGGCGGTCAAGCGTGTGACGACGATCGTCAGCGAGATCGCGAACGCTTCGACGCAGCAGAGCATCGGCATCGACGAAGTCAATCGCGCGATTTCGCAGATGGACGGGGCGACGCAGCAAAACGCCGCGCTGGTCGAACAAGCCGCGGCAGCCGCTGTCTCGCTCAACGAACAGGCGCAACAGCTCGGCGAGGCCATGCAAGTGTTCCGCGTGGGAAGCGATACCGGGCACGCAAGGATGCGATGATGCGATGAATACGCGTTTCATCGAAACGTTCGTGACGCTGGCGGAGCTCGAGAGTTTTAGGGCGACGGCGCGCGTCTTGCATGCGACCCCCGCGACGATCTCTTTGCGGATCAAATCGCTCGAAGACGAACTGCGCACCGAACTGATCGACCGGTCGACGACGCAGTTTCGTTTGACGAGCGCCGGCGAGAGCTTGCTCGGTCTCGCGCGCAACGTCGTCGATGCCGCGCGGGCGTTGCGCGAGGCGGCCGGACAGGAGGTGATCGTCGGCGGCAAGCTGAGGCTGGGCGTGATCGAGACGGTCGTGCATTCGTGGCTTTCTCACTACGTCACGCACTTGAATTCGAAATTCCCGCAGCTCGATGTGGATTTGACGGTCGATTCGAGTGCGGTGCTCCAGCAGCGGCTGCTTGCGGGCGAACTCGATCTGGCGATACGGGTGGAAGGCATCGACAGCACGAAGATCGCCTCGAGCGCGATCGCGAGCTATCCGGTGCGCTGGATCGCTCGCCGTGGCTTGTTGTCGCGGCGTGCGAGCGGACTCGCGGCGCGCGTATTGCAGCGTCCGATCCTGACGTTCGGCCGCGGGACGGCGCCGCAAGTCGCGCTGCAGAGCATCGTGCTGGCGCTTGCGCGGCAGGAGAGAGTGAGTCCCGAGCACACGCGGATGACCTGCTCGCCTTCGGTGGCCGCGATCGTGCAGCTCATTCGCGACGGCTACGGGGTGGCGTGCATCCCGAGCTTATTCGTGACCGACGAGTTGCTGACCGGCGAGTTCGTCGAGCTTCCCCTTAAACCTGTGCCGCCGCCGATCGTCGTATCGGTCTGCAAGCCGACGAATGCGAGTGCGATGGTCAACGCGGCCGCCGGCGCCGCGCATCTCGCCTGCACGGCCTATTGCCGCACCAAGCGGCGAGATTTGATAGAAGCGCTTTGACAGCGGCGGCGTTCTCGAACAGGCGATATCGCTGAAAACGCCGCGCTTATGCCGCGCTTACGCCGCGCTTATGCCGCCGTCACCGCGCTCGCCGCGCAGGCGGCGAACAGCCAACGCCTAAAGGCCGGCGCGGCAGGCGTCTCGGGCCGCGCCGGCGGACACACGAGAAAATACCCGCGCGCGGTCGTGACCGGCTCGTCGAACAACGTGACGAGCTGACCGCTCGCCACGAGTTCGTCCACCAGCGGCAGCCATCCTAGCGCCACTCCCTGATGCGTGAGCGCCGCATGCATGACGAGCGCATAGCTGTTGAACGTCGATCCGTGTTCGTCGGGCGGCGCCGACAACCCGTGCGTCGCGAACCAGCCGTTCCACCCCATCCAGCGCTCGGGCTGTGCGGGTTGCACGTGCAGCAACGACATGGCGCGCAAATCGGCAGGCCTCGCGATTTCGGGGTGCGCCGCCCGAAAGGCAGGCGAGCAAACGGGGATCACTTGTTCCTGAAAGAGCCGCGTGGCGGTGCACGGCGACCAATCGCCGTCGCCGAATGCGATGGCGACATCCGCGTGGTCCCGGCGGGGATCGAACGCCAATTGCGACGTCACGACCTTCACGTTGATGTCGGGCAGAAAGCGCCGCAAGTCCATGAGCCGCGGCACGAGCCAGTAGGTGGCGAAGCCGGCGTCGGTCACGATCGTCAGCGCGCCTTTCGCGCGGGCGGCCCGAATGTCGGCCACGGCATCGCGGATGGTCCCGATGCTTTGGCGGACCGCTTCGTAAAGACGTTGACCATCGGGCGTCAATGTGACGCCGCGATGCCCGCGCTCGAACAGCGGCACGCCCAGATCGGCCTCCAGCTGCACGATGCGCTGGCTCACGGCCGGCTGCGTCGAGCCGAGCTCGCGGGCTGCGGCCGTGAAGCTGGCCAGCCGCGCCGCGGATTCGAACACCGACAGCATCTGCAGTGGGGGCAAACGGTCTTGCTTAGACATAAGCATGCCTTATGGGGCCATAAATAACGGCCGTCTTCACACGCGAATTGTGGGTCGACATATTGGCGTCACGGCGCCAAGGCCAAGCCGTCGCGATCTTGCAGTGCAACAGCGGCGCACCTAGTCCGATCGCGGCGACGCCCGTTCAACGCATTTTAAACATCGAGTTCATGAAGCCCAACACCGGAAAGAACATTCTCGTCTTGATGGCCGACCAAATGACGCCGTCGTCGCTGCGCGCCTACGGCAACGCAGTATCGAAGACGCCACGCATCGATGCGCTGGCGCGCGACGCTGTGGTGTTCGACTCGGCGTACTGCGCGAGCCCGCTGTGCGCGCCGTCGCGTTTCGCGCTCATGGCCGGCAAGCTGCCCTCGAAGATCGGCGCCTACGATAACGCGGCCGAATTTCCCGCGCAAACCTTGACGTTCGCGCACTACCTGCGGGCGGCCGGCTATCGCACCGTGTTGTCGGGCAAGATGCACTTTTGCGGGCCGGATCAGCTGCACGGGTTCGAGGAGCGCTTGACCACCGACATCTACCCGGCCGATTTCGGCTGGGCGCCGGATTGGGATCACCCGCAAGTGCGCCCCAGCTGGTACCACAACATGAGCTCGGTGCTCGACGCCGGCCGATGCGTGCGCACGAATCAGCTCGATTTCGACGACGAGGTGACCTTCACCGTGCGGCAAAAGCTTTACGACATCGCGCGCGAGCAGCAGGCGGGCGCCGACGTGCGGCCGTTTTGCGTCGTCGCGTCGCTGACCCATCCGCACGATCCGTATGCGATCACGCCGGAGTATTGGAATCTCTATCGCGATGAAGAGATCGACATGCCGAGCACGACGCTCACCTTCGAGGAGAGCGATCCGCACTCGAAGCGGTTGCGCCATGTCTGCGAGAACGACCGGACGCCGCCGACCGAGCAGCAGGTGCGCAATGCGCGCCGTGCCTACTACGGCGCATTGTCGTACGTGGATGCGCAATTCGGCGCCATCCTCGATGCGCTCGATGCAACGGGACTAGCAGACGATACGATCGTGGTGGTGACCTCCGATCATGGCGATATGCTCGGCGAACGCGGCCTTTGGTACAAGATGACGTTTTTCGAGAATGCCGCCCGCGTGCCGCTGATCGTTCATGCGCCGAAGGACTTCACGCCGCACCGCGTGGCGGGCTCGGTGTCGACGATCGATCTGCTGCCGACGCTCGTGGAGCTGGCGACCGGCGAACGCCAAACGGCGTGGCCCGATCCGGTCGACGGCCGCAGCCTGGTTCCGCATTTGCAGGGCGACGGCGGGCACGACGAAACCTTGGGCGAATACCTTGCGGAAGGCGCGATCGCCCCGATCGTGATGATTCGTCGGGGCCGCTACAAATTCATTCACACCCCGGCCGACCCCGATCAGTTGTTCGATCTATCCGCCGATCCTAAAGAACTCGTCAATCTCGCCGCGAATCCCGAGCATGCCGCGTTAGTCGAGCAGTTCCGAGCCGAAGTCGACAAGCGTTGGGACATCGACGCGATACATAGGGACGTATTGGCAAGCCAGCGCCGTCGACGCTTCCATTACGCGGCATCTACCCAGGGACGCATTCAAGCCTGGGATTGGCAGCCGTTTGTCGATGCGAGCCAGCGCTATATGCGCAATCACATCGAGCTCGATACGCTCGAGGCCATGGCGCGCTTTCCGCGCGTCGCAAAAGAATAACGGGCCTGTCCGGCCGACCGAGACCGAATCACACCACACGCAGGTCAATCTTGAAGGAGCAGAGATGAACGGAAGCGGGCAGTTGGGATATGGGCGCTTGATTGGAGCGTTCCTACTGGCGGCGGCAGCGGTGATGCCGCCGGCGGCGCGGGCCGGGGAGCCGAGCAGTTGCACCGACGTTCGCATGGCCGACCCGGGCTGGACGGACATCGATGCGACGAACGCCATCAGCGGCGTCGTGCTCAAAGCGCTCGGCTATCGGCAGAGCGTCGCCAATCTGTCGGTGCCGATCACCTACGAGGGGTTGAAGAAGGGGCAGGTCGACGTCTTCCTGGGCAATTGGATGCCGGCTCAAGGGCCCCTCGTGAAGCCGTTCGTCGATAGCCATGCGATCGACGTGCTGCACGCGAACCTGACGAATGCGAAATTCACGCTGGCGGTGCCCGACTACGTGGCTGCGGCAGGCGTGCATTCGTTCGCCGATCTCGCGAAACACGCGGACAAATTCGACGACAAGATCTACGGTATCGAGCCCGGCGCGCCGGCCAATCAGAACATTACGAAGATGATCGGCGACAAGGCCTTCGGCCTCGGCAACTGGACGCTCGTCGCCTCGAGCGAGACCGCCATGCTGACGCAGGTCGAACGCGCCGTGCGCGACAAGCGGTGGATCGTGTTCCTTGCGTGGGAGCCCCACCTGATGAACACCAAATTCCATTTGACGTACTTGTCGGGAGGCGATGCGTACTTCGGCCCGAACTACGGCGGGGCGACGGTGAATACCGTCACGAGGACGGGCTTTGCGAACCAATGCGCGAATCTGGGCAAGCTGTTCAAGCAGATGACGTTCAACGTGGACTTGGAGAATCACATCATCGCTAGCGTTCTGCAGGACAAGGTCAACGTGAACACCGCCGCGCGCGATGCGTTGAAGTCGCATCCCGACTTGCTCGGTCCTTGGCTCGACGGCGTGACGACGGCCAACGGGGCGAATGGGCTGCAGGCCGTTACCAGCGCGCTTGCCGATCACTGAACGGACCGCAACCCTTTAAACATAACGAGAGCACATGATGAAAGCATTGCGCACCCCGATCGGCGCGGGTATCGCGTTGGCGCTCGCCGGATTGCCCGGTGTCGGCCACGCACAAAGCAGCGTCACGCTGTATGGCATCCTCGATGCGGGTATCACCTACGTCAGCAATACGGGCGGTTCACATGTCGTCAAATTCGACGACGGCATTTCATACGGCAACCGCTGGGGCATAAAGGGCGCCGAGGATCTGGGCGGTGGGCTGAAAGCGGTATTTGCGTTGGAGAGCGGGTTCAAGCTCGGTACGGGGCGGCTCACGTTCGGCGGCTCGGAGTTCGGGCGGCAGGCCTACGTCGGCCTTGCGGGCCCCTGGGGCACGGTATCGTTCGGCAATCAGCTGGATATGACCGAGGAGATGGTGTTTCTGTACAACGTCTCGGCGTGGGCCAGCGGGTACGCGATCCACCAGGGCGACTTCGACCGCTTCAACGGCGACCGTTTGCCTAATTCGGTGAAGTTCTTGTCGAACGAGATCGACGGCTTCAAGTTCGGCGGCATGTGGTCGTTCGGCAATACAGCCGGCAACTTCCATCAGAACAGTGCCTATAGCGTCGGCGCGCACTATGCGCACGGCAAGTTCACGATGGGCGCCGCTTATACGCAATTGAACAACCCGTTCGGCATCTATGCGTTCGATCCGTACGCGATGATCGGCACGCGCACGTTCCTGGGCACCCCTACCGTCAGCGTCGATCCCGCGACGGGCGCCGTGACGGATCTGTTCTCCAGCACGTCGTTTCCGGTCGACAAGCAAGGCACGTTCGGCGTAGGCGCGAGCTACGCGTTCGGCCCCGTGACGGTGATGGGCAACTATTCGTACACGACGATCAAGGCGTTGGGACAATCGTCGCACATGCAGGTGGGCGAGGGCGGCGTGTCGTGGAGTGTGACGCCGGCGCTCAGCGCGATCGGCGGGTATCAGTACACGCACTTCGAGGGGCACCATTGGAATCAGGTGTCGGCGGCCTTGCACTATTTGCTGTCGAAGCGCACGGATGTCTATATCTCGGGGGATTACCTGAAGGCTTCGAGCGGCGTCGACGCCGTCATCGGGTATAGCTTTGCGCCGTCGACCACGACGACGCAAGCCGACTTGCGGATCGGCATGCGGCACTCGTTTTGAAGTAACTCCTCGTCGTGCTTGGGCGGGCGTGTCGGTGATGCGTCCGCCGTTTTTTTGGGATGCGGGCGGTGTAGGATCGGCTTCCAGTTGGATGTGCTGCGGGCTCCGTGGTACGGTACGATAATCGACGCTAAGCAGTAGCGACGGCCGGACGTTCAGGATCGAAGAATCGGTCGAAGATAAAACAGGTAAAATTTTGGCGCGATGCGCCTTCCCTGCTCGCGGGTTGCGGCATCGACAACAACGTCAAACCACACGAGGATCCATATGCGTCTATTACTTGCCCTGATTGTGCCGTGGTTCCAGTTTTTTACGATTGGTCGGCCGTTCGCGGGAGTCATTTGCCTGATTCTTCAGCTCACTTTGATCGGCTGGATTCCGGCTGCGATTTGGTCGGTCTATGCGCTGAGCCAGTACAAGACGGACAAGAAGATCGAGCGTGCCCTCGCGAGCCGCGGCTGAGCGAGGAGGGCAGCAAGATTCCAAAGCGGATGCGGGTCACCCATGGCGGCTAGGGGGTTACCGCTCCGCCTGACACCGCTGGCTATTCCTGCATTCTGTTGCAACCGAACCCCCTATCGCCCCGCAACCATCCCCATCAAGCTGATCGCGTTCCGCTGAGCAACGTCGCGATAGCAGTTGTTGAACAGAACATGCGTGCGCGCGACGCGGCTCGCGATGTCTCGTATCGGCGAAGCGAGTTCTTCAAGTTCTTCATCGCCGTAGTCGTAGTTGAACCGTTCGGCTGCCGATCCCGCGCCGCTCCAAGTCTGCGCGTTGCGGCCATGAAGTCGAACGATCGCCAGCGCCGGCGATGTCG
>DATJJH010000206.1:0-7230 GCA_035492395.1 Trinickia sp. | reverse complement strand
AAGCGATAGCGAAAACGCGCCTCCCGCATTGCCTCACCATAGGGACAACGTCGCCCGTATGACGCTGCCACGAGTCGCTTCGCCGCCCCCCGAAAAGGCTCACCTCAACGCCTTCAAAGGAGCCCTGGAGGCCCCTGCATCCGACCAATACCATGCAGATCTGCCGGAGAGTGATAGCTAACTTCGCACGGACGCGCTCACGCAGGGCTTATTTGGTTCCCGAAAATGCTCACCCATCAATCTAGGCGTGGCGCGGCTCCGCCGCTAAAGTCACCTCACAGAGGCCCCCGAAAAGGCTCACCGTTGGCATTCGACGCCGGCGTCCTCCGGCCTTGGATCCTCGGGACGCGCCTTCCACCGTCCCCATTCCGGCTCCCGAGAACGCTCACCTTTCGGCGAAATCGCCCCGAAATGCCGAAGTCATCCCGAAAAACCTCACTTGTCGTGCGTCCCGGCTCCCGCGATGCCTCACCGAGCCTCCGAAACACCCCGTGGAGACGAGGAAATCGACGTTTTTTGATCGTCCTGCAAAGCCTCACCTTTGGCCCAGACCAGAAGAATCGACCACCCCCGGTATACGGGGCTCGAGGCCATGGTCTTTCCCGAAAAGCCTCACCCACGTGAAATGCGGCGGAATCGTCACTTCCTGAATCCCCTCACGATCTTTCCTGATCGTCCTCACGGGTCTCCCCGAACCCCTTCACGGGTGCGTCCTGCCAAGGCTCACCTCGTCTCCCGAAAACCTTCACTCAAGCGGGCTGAAACCCTTGCTCAGCAAGGATTTGCCGTGGCGTTAACGTTTTTAACAAGGGTTCAAGGGTGTTTACTTCAATGACTCTCAAGGAAAGCGGCCGTGTGCCAGGAAGTACATCTCACCCAAAAAGCGGTTCCGTCCCGTGAAACAACGCCGGAGAACACCTAAAAGCGCGAAAATGGCGAGAATTCAAAGACTTAGATTTCATTTCTCGCTTTGTTTCACGAAACACGCCGCTAGGCCCGCTGGCAAAAGGGTCTTGGCGTTCGTCACACGCGCCCGCTGCACATCTCGGGCATCATGGCGTAATATCTGTATCATTTGATACGTGATTCGTTGTTATCGATACATTTCGAACAAAAACGGCGGGACCATGACCCTTGATGAAGAACGAGACGCCATCCGCAGCGAGCTCGAATCGCTACGCGCGACAGGCGCGCACCGTCGAGAATTATCGCTGCACGCCTGCAAGCGGCTTTTCTTCGATCTCGGCATTCGCCCATCGACGGCGGCAGTTCGCGAACTGACGCAAACGGGCAGCGCGAGCGACATCCCCAAGGATATCGATTATTTCTGGGAGCGTATTCGCGACGCGTCACGCGTGCGGATCGCAGGCGGCGCGATTCCTCCGGCGCTCGAGGAAAAAGCGGGCGAACTGCTCGGGACGTTGTTCGAGCACGCGATGGCGCAAGCCAGGCAGACACTCGAGGGCGAGCGGGCCCAAGCGTTCGGTGCACTCGACGAAGCAACCAGCGCATTGCGAGAAGCCGAAATACGCCGGGAGGCGGCACACGACGCCTGGCAGCGCAGTGAAGCACGGGCCGAGGCCGCGCTTGCTCGGGTGCGGGAACTCGAAGCGCAGATCAGCGCGTCTGCCGCGATTCGAGCCAGCGGCGATGAAGTGCTGCAGGCCACCGTGGCTCGGCTCGAAGCGGAGAAAACGCGGCTCGAGCAGCGCCTCGAGAGCGAGCAGATGACCAACGCCTCGCTGCGCGAGCGCATCGACGCGCTCCATCAAGAGCTTCGACAGAGCACCGAGCACTACGCCACGCAAATCAAAGATGCGATCGCCGAAGCGGAACGCCGCGTGAAGCCGATGCTTGTCGAGCTCGATTCCTTGCGCAGCATGGCAAGTACCTATCAATCGGGCATCCGCGACGCGAGCCGCAAGGAGTTCGACTTCATTCAGCAGCTGAGCACTGCAAAAGCACGCGGCGATCGCCTGGAAGCGCAGGTGCGCGAGCAATCCGACGAAATCGACGCCTTGACCCGAGCACTTGCCGATGTGAAATCGCGCGGCGCACTCTCGCCGGAGCTCTCCGCCTTGATCCGGTCATGGGCTGAAAGCGGACGATTCGCCGATTCCGACTTCATCGCGCTCGGCAACACGCTCGACGGCCATGTCGAGCTGCCCGGGCATTGCCCGAAGTGCACCGATGGCGAACCGGAACTGTCGCGCGCCGACGATGGCTACGAGCTGTCATGCCCCGAATGCGATCACAGCTCGGGCGTTAAGCGCTCGCGACTCGAAGCGATCGCGCGCTTCTTAAATTTGGCGCGGTCGGATTCGAACGGAGTAAGTGTTTGATTCGCCGGCGAACGTGCTCACCCCTGGCTTCAGAGGTGAGGTTGTTCGGGATTCAAAAGGTGAGGCCTTTCGGGAGTGCTCATTGACATCTCACCAGCTCGAGCCAGGCTGCGCCTGGCTCTGCCCGCGAGCTGCATCCGGCGCGTGAGGCGCCTGGGCATCTTCGTAAGCGGCGACGGCGAAGGCGAACGCCGCCGGCAGCGCATTCGACTTGCCGAACGTGGCAGGATCGTCCGTTTCGGGATACGTCATGTCTTCAGGACGTTTAAAAAGCTCGAGCACATCGCTTTCGTGACGGCTAGCGAAACCGAGATCCGCCAGCGCTTCCGCTTCGATCGCGTGCAGCAGCCGCCACGTCAGCGGCACGCCCTGCACGACATAGCGCGAAGCAATATGACGGACGATGTGTTCAAGGTCGCGCGCCGCGGCCTGAAAGCGCAGCGCGGCAAGATCAAGTTCGTTCAAGGCCGCTCTCCGGATATCGAGATACTGTATAAATATACAGCACTTCGACAGGACCGCCAAACGCGGCCGGCAACCGACGGCAGCGACGATAAAAACGGCTAGCCGTGAATCACGATCAGCAGCGCTTTCGCGTCGCCCTTGCCCGCGTTGCGGATCGCGTGCGGCACGTCCGCTTGGTAGCGCGCCGTTTCCCCCACTTTGAGGCGCTTCGATTCTCCGTCGGCTTCGATTTCGATCGAACCGTTCAGCACCGTCATGTGTTCGCGCGTGCCCGGTTCATGGGCGTTCGATACGAGGGCTCCGCCGGGCTGCAGCGTCAGTTCATACCACTCGAATTTTCCGGCCAACTCGATCGGTCCCCATACTCGCAGCTGATATTTCGCCCCGTGCCCGTCCAGCGTCGGAATTTCGTGGGGCCCCGCCACGTCGATCGTCTCATGCATGCGCTGCGCGGCGAACAACTGATCGAGGCTCACGCCCAGCGCATTCGTTAGCCGCCATGCGACGGCGATCGTCGGATTGGCTTTGTCGCGCTCGATCTCGGAGAGCATCGATTTCGACACGCCCGCAGCGCGCGATAGATCGTCGAGCGTGAGCTTACGTTCCGTGCGCAGCCGCTGAATCTGCTCGCCAACACGCGGGGGCGCCATCACGGACGAGGCGGGCGCGGGAACGGACGAAGGCGCGGGGCGCCGAGTGGCGGAGCTTGCCATTTGAGTTTCTATCGCTTAAAGTTGTTCGCTATATCGAACTTTGGTTCGGAAAATTGGATTTGTTCGGCAAAATCGGACAACCGACTATAACAGCAATAGATGGCCGCTCGGTCCGTACCCGGGGCGAGCGGCGCCCTTCCCGTCAGGAGCGAACCGATGCGCGATACCTATCTCGCCCACTTGCGCGGCACGATCGATCAGATTCGTGCCGATGGCTTTTACAAAACCGAACGCGTAATCGCGAGCCCTCAATCCGCCGACGTGCATCTGGCCGGCGGCGAGGATGTGCTCAATTTCTGCGCGAACAACTATCTCGGTCTGGCCGACGACGCGCGCTTGATCGAGGCCGCGAAAGAGGGGCTCGACAAGGACGGTTTCGGCATGGCGTCGGTGCGCTTCATTTGCGGCACGCAAACCGTGCACAAGGAACTCGAGCGCGACTTGTCTGCATTTCTCGGCACCGAGGACTGCATTCTTTATTCGAGCTGCTTCGATGCGAATGGCGGCTTGTTCGAAACGTTGACCGAGGAAGCCGACGCCATCATCAGCGACGAGCTCAACCACGCGAGCATCATCGACGGGGTTCGTCTGTCGAAAGCCAAGCGCTATCGCTACAAGAACAACGATCTAGCCGACCTCGAAACGAAGCTGCGCGAGGCCGACGCCGCGGGCGCGCGCTTCAAGCTCATCGCGACCGACGGCGTGTTTTCCATGGACGGCATCATCGCCAATCTCGCCGGCATCTGCGATCTGGCCGATCGCTACGGCGCGTTGGTCATGGTCGACGATTCGCACGCGGTCGGCTTCATCGGCGAGCACGGCCGCGGCACGCCCGAATTTTGCGGCGTCGAAGGGCGCGTCGACATTCTCACGGGCACGCTCGGCAAGGCGCTCGGCGGTGCCTCCGGCGGCTACGTTGCAGCGCGACGCGAAGTCGTCGAGCTGTTGCGTCAACGCTCGCGTCCCTATCTGTTCTCCAACACGCTCACGCCTAGCATCGCCGCGGCGTCGCTCAAGGTGCTCGAACTGCTCGAAAGCGACGAAGGCGATCGCCTGCGCCGGCGCGTGCGCGCCAATGGTGAGCATTTTCGGGAGGCGATGAGCGCGGCCGGGTTCACGCTCGTGCCGGGGCAGCATCCGATCATTCCCGTCATGCTCGGCGATGCATCGGTGGCCTCGCGCATGGCCGACGCGCTGTTGAAGGAAGGCGTGTACGTGATCGGTTTTTCGTATCCAGTGGTGCCCAAAGGACGCGCGCGGATTCGCACGCAGATGAGCGCCGCGCACACGTCCGAGCAGATCGATCGCGCCGTCGATGCGTTCACGCGCGTCGGCCGCACGCTGGGCATCGTTTGAGGAGACGTCGATGAAAGCACTCGCAAAACTCGAACGCGCGCCGGGCCTCACCCTGACGCAAGTGAAAAAACCCGAAGTGGGGCACAACGACGTCATGATCCGCATCAAGCGGACGGCGATTTGCGGCACCGACATCCATATTTGGAAGTGGGACGACTGGGCGCAAAAGACGATCCCCGTACCGATGCACGTGGGGCATGAGTATGTCGGCGAAATCGTCGAGATGGGGCAGGAAGTGCGCGGATTCGCGATCGGCGATCGCGTATCGGGCGAAGGCCACATCACGTGCGGCTTCTGTCGGAACTGCCGCGCGGGGCGGCGCCACCTGTGCCGAAACACGGTGGGCGTGGGCGTCAATCGGGAAGGCGCTTTCGCCGAATATCTCGTGATTCCCGCGTTCAACGCATTCAAGATCCCCGACGAGATTTCCGACGACCTCGCAGCGATCTTCGATCCGTTCGGCAATGCGACGCATACTGCCCTGTCGTTCAACTTAGTGGGCGAAGATGTGCTGATCACGGGGGCGGGACCCATCGGCGTCATGGCCGTGGCGATCGCGCGGCATGTCGGCGCGCGCAACATCGTGATCACCGACGTCAACGAATACCGGCTGGAACTTGCCCGCAAGATGGGGGCGACGCGCGCGGTCAACATCGCGAAGCAAACGCTCGCCGAGGTCATGAGCGAACTGCATATGACCGAAGGCTTCGACGTGGGCCTCGAAATGTCCGGCGTGCCGAGCGCTTTCACCGGCATGCTCGAAGCGATGAACCACGGCGGCAAGGTTGCGCTGCTCGGCATCCCGCCCGCCCAGACCGCGATCGATTGGAATCAGGTGATCTTCAAGGGGCTCGAGATCAAGGGCATCTACGGGCGCGAGATGTTCGAGACCTGGTACAAGATGGTGGCGATGCTGCAAAGCGGCCTCGACCTATCGCCGATTCTCACGCATCGCTTCGCCGTCGACGACTACGAGAAGGCTTTCGCGACGATGCTCTCGGGCGAAAGCGGCAAAGTCATCTTGGACTGGACGGCTTAGTCTGTTTCGGCTTCGCGTTTTTCGAACTCCGCTTCGATGCGCACGTGGACATCATTGCCGACAGCGGGATACCACGTGCCCAATCCGAATTGGGCGCGGCTGAACGTTCCCTGCGCTGAAAAACCGAGCGTGTCGGCCTTCGTCAACGGGTTGCGGCCATAGCCGTTGAACGTCACGTCGAGCGTCACGGGGCGCGTGACGTTGCGGATCGTCAATGCGCCTTCGAGCTTGCCTTGCGCGGGCCCCGTGCGGATGAAACGTTCGCCGGAAAAATGCATGGCCGGGTAGGTTTGCACGTCGAACATGTCCGGCCCCTTGACCATTTTGTCGAGCAACGGGATCTTCGTGTCGACGCTCGCGGCATCGATGGTCACATCGACCGTACCGGCTTCGAGGCCCCCCTTCTTCCAATCTAGCGCGCCGCGTGCGCGATCGAACCGCATCACGAAGCGCGAGTATTTCAAGTGCTCGACGTCGAATGTGATGCTCCAATGATCGGCGTCCATCGCATAGCGGCCCACGGGGACTTGCGCTTCGTCCGCGGAGACCGTCTGCGTCACAACGCGTAGCGGCGTACAGGCCGTTATCGACAATGCGCCCATCGCAACGGCCGTCGCGGCCAGTAGAACGCGCACGGCAGCAGCCCGTTTCGCCACACATTTCATCCTTTTGGCTCCGGTCGACCGCCGTTGCTCGATACGGCGGTTTGTTTTTCGGACTTGTAGTGTATCCCCGCAAAGCCTCACCTTCATCATCCCGTGAAGGCTCACCGATGACTCGATTCGCGGATGGCGAAACGAATGCGATCGACGACGCGGGTTGACAACATGGGTTGACAAAGGAGAACGATCATTCTACCTTTGTCGGCATGAACACACCGACAGACAGGCATGGCCAAGTCGAAGGCAGCATCGATACGGGCGCGGACGCGAAGGCGCCCGGGCCCCGCGAACGATTGCTCGATGCCGCCGAAGCGCTCATCTACTCGGGCGGCATTCATGCGACGGGCGTCGACGCGATCGTTCGGGCCGCACAAGCCACGCGCAAGAGCTTCTATTCGTACTTCGATTCGAAGGATGCGCTCGTCGCGGCCGCGCTGGCGCGCCGGCACGAACGCTGGATGAACTGGTTCGAGCAAGGGACCCTGCGCAAAGGGAAGACGCCTCGCACCCAATTGCTCGGCATGTTCGATCTGCTGCGCGAGTGGTTTGCCTCGCCGGGGTTTCATGGTTGTGCATTTCTCAACGCGTCCGGGGAGATCGCGTCCCCAGACGATCCGATACGCGTCGTGGCGCGCGAGCACAAGGCGGCGCTG
>DATJJH010000205.1:0-2954 GCA_035492395.1 Trinickia sp. | reverse complement strand
CAATCGCCGCATAGTGCAGGCACCGCATACGTTCCGCCCCGGGCGCCGAACATGAACGTCCACCGTCTCGAACTCGTCTCGCTTTCGCTTTTCAGCTTGGTCGCGCGCAGCGGCAGCATCAGCAAAGGGGCCGCGCTCGCCCATCTAGCGGTAGGCGCGGCGAGCAAACGCATCACGGATCTGGAGGCGGCGGTGGGCGTTTCGCTGTTCGAGCGCCACTCGCGCGGCATTGCCCTGACCGCCGCAGGCCATGCGCTGCTGCAGCATGCGCAGCGCATCTTGAAGGATGTGGACGTGCTCAGCGCCGACCTATCCGACTACGCGGCGGGCGTGGTCGGCGTCGTTCGGCTTTCCGCGAATACGTCGGCGATCACGCAGTTTTTGCCCATGGAAATCGCGGCGTTCGCGCAAGCCAATCCGCAAATCCGCATCGAACTCGAAGAGTTGAACAGCGATCAGGTGGCGATGGCCGTAGTCGACGGCCGCGCCGATTTCGGCATCCTGGCGGGTGGCACGCCCGTGCTCGGGTTGCAGACGATGCCCTACCGGCGCGATCGATTGGTGCTGGTCGTTCCGGAGCGCCATCCGCTGGCCGAGCGCGGCGCCATCGCCCTCGGCGATGCGATCGACTACGACTTCGTCAGCCTTTCGCAGAGCACATCGCTCGCCGGATTGCTCGACGCAGCGGCGACGTCGCTCGGAAAGCGGTTGAAAGTGCGCATTCGCGTGCGCAGCTTCGACGCCATGTGCATGATGGTCGCGGCCAATCTCGGCATTGCCGTGCTGCCGGCAGCCGCCGTACGCCCGCACCTGCCGTCCATGGGCCTACGAGAAATCGTAATGTCGGACGATTGGGCGCATCGGCAACTGCTCATCTGCGCGCGGGACCTCCACGCTTTGCCGAAGCCGGCAAGGCTGTTCGTGAACCACTTGTCGGAAACGCCCACTTAAGAATTCCGAGGCGGTGCCGTAAAGAAAGCAAAGCATCCTGTCGAAGCATCGCCGTACTCGTCGGCGGTGCTAGGGACAGAACGACGGACATCGGCTACGGTCGGTAAAGCGGCGCAGCGGGATGGCCCGGCAACGAGGCTCTCCTCGATCGCCGCATCGAATCGAACTTTGCCCCTTTCAATGCGATTGATCAAACTACTCGAGCGTAGCGGAGCGGTGAACGCCGCCTTGATGCGCAGCCAGTTCGAGGCGTTCTCGCGGCAGCTTCCGCTACTGTATTTCACGTTGATGGCCAACAGCGTCGCCGTCGCGTTCACGCACGCCCAGAGCACACCCGCCCTGCTGAGCAAGATCATCCCCTCATTGCTTTGCGCGATTTGCCTGCTGCGCCTTTGCATTTGGGCCCGCCGCCGCTCGCTCAAAACTGCACTGACCGATGCGCAAATCGCGGTGCGCATGAGAAACACCGTCGTACTCGTCGTGCTGTTCGGCGTCGCCTTCACGGCATGGGGCCTGAGCCTATATCCGTACGGCGGGCCCTACGAGCGCGCGCACGTCGCCTTCTACATGGCAATCAGCGTCATCGCCTGCATCTTTTGCTTGATGCACATGCGCATCGCCGCCCTGCTGCTGACGACGGTCGTACTGGGCCCCTTCGTCGTCTTCTTCTTGTCGACGGCCAACCCCGTGCTCGTGGCGATCGCGATCAACGTCTTGTTCGTCACGGTGGCCATGGTCAAGGTGCTCCTTACCTACTATCGCGACTTCGCCACCCTCGTCAACGCGCAAAGCGTGCTCGAGGACAAGCAGCAGGAATTGCTGGCGCTGAATAGCGAGAACCAACGCCTCGCTAACCTCGACAGCCTCACCGGCTTGCCGAATCGGCGCCACTTCCTCGGCCGGCTGGGTGCGCGCTTCGAGCACGGTTGCGTGGACGAGCATCGCTTCGCGGTCGGCATCGTCGATTTAGACGGCTTCAAACAAGTCAATGATCTGCACGGCCACCGCGCCGGCGACAGTTTGCTGCGCGAAGTCGGCCAGCGTCTGGCGCAATTCGCAAGCAAGGACTTGCAGATCGCGCGCCTTGGCGGCGACGAATTCGGTTTGTTGTTCGATGACGTGACGGCGCAAGACGAACTCTTTTCGATCAGCTCGGCCATTTGCGACGCGTTGCGCAAACCGTATGTGCTCGCGCAGGCCACCGTGCGCATTTCGGCTACCGTGGGCATCGGGCTGTTCCCCGAGGCGGGACGCACGGCCGAGCAATTGTTCGAACGCGCCGACTACGCGCTTTACCATGCGAAGGCGCATCGCCGCGGCCAGACCACCCTCTTCTCGGAGCAGCACGAAAGCGCGATCCGAGAGCTGGGCAAGATCGAGCAAGCCTTGCGTCAGGCCGATTTCGAGCAAGAGATGACGCTGCACTTCCAGCCGATTCTCGACGTCGAAACCGGCGCCGTGATCGCCTATGAATCGCTCGCGCGCTGGCACAGTCCGGCGCTGGGCCGGATCGCGCCCGATGTTTTCATTCGCATCGCCGAGAAAAGCGATCTGATTCATCAGCTGACGGACGTGCTCCTGCGAAAGGCGCTCGCGTTCATGGGGCGCACCGATTCGAGCGTAGGCGTGTCGTTCAACTTGTCCGCGCGAGACCTCGCCTCGCCCGACGCCGTCGAGCGGCTTCGGTACATCGTGCGCGATAGCGGCGTCGACGCGACTCGGCTCACGTTCGAAGTGACGGAAACAGCGGTGATCGAGGACTTTGCAAAAGGCCGCGCGGCTCTTTCTCATTTGAGCGCGCTAGGCGCGAAGATCGCGTTGGACGATTTCGGCACGGGGTACTCAAGCCTGCACTGTATTCATCAACTGCCGCTGAACAGCGTGAAGGTCGACCGCTCGTTCGTGCAGGACATCGAACGCGACACGCTCGCGCAAGGCATCGTGCGCAGCATCGTCGAACTCTGCCGCAATCTCGGGCTCAATTGCGTGATCGAAGGCGTCGA
>DATJJH010000204.1:0-17073 GCA_035492395.1 Trinickia sp. | reverse complement strand
GGGCGGCAAGCTGCAAGGCGAGGACGAGCAGCGGGTGACGGCGACGCTTGCCGGCATCTATTTTCAGGAGCGCAATTATCCGCGAGCCATCGTGACCGCGCAGCGCTACATGAAGGCGGGCGGCGCCGATCCGCAGATGCGCACGATGCTCGTGCAGTCGTACTACCTGTCCAACGATTGCGCGAGCGTGGTCAATCTGCTCAAGCCCGGCATCGATGCGCAGACGAAGGCGGGCCATGCGCCCGACGAATCGCAGCTGCAGCTGCTCGGCACCTGCGCGCAACGCACGAAGAACGATGCGGCCTATCGCGGCGCGCTCGAAGCGCTCGTCGCCTATCATCCCAGAGAGTCGTACTGGGACGATTTGCTCTCGGCGATCCGCAACAAGCCGGGGTATTCGTCGCGGCTCGACATCGACACCTTTCGTTTGCGCCGCGCAACCGGCGCGTTGACGAGCGTCGACGATTACATGGAGATGACGCAGCTCGCGCTGGTCGCGGGCAGCACGGCGGAAGCGAAGCAGGTGATCGATCAAGGCTTCGCATCGGGCGTGCTCGGTCACGATCCGCAGGCCGAGCGCGAAAAACGGCTGCAGGCGTTGGCCGCCAAGCGCCTGCAAGCAGGCCCGGACAAGGCCAATCCGCTATCGCCCGTCGACGATGGGCTCAACCGTGTCTTCTCCGGCCAAGCGAAAGACGGCCTATCGATGATGGAAGCCGCCATCGCGAAGGGGGGACTTCAACATCTCGACCAGGCGCAATTGCATTTGGGCGTGGCGTATTACGTGGCCGGACAAAAGGCGCGCGCCGTTCAGGCGTTTCGCGCGGTGAAGGGCACGGACGGGTCGAGCGATTTGGCCCGGCTCTGGTTGCTGGTAGCGTCGAAGTGAGGCGGCGCTAGGGGCGGCCGTCGCGGGGCGCTGCGAACCCCGCGACGGCTCATTGATCGATGCCCCTTACCGCTCCGATGAATCACGCGCCGGTACGCGCCGGCGTGCGTCCACACACGCACTGAATCAATGAGATCTTCCATGTTTCGCCTGGCCTTCGCGATGGCGTTGGGTTTGGCGTGCGCGGTCGGCGCGCAGGCGAAGAGCGCGATCGCCCAGTTCGGCGATCCTAAATATCCGCCCAATTTCACGCACTTCGATTATGCGGATGTCGATGCGCCGAATACCGGCACGCTCAATTTCCAGAATTACGACCAGTCGCAAAGCTACGACTCGCTCAATCCGTTCATCGTACGGGGGCTCTTCGCGCCCGATGTGCGCAATCTGATGTTCGACACGTTGATGCAACGCAGCTGGGACGAGCTGGCTTCGGAGTATCCGCTCGTCGCGGACGATGTCGAGGTGGCGCCGGACGGCATGTCGGCCACGTTTCATATCGATCCGAAGGCGCGCTTTTCGAACGGCGACCCGATCACCGCGGCCGACGTCAAGTACTCGCTCGATACGCTCAAGAGCCGGCAGGCCTCGCCGATGATCTCCTCGCAGTTTTCGGAGATCAAGCGCGCAACGGTGCTCGACCGCTCGACGGTGCGTTTCGATTTCATCGACGATTCGCGCGCCGCGCCGCTGATCGCGGGCGACATTCCCGTGTTTTCGCCGAAGTGGGGCATGCAGCCGGACGGCAAGCGCCTGCCGTTCGACCAGATTTCGGTCGAGCCGCCGATCGCAAGCGGCCCGTACTTGGTCGAGGCGCGCAAGAACGACAAGGAAATCGTCTACCGGCGCGATCCGAACTATTGGGCGGCGAATCTGCCGTCCCGGCGCGGCATGTTTCATTTCGACCGCATCGTCTTCAAGCTGTACCTCGATCAGTACACGAAGCTCGAAGCGTTCAAGGCCGGCAACGACGACGTCGATCGCGAGTACAGCGCCACGCAGTGGGCCCGCAAGTACGTCGGCAAGAACTTCGATTCCGGCTTGCTCAAGAAAGAGACGTTTCCCGATGGTCCCGCGCAGATGCAAGGCTTCATGATCAACACGCGCAAGCCCGAGTTTCAGGATCGGCGCGTGCGGCACGCGTTGGCGCTGGCCTTCGACTACGACTGGATGAACCGGATGATGTTCTACGGCCAATACACGCGCCTGAACAGCTTCTGGGATGCAAGCCCGTTCGGTGCGACCGGCATGCCGGGAGAGAAGGAGCTCAAGCTGCTCGAACCGTTTCGCGCGACGCTGCCGCCGGAGGTGTTCGGGCCGATGGTGCAGCAGCCGAGCACGAAGCCGCCGGGCTCGTTGCGCGCCAATCTGCGTCAAGCGCGAGAACTGCTGAGCGAGGCGGGGTGGCGCTACCGCGACGGCGCACTGCGCAACGAGGCGGGCGAGCCGATGCGGATTGAGATCATGGACGACCAGCCCGGCTTCGATCGCCTGTTGATTCCGTACATGCAAGCACTTCAGACGCTCGGTATCGACGCGCACATGCGCGAGATCGACAGCGCGCTCTATCAGAAGCGGATCGATAGCTTCCAGTTCGACATGACCACGTACATCTATCCGCCGGTGACGATTCCGGGGATCGAGCTGGAGCGTCGTTTCAGCAGCAAGGCCGCGTCGGAAGTCGGTTCCGAGAATTACGCCGGCATCCGTTCGAAGGCTGTGGATGCGCTCGTACGGGCGGCGATTTCGGCGACGGAACTCGACGATCTCGAAGCGGCGACGCGTGCGCTCGACCGCGTGCTCATCAACGAGTACTACGTCGTGCCGCAGTACTACGAACGCAACGTGCGCATCGCCTACAAGACGACCATCGGGCACCCGCGCATCGTGCCGGATTCATATCAGTCGGAGGATTGGATCATCGATTACTGGTTTCCGGCGAGCAAGGGCGCAACGAGTACGACGAACGCAACGCGCAAGACCACTGCGGGCGGCGCAAGGATGCCGGCTTCCCCCGCCGCTGCGCTCGCTTCGGCGCATTGATCCATCGAGAGACCGAGAACTTTCATGCTTGCCTATATTCTTCGACGTCTGCTCTTGATGATTCCGACATTGATCGGCGTCGTCACGCTGACGTTCGTCGTCACGCAGTTCGTGCCCGGCGGTCCTGTCGAGCAGATGGTGACGCAATTGCGCCATGGCGCGGCCAATCACGGGGGAGACGGCGGCGGAGGCGGTGGCGGCGGCTACCACGCGAGCCAGGGCGTCGACCCGCAGCAGATCGAGCAGATCAAGAAGCAGTTCGGCTTCGACAAGCCGCCGCTCACGCGCTACTTCATGATGCTCGAGCGCTACGCGACGTTCGACCTCGGTCAATCGTATTTCCAGCATGCGAGCGTGTGGCGCGTCATTCGCAACAAGCTGCCGGTGTCGATCTCGCTGGGCTTGTGGACGATCGTGCTGACCTATGCGATTTCAGTGCCGCTCGGCATCGCCAAGGCCGTGCGCAACGGATCGCGCTTCGATGCGGTCACGAGCGTGCTCGTGCTGATCGGCTATGCGATCCCGGGCTTCGTGCTGGGGGTGCTGCTGCTGATGCTGTTCGGCGGCGGTACGTTTTGGCAGGTGTTTCCGATGCGCGGATTGACCTCCGATAACTTCGACGATCTGACGACGATCGGAAAGGCGCTCGATTACCTGTGGCATATGGCGCTGCCGGTCACGGCGTCCGTCGTCGGCAACTTCGCGATCGTCACGATTCTCACGAAGAACACGTTCCTCGATGAAATCGGACGGCAATATGTGCTCACGGCGCGGGCCAAAGGCGCGCCCGAGCGCGACGTGCTGTGGAAGCACGTTCTGCGCAACGCCGCGATTCCGCTGCTCACAGGGTTGCCCGCGGCGTTCGTCGGCGCTTTCCTGAACGGCAACTTGCTGATCGAGACGCTGTTTTCGCTCGACGGCATGGGCCAGCTTTCCTACGACTCGGTGATTCGCCGTGACTACCCCGTGGTGCTCGGCTCGCTGTTTCTGTTCACCTTGATCGGCCTCGTAACCAAACTCATCGCAGACGTTTGCTATGTCCTCGTCGACCCCCGTATCCAATTCGACCGCATGGACCGCTGAGGCGGCCGGCGCGCCGGTGGCGTCGCCTTCGCCTTGGCGGCGCACGTGGCTGCGCTTCAAGGGGCAGCGGCTCGGCTATTGGAGCCTGCTGATTTTCGTCGCCCTGTTCGTGCTCAGCATGCTCGGCGAGGTGCTGTGCAACGATAAGCCGCTTCTCGTGCGCTACGATGGGCACTACTACTTTCCGATCGTGAAGGTGTATCCCGAGACGCAGTTCGGCGGGGATTTTCCCGCGAAGACGAACTACCTCGATCCGTACATCCGCTCGCGCATCGAGTCGAACGGCAACTTCGCGATCTATCCGCCGAATCACAACTACTACGACACGATCGACTACTTCGCGGTGCGGCCGTTTCCGGCGCCGCCTTCGCCGGCGAATTGGCTCGGCACCGATCAGTTCGGCCGCGACGTGCTGTCCAGGCTGCTCTACGGCTTTCGCGTGTCGGTATTGATGGCGCTGGCGCTGACTGTATCGGGCGTGTTTTTCGGCGTGCTGGCCGGCGCACTGCAGGGCTTTTACGGCGGCCGCATCGATTTGATCGGGCAGCGGCTCATCGAAATCTGGAGTTCGATGCCGGACCTTTATCTGCTGATCATCTTCGCATCGATTTTCGAGCCGACGCTGTGGCTGCTGTTCGTTCTGCTCTCGATGTTCGGCTGGCTCGTGCTGTCCGACTACGTGCGCGCCGAATTCCTGCGCAACCGTTCCCTCGACTACGTGAAGGCGGCCCGCACGATGGGGCTGTCGAACTGGCAGATCATTTGGCGTCATGTGCTGCCGAACAGTTTGACGCCGGTCATCACCTTCCTGCCGTTTCGGATGAGCGCCGCGATCCTGTCCCTGACGAGCCTGGATTTTCTCGGGCTGGGCGTACCGCCGCCCACGCCGAGCCTGGGTGAATTGCTGCAGGAGGGGAAAAACAACCTCGATGCCTGGTGGATTTCGGTGTCGGCATTCTCGGCGCTCGTCGTGACGTTGCTGCTGCTGACGCTCATGGGCGACGCGCTGCGCAACGCGCTCGATACGCGCAATCGCGGCTCGGCATTCGGAGGGGCGAAGTGATGCAAGGCCAGCCTTTGCTCGGTATCGAGCATATGTCGATCAGCTTCGGCACGAAGGTGTGCGTCAAGGATTTGAGCCTTGCGGTGGCGCGCGGAGAACGCGTCGCGCTCGTCGGCGAATCGGGTTCGGGGAAAAGTTTGACGGCGCTGTCGATTCTGCGACTTGCGCAGCATGCGACGGTGTCGGGGCGCATTCTGTTCGAGGGACAAGATCTGCTAGCGAAGACGGAGCGGCAGATGCGCGGCATCCGCGGCGCCGATATTGCGATGGTGTTCCAAGAGCCGATGACGGCGCTCAATCCGCTTTACACGATCGGTAAGCAAATCGCCGAAAGCCTGCGCCTGCACGAAGGACTCCGGCCCAACGCCGCGCGGGCGCGCGGCATCGAACTGCTGCGGCGTACGGGCATTCCCGAGCCCGAGCGGCGCATCGACAGCTTTGCGCATCAGCTTTCGGGCGGCCAGCGCCAGCGCGCGATGATCGCCATGGCGCTTGCATGCCGTCCGCGCCTGCTGCTGGCCGACGAGCCGACCACCGCGCTCGATGTCACGGTACGCCAGCAAATCGTCGATCTGCTGATCGAGCTGCAGGAGCAGGAAGCCGCCGAGCGCGGCATGGCTGTGCTGTTGATCACGCACGACTTGAATCTCGTGCGCCGCTTCGCACAGCGCGTGGCCGTCATGGAGAAGGGCGTGCTCGTCGAAGCGAATACGACCGAAGCGCTTTTCTCGAATCCGCAACACCCCTACACGAAGCGGCTGCTCGAAAGCGAACCGCGCCGATGCGTCGATCCGGTCGACGCGCAATCTGGGAACGTATTGGAAATCGAGGGGCTTGCGGTCGACTATCGAACACGCGCGAAAGGGCTGCGGGGCCTATTCGGCAGCGCGAAGTTTCGAGCGGTGCAGGACCTCGACCTGACGTTGCGGCGCGGCGAGACGGTGGGTATCGTCGGCGAATCGGGGTCGGGCAAATCCACCTTGGCCTCGACGGTCCTCGGGCTTACGCGCGCATCGGCCGGCCAGATCAAGATCGGCGGAAAACCGCTTGCCAGTTATCGAGCTTCCAGCGCGCAGTGGTCCGCACTGTGCGCGCGCATGCAGGTCGTGTTTCAAGATCCGTTCGGCTCGCTGTCACCGCGCATGACGATCGAGCAGATCGTCGGGGAGGGGCTGCGCGTGCATCGGCCGCAACTCGACTCGAAAGCACGGGCCGCGCGCGTGGCCGAGCTGCTGGAAGAGGTGGGGCTGCAGGCCGATTCGCTCTTGCGCTATCCCCACGAATTCTCGGGTGGGCAGCGTCAGCGTATCGCGATCGCGCGTGCGCTCGCCGTCGAGCCCGAACTTCTCGTGCTCGACGAACCGACGAGTGCGCTGGACGTGTCGGTGCAGCAGCAAGTGCTCGCCCTGCTGACACGTTTGCAGAAAAAGTACGGGCTTAGCTATTTGTTCATTACGCATGATTTGGCGGTGATGCGCGCCATGGCGCATCGCGTCGTGGTGATGAAGTCGGGGCGCATCGTGGAGGCGGGCGAGACGCTCGACGTGTTGCATTCGCCTTCGCATCCGTACACGCAATCGCTGCTCGCGGCATGCCGGTAGTCCTAGGAGGGAGCACGCGCCGTCGGTCGGCGGCATTCCAGCGTTAGCATGCGCGGCATGCACCTTGTCATAACGATGGAGGGTTCCCGTACGTGCCGTCATTCTTTATCGACCGTCCTGTCTTCGCATGGATCGTCGCGCTCGCGATCATCGTCGCGGGTGCGCTGGCCTTGCCGATGCTGCCCGTCGCCCAATATCCCCGGCTCGCGCCGCCGCGCATCATCATCGACGCGACGTATCCAGGCGCTTCGGCGGAAGAGGTCGACCGCAACGTCGCGAGCTTGATGGAGCAGAGCCTGGACGGCGCCGACGGTCTGCAATACTACGAAACGACCAGCGACGCGCTGGGCGACGTGGAAATCGACGTGACGTTCGCCCCGGGCACGAACCCGGATTTGGCCATGGTCGACGTCCAGAACCGCTTGAAGCAGATCGAGCCGCGTTTGCCGCAGCAGGTGGTGCAGCAGGGCATTTCGGTGTTCAAGGCGGCCAATACGTTTCTCATGCTCGTGACGCTCGTATCGACGGACGGCACGCGCGATTCGACGGCGCTCAGCGATTACCTGAACCGCTTCTTGCTGCGCGAGCTCAAGCGTACGCCGGGCGTGGGCGCCGCGCAGCTGTGGGACGCCGACCGCGCGATGCGCATCTGGCTCGATCCGATGAAGCTGCGCGAGTATGGCCTCACGCCGGCCGACGTCGGCGCGGCGATTCGCGCGCAGAACGCGACGGTGACGGCCGGCGCGATCGGCGATGCACCCGCTGTCGATGGGCAGGCGATCACGGCGTCGGTCAGCGTGCGTGGGCAGTTGCGTACGGTGCAAGAGTTCGCGGCGATCGTCCTCAAAGCGCAGGCGGACGGTTCCGTCGTGCGGCTCGGCGATGTGGCGCGCGTCGAACTCGGGCGCGACAGCTATACGTTCTGGTCGCGCTTGAACGGAAAGACGGCCGCGACCGTCGGCATTCAGCTCGGGCCGCTCGGCAACGCATTGGAAACGTCGAACGCCATTCACCGGCGAATCGCCGAGCTGTCGAAGACGTTGCCACCCGGCATCGCCGTGGAGATCCCGTACGACGGCGCCCGCTTCGTGAAGATTGCCATCAGCGAGGTGCTCCTCACGCTCGTCGAAGCGGTCGTCCTGGTCTTCTGCGTGATGTGGCTGTTTCTGCGCGATTTGCGCTACACCCTGGTGCCGACGGTCGTGATTCCCGTGGCGCTGATGGGCGCGTTCGCCGCCATGTATGCATTCGGCCTGTCGATCAACGTCTTTACGCTATTCGGGCTCGTCCTGGCCATCGGCATTCTCGTCGACGATGCGATCGTCGTGGTCGAGAACATCGAGCGGATCATGCGCGACGAAGCGGTTTCGCCGAGAGAGGCCACGCGCAAGGCAATGGAGCAGATCGGCGGCGCGATCGTCGGCGTCACGGCCGTGCTGACCGCCGTCTTCGTACCGATGGCGTTTTTCACGGGCGGTGTGGGCGGCATCTACCGGCAGTTCTCGATCGCCATGATCGCGGCGATCCTCGTCTCGGCGTTCATGGCGCTCTCGCTCGCGCCGGCGCTGTGCGCCAATTTGCTCAAGCCGCCGCGGCATGCGGATCGCGAAACGTTCGGCTTGGCAGGGCGGTTCCTGGTGGGCTTCGAGCGCGCGTCGGTGGGGTATCGCAGCCTCGTTGCCCGCTTGCTTCGGTCGTGGAAGCGCGTGTTCGCCGTTCACATTGCGCTGATCGCCGCCGGGGCGTTCATGTACGCGTCGTTGCCCGACGGCTTTCTGCCGACCGAAGATCAAGGCCAGCTTCAGGTCATGGTGCAATTGCCGCCCGGCGCGTCTCAGCAGCGCACCTACGAGGTCGTGCGTCAGGTCGAGGCCATTCTGCATCGGGAAAGCGCCGTGGCCAACGTGACGAGCGTCATCGGATGGAGCTTCGCGGGCAGCGGACAGAACGTCGGCATGGCTTTCGTCGGCTTGAAGGATTGGTCGCAACGAAGCATGGACGCCCTGACCTTGCGCGATACATTGAACAAGTCGTTCGAAAACATCCGCGACGGCCAGGTGACCGCGCAATTGCCGCCTTCGGTACCGGGGCTTGGCCACGCGGAAGGTTTTACGTTTCATCTGGAAGATCGCGGCGGCTTGGGCAAGGAAGCGTTCGATGCCGCGCGGGAACGGTTGCTCGAACTGGCCAAGAAAAGCCCCATCCTGGCGGACGTCCATTCGGAGACGCTGCCCGATGCGCCGCGCGTCGTCCTCGAAATCGATCGCTCGAAAGCCTATGCGATGGACGTCTCGTTCGATGCGATCGATGCGGTGCTGGCCAGCACGTTCGGCACGTCGTACATCGGCGACTACCCGGCGGCGGGGCGCATGCTGCGCGTGCTCGTGGCGGCCGACTCGTCGGCCCGCATGACCGATGCCGATTTGCTGAACCTGTCCGTGCGCAATGCGCTCGGCAAGATGGTGCCGTTCTCGGCGTTCGCCTCGTTGAAGTGGTCGCGCGGGCCGATCATGCTGTCGCGCTACAACGGCTATCCGTCGCTCGACGTGACCGGACGGGCCGCCGACGGCTACAGCTCCGGCGCGGCGATGGCCGAGATGGAACGGCTCGCCGCTCAACTTCCGGAGGGCACGGCGTTCGATTGGGCCGACGCCGCGCTGGCGGAGACGCAAGCCGCGAGCCAGACGCCGTTGCTCATCGGCTTGTCGCTGCTTGCCGTGTTCATGGTGCTGGCCGCCCTCTACGAGAGCTGGACGATTCCGCTGTCGGTACTGATCGTCGTGCCACTCGGCATGATCGGCGCCGTGGCCGCGATGCACTTGCGAGGCATGCCGCACGACATCTATTTCAAGATCGGCCTCGTCACCGTCATCGGTCTCGCGGGAAAGAATGCGATTTTGATCGTGCAGTTCGCACGCGATGCGCGAGCGCGCGGCACGGCGCTCGTCGATGCGATCGTCGCGGCGTGCGCGATGCGTTTCAGGCCCATCGTCATGACCTCGGCGGCGTTCTTGCTGGGCGTCGTGCCGCTCGTGTTCTCGAGCGGCGGCGGCGCGGAGAGCCGGCATTCGATCGGTACGGGTGTCTTCGGCGGCGTGATCGCGGCCACGGTGCTGGGCCTCGTCTTCACGCCGGTGGCGTTTTATGGGGTCATGCGTGCGACGCAGCGGCCCTCGAGGCCAACTGCCGGGGGCGCGACGGATGCCGAAGGGGAAACGGGCGAAAGCGTGGCCGACCCGGAAACGGAGCCTTCATGAAGGATGGCAGGGGAAGGCGCCGCAAGCCCTACGAGCGTGGCGCGTGGTTCGAGGACGAGCGCCCGAGTTCAACGGTGCTCGGCCCGAAGATTCGCTCGTTGCGTCAGCGCATGCAACTGACGCTGGACGAAGCGGCCGCGAGCGCGGGCATCTCCACCCCGTTTCTCTCGCAGATCGAGCGTGGGCTGGCGCGGCCCTCGGTGGCGACGCTCGTCGCGATCGCGCGCGTGCTGGGCGTGGACATTCAATACCTGCTCGACGCGCCACGCGAGGAACGCTATGTCGCCCGCGGCGATCGGTTGACGTTTTTCGGCTTTGCCGATGCGACCAAGCGCTTCGCGCGGTTGACGCGCGTGACCGAAGGCGGCCGCATGGAGGCGCTGCTCGTACGCATTCCTCCGGGCCAGCAGCTCGACGAAATCACGGCGCGCGCCGGCGAACAGTTCTGGTATGTGCTCTCGGGCGCCGTGACGCTGACCCTGTCGGGCGCGACGTATGTGTTTGGCGAAGGCGATTGCGCGCACTACGATTCGACCGACGCGCATCATTGGCGCAATACGGGCGAGCGCGAGGCGCTGTTGATGTGGGTCGGCACGCCGAACTTGCTGTAGCGCGGGCGCAGCGTCGACGCCATCGCGACGATTTTGCGCCGGGCTGGCCGCCATCCTTGCCGTCCATATATTGCGAATGAACATGACTATTCGAACGTAAAGTCAGTCCCACAGATTTTCGTAGTGAAACGAGGTACATGCAGACATCTAATGCCACGCGATGCGGCGCCGATGTGCCGGCGCACGAGTTAAAGCGAAACGTGCGTCGTTTGAACGCGTCCACTCATCGGACTGCCGAATCCGACTACCGATAAAGTAGAGCGGGCGTTATACTCAGGGCCGCATTTCATTGCCGATAGTCCGCTTCATTCTCCCCGCAGGCAATTCCGGGGAATTATGTCGACCCCCCATTCTGAATATGGAAAAGACCGAGCGAGGCCAACTGCGCGGATCGATGTCCGCCTGCGAATCGAGCACGTTGCGCGAGCGGGCGGCTGCTGCCGTACTGTTGCTTGCCGCGACCCTCGCGGGCAGTGGATGCGCGGTCGGTCCGGATTTCGCCGCGCCCGCGGCGCCCTCGGCGTCGAGCGTCACGCGCGAGCCGTTGCCCGCCCAGACGCAAGCGACGCCGGTCGTAGGCGGCGCCGCGCAAAGCTTCGATCCGGCCGCCGCCCTGTCGTCGCAATGGTGGACGTCGTACGGGTCGGATCAATTGAATCGGCTGGTATCGGAAGCGCTGATCAATAGTCCGACGATCGCATCTGCTCAAGCGGCGCTGCGCGCGGCGCAAGAGCAGGTCAACGCACAGCGCGGCGGGCTGTTCCCATCGGTCGGCGGCAGCATCGGCGCGGCGCGGGAAAAGATCAACGGCGCGTCCCAAGGCTTCCCGCAAGCTGGCAATTTTCTGTTCACGCTCTATAACGCGTCGGTCAATCTGTCATACAACTTCGACGTGTTCGGTGGCGTGCGGCGCGGCATCGAGGCGCAGGAGGCGGGGCGCGACGCGCAGCGCGAGGCGTTGCAGGCGACCTACCAGACGCTGGCGGCGAACGTCGTTACGGCGGCCGTGCTCGAAGCCTCGCTGCGCGCGCAAATCGACGCAACGAACGAACTCATTGCATCGGCGCAGCATGAAGTCGACCTGAGCCGACAAAACTTCGAGCTGGGCGGCGCCGCGCGCTCGGATGTCCTGTCCGCCGAATCGAATCTGGCGTCCGTTCAAGCGACTTTGCCGCCGCTGCGGCAGCAGCTCGCCGCCGCGCGCACCCAGCTTGCCGTGTATTTAGGCAAGCCGCCCAGCGAGTACGACGAGCGTTCGTTCGATCTCGCTTCGCTGCAATTGCCGCTGGATATTCCGTTGATGGTGCCGTCGGAGATCGTTCGCCAGCGGCCCGACATCCGGCGCGCACAGGCGCAGTTGCACGAGGCGAGCGCGCAGATCGGTGTCGCCACGGCCAATATGCTGCCGCAAATCGGTCTCACCGGAAGCTATGGCGATTCGACGTCGTCGTTCCGGTCGATATTGTCGAGCAACGTATTTTCGCTCGGCGCGAACATCACGCAGCCGTTGTTTCAAGGCGGAACCTTGAGCGCGAAACGCAGGGGCGCCATCGCTGCCTATGATCAAGCGCTCGCGCAATATCGGCAGACCGTTCTGCTCGCGTTCAAGAATGTGGCCGATGCGCTGCGTGCGCTCGACGCCGACGCGCAAACTTTGGCTGCGCAATACCGCGCGCAACAGTCCGCCGCGGACAGCTTGCATCTGATCGAGCAGCGCTTCGGCCTCGGCGGCGCAAACCACCTCGACTTGCTCGTCGCGCAGCAGCAGTATCAACGCTCGCGCGTCGCCTATGTGCAGGCGCTGGCCGCGCGCTACCAAGACACGGCCGCGCTGTTTCTCGCGCTGGGCGGCGATTGGAAGCAGGCGGGCGAGGCCGTATCGGCCCAGCGCTGAACGCGCCGCAACGCAACGATTCAAACATTTCAATCGCGGAAGTTTTCGACATGACCGACAAATCGGAGTTGTTGCGGCAGTTGCGGATCGAGCGCGACGATAGGCCGGCGCAAGCAGCCTCTTCGCGGCGTTGGTGGTGGGCGCTCGTGCTCGTACTGCTGCTGCTCGCGATCGGGGGCGCATCGTATCTATGGCTGCGCTCGGCGGCGCCCGCCGTGAAGGTCGCGGTGGCCAAGCCGTTGCAGGCCGGCACGGGTGCGCAGAGCGGCGCATCGATCCTCGACGCGTCGGGCTATGTGGTCGCCCGCCGGCAAGCGACCGTCTCGGCCAAGATTACGGGCAAGCTCGAACAGCTGTTCATCGAAGAGGGCGTGCATGTGAAGGAGGGCGACGTCGTCGCGACGCTCGACAATCGCAACGCGACGGCCAATCTGCTGCAAGCCAAGGCCGGCGTGCAGCAGGCGCAAAGTGCGCTGTTGCAGGCGAAGGCCGCGGCGGCCGACATTACGCCGATCTACGAGCGCGACCGCAAGCTGGCCGCGGCCAGTGTGATCAGCGCGACGGCGCTCGAGCAGAGCAAGGCGAATTACGACGCGAAGCAAACCGACGTGGCGGTAGCGGACGGCAACTTGGCCGTCCGCAAGGCCGCCCTCGAGATCGCGCAGCGCGATCTTGACGATACGATCGTGCGAGCGCCGTTCACGGGCGTCGTGACGACGAAGAACGCGCAGCCCGGCGAGATCGTGTCGCCGTTGTCCGCGGGTGGCGGCTTCACACGCAGCGGGATATGTACCCTCGTCGATATGGACTCGCTCGAGGTGGAAGTGGACGTCAGCGAGAATTTCATCGGCCGCGTGCGTGCGAACGAGCCGGCGACGCTCAAGTTGAACGCCTATCCTGACTGGCAGATTCCCGCCTATGTGATCGCCGTGGTGCCCACGGCCGATCGCAGCAAAGCGACGGTCAAGGTGCGCGTGGGCTTCAAGTCGCGCGATCCGCGTATCCTGCCCGAGATGGGGGCGCGCGTGTCGTTCCTGAGCCGGGAGCAAAACGCGTCCGGCGCGGCCGGCGGGGGCGGTGTCACGCTGCCGGCGGACGCGGTGCAAGCGAGCGCGGGCGCGGCTACGGGCACCGTGTATGTGTTGCACGAGGACACGCTCGAG
Organism: Trinickia sp.; assembly: GCA_035492395.1. GTDB lineage: Bacteria > Pseudomonadota > Gammaproteobacteria > Burkholderiales > Burkholderiaceae > Trinickia. Next base: position 3,472 of record DATJJH010000204.1, on the reverse strand, counting down.
CGCCGCGAGGTCAAGCTCGGCGCGCGAGACGGCGATTCGCAGACGGTGCTGGCGGGCCTTGCGGCCGGCGAGCGCGTGGCCGTCGGCGATTTCACGAAACTGTCCGACGGCGAGCACGTGAAAGTCGTCGATCGATAACCGGGCTGAGCCGATGGTCGATATCGGCGCCTAGCTTGAACGAGGAGTGAAGCAAATGACTGCCATGGTGTCGTTGAAGAACGTCGTCAAGACGTATACGCGGGGCAAGCAGTTGGTGGAGGTGCTGCATCATCTCGATCTGCAGGTGTCCGACGGCGATTTCGTCGCTTTGATGGGCCCCTCGGGATCGGGCAAGACCACGGTTCTGAACTTGATCGGCGGTATCGATCATCCGACGAGCGGCGAGATCTTCGTTGCCGGCGAGCGCATCGATCAACTGCGCGGCGGCAGCCTCGCGCGTTGGCGGTCGAACACGGTCGGCTTCGTATTTCAGTTCTACAACCTCATGCCGATGCTCAGCGCCGAGCGCAACGTCGAACTGCCGCTGCTGCTGACCTCGCTGCCCAAGGGCGAGCGGATGAAGCGCGTGCGCGCGGCGCTCGCCGTCGTCGGCTTGGAGGATCGCGCCAAGCACAAGCCTTCGGAACTCTCCGGCGGGCAAGCGCAGCGCGTGGCGATCGCGCGCGCGCTCGTTTCCGATCCGAAGCTGCTCGTATGCGACGAACCGACGGGCGATTTGGACCGCACCACCGCCGACGAAATCCTGCACTTGCTGCAAGTGCTGAACCGCGAGTACGGCAAGACGATCGTCATGGTCACGCACGACCAGAAGGCGGCCGACTTCGCCACCCATACGCTTCATCTCGACAAGGGCAGATTTGTCGAAGAGCGCCAAAAGACCGAAGCCTGACCGGAGGCGCCGATGAAATTCATACCGCTGATATGGGCGATGTTATGGCGCAAGAAAGTGCGCACGTCGCTCACGCTGCTGTCGATTCTGATTGCGTTCTTGCTGTTCGGCATGCTGCAGGGCGTGAATTCCGCCTTCAAGCAAACGATCGAGCGCTCCAATGTCGACCGCCTCGTCGTCACGAACAGGATTTCGATCACCGAGAGCCTGCCTTATGCCTACATGGGCCAGATCGAAACGATTCCCGGCGTGAAGGGCGTCTCGCACGAGTCGTGGTTCGGCCCGTACTATCAAGATCCGAAGAACTTCATCGCGGCATTCCCGGTGGAGCCCGAGCGCGAATTCCCGGTCCACCCGGAAATGATCGTGCCGAAGGATCAACTGACGGCGCTGGAGCACACGCGTGACGGCGCGATCATCGGCGCCGGATTGGCCAAGAAGTACGGGTGGAAGATCGGCGATCATATCCCGCTGCATTCGACGATCTGGGTGAAGGCGGCCGACGGCAATTCCGATTGGGACTTCAACATCGTCGGTATTTACGAAGTGCCGAGCGAGCGTTCGCGCGAAGACGCCATGTTCTTCAACTACAAATACTTCGACGAAGCGCGCAGCTTTGCGAAGGGCAAGGTCGGCTGGTACATCGTTCAACTGAAGGACCCGAGCCAATCGGCGCAGATCGCGCAAGAAATCGACCGCCGCTTCGCGAACTCGCCCGATGAAACGAAGACGCAAACGGAGAAGGAGTTCCAGCAGTCGTTCATGAAGCAGATCGGCGACATCAATCTGATCGTCACGTACATTCTTTTCGCGGTGTTTTTCGCTTTGCTGTTCGCCGTGGGCAGCACCGTCATGCAAGCCGTGCGCGAGCAAGTGCCCGAACTCGCGGTGCTCAAGACGCTGGGCTTCAGCGATACGCGCATGCTCGTGCTCGTTCTGGTCCAATCGCTGACGCTGTGCGTCGTGGCCGCGTTGCTCGGCCTGGGTCTGGCCGATCTCATGTTTCCGATGCTGCGCAACACGCTCGGCGTGGTCAGCATGCCGGCGACCGTCATCGCCGAGGGTGTGTTGATGGCCGCGTTGCTGGCGATTGCGACGGGCATCGTTCCCGCTTGGCGTGCCAAGCGGCTCGTCATCGTGGAGGCGCTGCGCTCATGATCAAGCAAATTTTGGCGGTGACGTCGATGAATCTGCGCAGCTTGCCGCAGCGCATCGGCACGGCCTGGGTGATCGTCATCGGCATTGCCGTGACAGTGGCGGTCTTGGTCTCCGTGCTGGCGATGGCGACGGGCTTCCAGCACACGCTCAAAGGCACGGCGCGCGCCGACCGGGCCATTGTTCTGCGCGCCGGCTCGCAGGCCGAACTGGAAAGCACGATCGATCGCGAAAACGCGCAGACGATCATGGACGCATCCGGCGTGCGCAAGGACGAAGCGGGGCGTCCCGTCGCCTCCGCCGAGGCGGTCGTCATCGTCTCGCTCCCGCAAAAAAAGGACAACGCCGACGCGAACGTGACGCTGCGCGGCGTGAGCGCGAATGCGATGAAGCTGCGGCCGGAGGTGCATTTGATCGTCGGACGCATGTTTCATCCGGCGGTGCGCGAATTGATCGTCGGCAAGTCGGCCGTCGCGCAGTTCAAAGGGTTGGAGTTGGGCAGCCGCATCGCGTTTCGAGATTCCGAGTGGACGGTAGTCGGTATCTTCGAGAGCGGCGGCGATGCGCACGAATCGGAATTGCAGGGCGACGTAGAAACCGTGCTGTCGGCCTACCGGCGCAACGGCTTCCAATCGGTGACGGTGATGCTCGATTCGGCCGCGGCCTTCGACCGCTTCAAAGGCGCGTTGACGACCGACCCGACGCTTAAGGTGAGCGTGCAGCGCGAAGCCGATTACTACGCGGCCCAATCGCGCAATTTGTCGAAACTCCTGAACCTGCTCGCGTATTTCGTCGGCGGCATCATGGCGCTTGGCGCATGCTTCGGGGCGCTCAATACGATGTATACGGCCGTGTCGACGCGCACGCGAGAGATCGCCACGCTGCGTGCGATCGGGTTCAGCGGCATGCCGATCGTGATCTCGGTACTGGTGGAATCGCTGCTGCTGTCGGTGATCGGCAGCGTGATCGGATCGGCGGCGGCCTGGCTGTTCTTCAACGGCAATACGGTCAACACGCTCGGTGCGGGCTTCAGCCAAATCGTGTTTCATTTGACCGTCACGGCGTCGCTGCTCGTGTCTGGCGTGTTCGTCGCATGCTCGATCGGCATGCTGGGCGGCTTGTTGCCCGCGATACGCGCGGCCCGCGTGCCGATTGCCACGGCATTGCGGGCGAGTTGAGGGCTACAAGCTTCGCAACGCAAACCGTTTCAGCTTCCCCGTCTCCGTGCGCGGCAAGGCATCGCTGAATTGAATCACGCGCGGGTACTTGTATGGCGCGACCGTTTGCTTGACGAATGCCTGCAACTGTGCGACCAGCGCATCGTCGGCCGTGAAGCCGGGCTTCACGACGACGAACGCTTTCACGATCTGCCCGCGCGCTTCGTCGGGTGCGCCGATCACGCCGCATTCGGCCACGGCTTCGTGCTGC
>DATJJH010000203.1:0-28192 GCA_035492395.1 Trinickia sp. | reverse complement strand
GCCGAAGACCGTTTGCGTTGCGACCCAGGTGAAGATGCCGAGCATGAGCAGGACGAGCAGCACCGGGACCGGAATGCCGCCATAGCTGTTCAGCGTGGCCATGAATGCGACGATGATCGCGCCCGCGCCGACGATCTTCGCCCCGTCTTGCCACAGTGCCGGCACGGGCAGGTCGTAGCGGCGGCGGTTGCCGCGCTGGCGCGCCGTCACGACCGTCAGCACGGCGAACAGCATGAGCGCGAGCGCATCGCCGGCCAGGCGAGGCAGATAGCCCTGGCCGAGAAAGACGAAGCGGTCCGAAACAGGCGCAATCGTCGAACCGCCGGTGATGCCCAGCAGTACGCCGCGGTACGCAAGCATGCCGCCGAGGCCGACGATGAACGAAGGCACACGACGGTAGGTGGAAAGCCACCCGTTGAACAGCCCCGCCACGACCCCGAGCACCAGTACCGCTGGGATCGTCGCCTCGATCGGCCAGCCGCGGCTGGCATCGAGAATTGCCGCGATGCCGCCGAGCAGGCCGAGCAGCGAGCCGACCGACAGATCGATTTCGCCGGCGATGATGACGAACACCATGCCGCAGGCCAGCATGCCGCTGATCGCCATTTGCCGCAGCAGATTCGACAGGTTGCGCGGCGTGGCGAATGCGCCGTGCGTGAGCACGGTGAAAAACAGCCAAATCAGTGCGACGGCGAACAGCAGCGCGAGGATCTTGTAGCGCGCGAACCATTGGCGAATGCGATCCGCGCCGCCGGGGCCGGCGGCGTCTTGCGGGCGGGCGGAAGAGATGTCCGGAGTCATGCTGAAGCCGTTTCGTGGGAGTGAGAGGCCGCGCGCCGGGGCGTCGGTTCGATGGCGGCCGTGAGAATCGCCTCTTGCGTGAGGCCGTCGTTCACGAAATCGCCGCGCAGTTCGCCCTCGCCGATGACGAGGACGCGGTCGCTCAAGCCGAGTACTTCGGGCAATTCGGACGATACGACGACGATCGCCATGCCTTGTTTGGCGAGCGCGAAAATGAGTTTGTAGATCTCGTACTTCGCGCCGACGTCGACGCCGCGCGTGGGCTCGTCGAGGATCAGCACCTTCGGTTCGGTCAGCAGCACGCGCGTGAGCACGGCCTTTTGCTGGTTGCCGCCCGAGAGGTTTGCAATCGACAGCAGCGGATGCGCCGCGCGCACCGACAGCTGTTTCATCGATTTGTGAATCGTGTCGAGTTCGGCGGCCGCGTCGATCGCGCCGCGCTTAACGAAGCGCTTGAGCACGGAAAGCGTGATGTTGTGGCCCACGCCGAGATCGGGCACGATGCCGTGCGCCTTGCGATCCTCGGGTGCGAGGCCGATGCCGGCGCGGATGGCGTCGGCGGGCGAGCGCACGGCGATCGTCTTACCCTCGACGATGACCGTCGCGCGGCTCGTGCCCGGATAGGCGCCGAAGATCGCCTGCATGAGCTCCGTACGGCCCGAACCGACGAGCCCGGCCACGCCGAGAATCTCACCGCGGCGCACGCTGAACGAAATGTCGTCGACGCGCTTGCGGCGCGGGTTCGTCACATCGAAGCAGGTGACGTTGCGCGCTTCGAGCACGACCTCGCCGATCTCGTGCGGCTCGCGCGGAAAGAGGTTCGTGATTTCTCGTCCGACCATCAACGCGACGATGCGCGGCGCGGGCATTTGGGCGAGCGGCGCCGTTTCGACGTGCCGGCCGTCGCGGATGACGGTGACCGTATCGCAGACAGCCTCGACTTCGTCGAGTTTGTGCGAAATGTAGATGCAGGCCACGCCGCGCCGTTTGAGGTCGCGCACGATGTCGAGCAAGATGCGCGTTTCGGCTGAGGTGAGCGAGGAAGACGGCTCGTCGAGAATCAAAAGCCGTGCATCCTTGTTCAGCGCCTTCGCGATTTCGATCAGCTGCTGGTGCCCGCCGCCGAAATTCATGACCGGCTGCGCGACGTTGATGCCCTCGATCCCCAGGCTGCGCAGCAATTCGTCGGCGCGTTGATGCATTGCCGCGTAATTCATGCGCGCGCCGGGCAGGGTGATCTCGTTGCCGAGAAAGATGTTTTCGGCCACCGAGAGCTCGGGCACGAGCATGAGCTCCTGGTGAATGATGACGATGCCGGCGCGCTCGGTGTCGCGCACGCTCGATGCCGTCAAAGGCGCACCGTCCCACAGGATCTCGCCGTCCCAAGTGCCATGCGGATAGACGCCCGAGACGATCTTCATGAGGGTCGACTTGCCCGCCCCGTTCTCGCCGCAAAGGCCCACGCATTCGCCGGGGGCGACCGAGAGGTCGATGCCGTCGAGCGCCTTCACGCCCGAAAACGTCTTGACGATGCCTTTGAGCGACAGCAACGGTTGTGCTTGCGCCATGCGTCTCGTTCCTTTCTTCTACCAAAAATGCGCCGATGTCCTCGCTCGCGCGGCCGTCGTCGAAAGACAGGACGGCCGCGCGCGCTCGGATGGGCAGCGGCGCGCGGGGCGAACAGCGCCTTATTGGCTCGAGAGCTGCGCTTGCGTGTAGAAGCCGTCCTTGACGACGACGTCGACGTTCTTCTTGGTCAGCAAGATCGGCTGGAGCAGCACGGTATCGACCTTCTTCTTGCCGTTGTCGTACTGCGAATTGAACGCGGGCTTTTGACCCTTGACGAGATCGACGGCGAGCTTGGCGGCCTCGCTGGCGATCAGCTTGATCGGCTTGTAGACGGTCATTGTCTGCGTGCCGGCGATCACCCGCTTGACCGCCGCCAGATCGGCGTCCTGGCCCGAAACCGGCACCTTGCCCGCGAGCTTTTGCGCGGCCAGCGCTTGAATCGCCCCACCGGCCGTGCCGTCGTTGGACGCCACGATCGCGTCGATCTTGTTGCCGTTGGCCGTGAGCGCGTCCTCGACGATGCGCAGCGCCGTTGCCGCGCTCCATTCGGGCACCCACTGCTGTCCGACGACCTTGATGTCGCCGCGATCGATCGCGGGTTTGAGCACCTTCAGCTGGCCCTCGCGCAGCATCTTCGCGTTGTTGTCGGTCGGCGCGCCGCCGAGAAGGAAGTAGTTGCCCTTGGGTTGCGCGTCGTAGACGCCCTTGGCCTGCAGTTCGCCCACTTTTTCGTTGTCGAACGAGATGTAGGCGTCGACGTCGGCATCGAGGATCAATCGATCGTAGGAGATGACCTTGATGCCGGCCTTCTTGGCTTCGGCCACGACGTTGCCGAGCGTCTTCGAATTGAACGGCACGATGACGATGGCGTCGACGCCGCGCGAGATCAGGTTTTCGATCTGCGAGATTTGACGCTCTTCGCTGGCATCGGCCGACTGCACGGAGACCGTTGCGCCCAGTTTCTGCGCCGCGGCGACGAAGTAATCGCGATCGCGCGACCAGCGCTCGACGCGCAGATCGTCGATGCAAAAGCCGATCACGGGATGGTCCTTGCTCGCATGGGCGAGCGGCGCGGCGAGCGTCAAGCCCGCGAGCACCGCGCTCGCGACGAGCGAGCCTAAGATGGAACGACGCTTTGCGAATGCCATGTCTCCACTCCTTGTTGTCTATATTGGGCGTCGCCTGTTTTCATCGGTCGGTCGGACGGCGCGTGCGCGGCGACTCGCGCGGCCGTCTCGAAGTGCGGCCATGGTGCAGCGGCGGCGCGTGGCCCACAATTGCGAAATTGCGCAGCGCGGGTAACGTTTCTTGCCGACGCGCTCGCCGGCCTGCGCATAGTCGGCATTCCCGCCTAGAATCGCGGAATGCACCGAAAAGCAATGAACGGAGACAGAGCCATGCGCGAGGTGGAACGCGCGATAGAACAAGGCGCGCACGCCTGCTGCGGCTGCGGTTTCGGCTGCGGCTGCGGCTTGGCCTTCCGCGAAAGGCCGCGGCGATGACCAAGACGCCCGCACCGCGCAAGGCGCACCGCATCGCGCTGCTGTTCAACGCGAACAAGGTTTACGACCGCGAGATCATCACGGGCGTGGGCCAATATCTGCTGTCCACGCGTGTGGGCTGGAATCTTTTTCTGGAAGAAGACTTCCGCTGCCGTTTGGCGGGCATCGAGCGCTTCGACGGCGACGGCATCATCGCCGACTTCGACGACCCGGCCGTCAGCGAGGCGCTGGCCGATTGCCCGCTGCCGGTCGTGGCCGTCGGTTCGTCGTTCGCCGACCCGGCGCACTATCCGAGCGGCGTGCCCTATATCGCGACGGACAACCTCAAGCTCGTTTCGCTGGCCTACACGCACTTGATCGAAGCGGGCCTGCGCCATTTCGCGCTTTACAGCCTGCCGCTTGCAAACGAGCACCGCTGGGCGTATCAGCGCGAGTTGGCATTCGCGCAATTGCGTGAAGCCGACGGCCGCACGCGCGAGCAAATCGACGGCGAGATCTATCGGGGGCTATCGACGAGCGCGCCCACATGGAACCAAGCGATCGACCAGCTCACGCAGTGGCTCGATGCGCTGCCCAAGCCGGTTGGCATCATCGCCGTCACCGACGCCCGTGCGCGGCACTTGCTGCAAGCGTGCCTGATCGCCGGCATCCCGGTGCCCGAGGACGTGGCGATCATCGGCATCGACAACGATCCGCTCACGCGCACGCTCACTCGCATTCCGCTGTCTTCCGTGATTCAAGGTACCGAGGAAATGGGCCGCACCGCGGCGCACCTGCTGCATCAAATGCTGCACGGCGCGCGCTTCGCCGGCCGCACGATTCTCGTGCCGCCGGTCGGCATCAACGTGCTGGAGTCGACCAAGCATCAGCCGCTCGCGAGCCCCTACGTCGCCCGCGCCCGGCATTTCATCCGGCAGTACGCGTGCCAAGGCATCCGAACCGAGCAAGTGGCCGACTACGTGGGCGTGTCGCGCTCGTCGCTCGAGGAATATTTCCGGCGCGAGTTGCAATGCACCGTGCATCAGGAGATCCTTCGGCAAAAGCTCGACGCGGCCAAGGCGCTGCTCGTCAAGCGCGACGTGTCGAGCGCCGACGTGGCCGTGCGCTGCGGTTTCAAATCGGTGCAGTATCTGCACGCGGTCTTTCGCCGCGAACTCGGCTGCACGCCGCGCGAATACCAAGAGCGCGCGAATGCGCAGGCGCACGCTTGAAATTTCAACCTTCCTATGTCGCTATGATCAGCACAGCCAAGTTGTCGCATGAACCGTGGGGCGCGTTGCCCAACGGCCAAACCGTCCATCTCTTCACGCTGCGCAACGCGCACGGCATGCGCGTGTCCGTCAGCGAACTCGGGGGTACGATCGTTTCGTGGATGGCGCCCGATCGGGCGGGACGGCTTGGCGACATCGTGCTCGGGCACGATACGCCCGAGCAATATTGGGAAGCGAAAGGCTACTTCGGCGCGCTCATCGGCCGCTGGGCCAATCGCATCGCAGGCGGTCGCTTTACGCTCGAGGGAATCGAGTACAACGTCGATCGCAATGAGGGCGACAATTTGCTGCATGGCGGCGCGACGGGATTTCACCGCGCGATCTGGCAGGCGAGCGAAGACGACGGCGCGCTCGTCCTGCGGCTCGAATCGGAGGAGGGCGACGCCGGGTTCCCGGGAAACGTCGCCGTCGAAGTGCGCTACACCCTCGACGACGAGGGCGAACTCACGATCGACTATCGCGCCCGCACCGATGCCCCCACGCCGCTCAATCTGACGAATCACGCTTATTTCAATCTGGCGGCGCAAACCGGGGCGGACGTCACGGGCCACATGCTATCGATCGACGCCGACGCGTTCTTCGAGGTCGACGCCACACTCATTCCGTTGCGGCAGACGGCCGTGGCCGGCACGGCGTTCGATTTTCGCGAGGCCGCGCCGATCGGCGCGCGGCTCGACTGGCCGCACGATCAGATTGCGCTCGCGCGCGGCTTCGATCATTGCTATGTGCTCAGCGACGGCCAGGTTTCGGCCCGCAACGAAAAGGAGCCTCGGCCCGTGTGCGAGGTCGCCAAACTCTACGATCCGGCTAGCGGCCGGTCGATGACGGTGTCCACCGACCAGCGTGGTTTGCAGCTTTACACGGGGAACTATCTGGACGGCGTGCCCGGCCGCCAGGGCGGCACGTATGCGCGGTACGCGGGGCTTTGCCTCGAGGCCGGCGGCTTCCCGAATCAGATCAACATGGCGGATCGGGAAGACGTGATCTCGCGCGCCGACAAACCCTATCGGCAGGTGACGAAGTACCGCGTGGGCGTGCGCGGTTAAGTCGCAGCCTACGACACGCGGACATACCGGCACACCTCGTGGTCGACGCGAATGCCAGGGTGTTCGCGCGTCGTTTGCCAGAGCGGCGACGTGCCTGCGCTGCCCTGCTGCCCGTAATGGCCGCGCGCGACAGCCTCGCGGTGGGCGTCCGCGCTCGTCCAGCGCGAGAAATTCAGCACCGTGGCCTCGTCGTGCGTGGCGAAGAAATTCGCCGAGATCAATCCGCCGGGCGGCTCCGCGTCCCCATTCAGCGCCAGTAAGACGCGGTCGATCCAGCTCGTCTGAATGCGGGCGTCGGGTTTTTCGAGCGGCTGGCGCACGAGCACGAGGCAATCGCCCGGCCCGCTGCGGCCGGACGTCCACGCGCCGGCGGGCACGGCCACGTCGACCCACTCGGGTGCGGCGTCGCCGCGCAGCGGCTCGATGGCATGCGCGATGGCGTCGACGACCGTGCGCTCGGCCGCTTCGAAGCGAACCACGCGCCAGGCGGCGACGAACAGCAAGGCTTCGGTGTCCACGTCGCGGAAGACGTCGGCCAGCGTACCAGTCGGGACGGTGCGCGCGCGCTCGACGAGCGGCGTCATCGCGCGTTCCAGGGCTTGGCTCGAAGCGAGGCGCACGCGGCCCGCGGCCAATAGGCGAATGTCGGGGTCGGTGCAGCAAAATCGGTTCGACATAAAGCTTTCCTCCTCTGTGTTGCCGCGGGCACGTCTCGCCTACGCCGCTCTTCCTGAGACGAGGCTGCACGCGCCGCTATTCCCGTCGAACATCCCAGTGGACTGAGCGGCGCGTTCGTAGTTCGTCGCGCACATCAGTAAGTTAGCGCGTCTTCGCCGAGCCTGCTGGCTTGCATCGCACATTCCTCCTCACATTTGTCTCGCACGCCTGTCTAATGTCGCGATTTGACAACCCCCTGTCGCTCGCGTAAATTTCGCGCACGCGTCGGGAGAGCGTGTTCGCGGTAGGGTTTTTCAACCCGCCGGCGGGCGCCGCCGAAGGGGCACACCCACAAACTCTCAGGCAAAAAGGACCGACCGCGTCGAAAGGCCCGCCAATTGGCAGCTTTTCGCACTCTGGAGAGCGGCGGTAGCTCGCACCCGCGGCGTTCAAGACGCGCGTAGCCGAGCCAATCGCCCACCGAAGGGGCGCGCGCAATGTTCGGCAACGCAGAATCGTTCCGGCTAGCGCAATCTCTCAGGTACCGAGGACAGAGGGGTCATGCACCGCGTTTGCGCTAGGCATTCGAGCAGTCGAGTCCAGTGCGCGCAGGTCGGCATGGCCCTTTTTTGTTTTCGCGAAACCTTTGCGCGCCGAGGCCCCAGATGACCGAATTGAAATACACCCCGCTGAACGCCACTCACCGTGCCCTCAATGCGCGCATGGTCGATTTCGGCGGCTGGGACATGCCCGTCAACTACGGCTCGCAGATCGACGAGCATCAAGCCGTCCGTACCGATGCCGGTATGTTCGACGTCTCGCATATGTGCGTCGTCGACTTCACGGGCGCGCGCGCCCGCGCGTTCTTCGAATATGCGGTCGCGAACAACGTCGGCAAGCTGCAAACGCCCGGCCGTGCACTGTATTCGTGCATGCTGAACGACGAGGGCGGCGTCATCGACGATCTGATCGTCTACTTTTTCTCCGATGATTTCTTCCGCGTCGTCGTCAACGCCGGCACGGCGGAGAAAGACATCGCCTGGTTCAGCCGCTTGAACGCCGAGCGCGACTTCGGGCTGACCATCACGCCGCGCCGCGATTTCGCCATCGTCGCCGTGCAGGGCCCGAACGCGCGCGCCAAGGTGTGGCAAGTGCTGCCGACAGCGCGCGAGGCGACCGAAGCGCTCAAGCCGTTCAATGCGGCGCGCGCGAACATCGCCCCCTACGGCGAACTGACGATTGCCCGCACGGGCTACACGGGCGAGGACGGCTTCGAGATCGTCGTGCCGGCCGCGCAGGTCGCCGCACTGTGGCAAGCGCTGCAGGGCGCGGGCGTGCGCCCGTGCGGGCTCGGCGCGCGCGACACGCTGCGGCTCGAAGCGGGCATGAACCTGTACGGGCAAGACATGGACGAAGGCGTTTCTCCGCTCGACGCGGGCCTCGCTTGGACGGTCGATTTGTCGGCCCCGCGCGAATTCGTGGGCCGCGCTGCGCTCGAACGCGACGGCACGCAAAAGGATTTCGTGGGTCTGATCCTGCAAAAGGAGAACGGCAAGGCCGGCGGCGTGCTGCGCGCGCACCAGAAGGTCGTGACGCCGCATGGCGAAGGCGAAATCACGAGCGGCACGTTCTCGCCGTCGATGCAAGAATCGATCGCGTTCGCGCGTGTGCCCAAGGGCGTGCGTCCCGGCGACGTGGTGCACGTCCAAATTCGGGACAAAGCGCTTCCCGCAAGCGTGGTAAAACTGCCGTTCGTGCGCAACGGCAAGGTGCTCGCCGCGTAAAGCGCCGCGCTGCGCGCGTGTTTCGGTCCCTGCACTGGCTTAAGGCCTCCCTATACAACGCATTTCCTATTTCACCAGGAGCAATACATGAGCAACGTTCCGGCCGATCTGAAGTACACCGAGGAACACGAGTGGGTCAAAGCCGAAGCGGACGGCACCGTGACGGTGGGCATCACCGATCACGCACAAGAAACGCTCGGCGACATCGTCTTCCTCGAACTGCCGGCGGTGGGCAAGGCGATTACAGCCGGTGACTCGATCGGCGTCGTCGAATCGGTAAAAGCGGCTTCCGACATCTATTCGCCGGTCTCCGGCGAAGTTGTCGAGATCAACGAGGCGCTGGTCGACACGCCCGATGCGGTCAACCAAGACGCCTACGCCAGCTGGCTCTTCAAAGTGAAGCTCGCGGCCGGTTCGTCGATCGACAACCTGCTCGACGCCGACGGCTATCAAAAGCTCGTAGGCTGAGTTTTCCCCTCCCGTTCCTTGCCGCGCGGCGCGTCTCGTCCCAGGGCGATCGTGACCCATCGAGTCGGACCGCCGCGCACAACCGCTGCCCAATCATGAAGCTCGAACATCCGGATCGTTTGATGAACCGCACCCCTTACTCGCTCGCCGCGCTCGAAGTGCACGACGCCTTCGCCGAGCGGCACATCGGCCCGGATGACGCGGATCAGGGCGCCATGCTCGAAGCCCTCGGCTTCGCGTCGCGCGCCGCGCTGATCGACGCGGTGATTCCGCGTGCGATCCGCCGCACCGACCCGCTGCCGCTCGGCCCGTTCGCCGAGCCGCGCAGCGAGGCGGAAGCGATCGCGCGGCTGCGCGAGCTCGCGGACAAGAACGAGGTGTTCCGCTCCTACATCGGGCAGGGTTACTACAACACGCACACGCCGGCCGTCATTCTGCGCAACGTGCTGGAAAATCCGGCGTGGTACACGGCCTATACGCCGTATCAACCTGAAATCTCGCAAGGCCGCCTCGAAGCGCTGCTCAACTTCCAGCAGATGATCGGCGATCTGACGGGGCTCGAAATCGCGAACGCGTCGCTGCTCGACGAAGCCACGGCCGCAGCCGAGGCGATGACGCTGCTGCAGCGCGCCGGCAAGGCGAAGTCGAACGTCTTCTACGTGGCCGACGACGTGCTGCCCCAGACGATCGAGGTCGTGCGCACGCGGGCAGAGCCGATCGGCATCGAAGTGAAGGTCGGTCCGGCGCAGGCGGCCGCCTCGGCGAACGCCTTCGGCGTACTCTTGCAGTACCCGGGCGTGGGCGGCGACGTGTGCGACTACCGGGCGCTGACCGAAGCCGTGCATGCGGCGGGCGGTCATGTCGTCGTCGCGGCCGATTTGCTCGCGCTCACGTTGCTGCAGCCCCCGGGCGAATGGGGCGCCGACGTGGCCGTCGGCACGTCGCAGCGCTTCGGCGTGCCCGTCGGCTTCGGCGGCCCGCATGCGGCCTACATGGCCGTGCGCGATGCGTTCAAGCGGCAAATGCCGGGCCGGCTCGTCGGCGTGACGGTCGACGCGCAAGGCAAGAGCGCGCTGCGTCTCGCGCTGCAAACGCGCGAGCAGCATATTCGCCGCGAGAAGGCGACCTCCAATGTCTGCACGGCGCAGGCGCTGCTCGCGATCATGGCGAGCATGTACGCCGTCTATCACGGCCCCAGCGGCCTGAAGACGATCGCGCGGCGCGTGCATCGCATGTGCGCGTTGTTGGCCGCCGGCGCGAAGCAACTCGGCTATACGGTCGTCAACGATACGTTCTTCGACACGCTTACGATCGAGACCGGCGCGCGCACGGCCGCCGTGCACGATGCCGCCAAGCGGATGCGCATCAATCTGCGCCGCGTGAGCGACACCCGCGTGGGCGTATCGATCGACGAAACGACCAAGCGCGCCGATCTGGCCGACTTGCTGGCGCTCTTCGCGAACGCAGCCGGCGCGATCGACGTGCCGCACGTCGACGTGCTCGATGCCGCGCTTACGCGTGCGGAAAGCGACGGCCACGGCGGCGAGTCGGCCGCGTTGCCCGCGACGCTCGTGCGCACGAGCGCCTACCTCACGCACCACGTTTTCAACCGTCACCATTCGGAGACGGAGATGCTGCGCTATCTGCGCGGCCTAGCCGACAAGGACCTGGCGCTCGACCGGTCGATGATTCCGCTCGGCTCGTGCACGATGAAGCTGAACGCGACCTCGGAGATGCTGCCCGTCACGTGGCCGGAGTTTTCGCAGATTCACCCGTTCGCCCCGGCCGAGCAGACGGTCGGCTATCGGGAAATGATCGACCAGCTCGAACAGATGCTCGTCGCGGCGACGGGCTACGCGGCTGTCTCGCTGCAGCCGAACGCCGGCTCGCAGGGCGAATACGCCGGTCTGCTGATCATCCACGCTTATCACGCCTCGCGGGGCGAAGGCCATCGCGACGTTTGCCTCATTCCCGCCTCGGCGCACGGCACGAACCCCGCCTCGGCGCACATGGCAGGCATGAAGGTCGTCGTGGTTGCGTGCGACGATCAGGGCAACGTGGACATCGCCGACTTGCGCGCCAAGGCGACGGAACACGCCGCGAATCTGGCGGCGATCATGATCACCTATCCGTCGACGCACGGCGTGTTCGAACAGAACGTGCGCGAGATCTGCGAGATCGTGCATGCGCATGGCGGTCAGGTGTACGTCGACGGTGCGAACATGAACGCGATGGTCGGGCTGACGGCGCCGGGGCAGTTCGGCGGCGACGTCTCGCATTTGAACCTGCACAAGACGTTCTGCATTCCGCACGGCGGCGGCGGCCCGGGCGTCGGCCCGGTGGCGGTCGGCGCTCACTTGGCGCAATTCCTGCCGAATCAGATTTCCTCGGGGTACCGCCGCGCCGAAAACGGCATCGGCGCCGTGTCGGCCGCCCCTTACGGGTCCGCTTCGATTCTGCCGATCTCGTGGATGTATATCGCGATGATGGGCGCGAAGAACCTCACGGCGGCGACGGAAGTCGCGATCCTCAATGCGAACTACGTCGCCAAGCGCCTCGCGCCGCACTACCCGGTGCTGTACGCCGGCCCCGGCGGGCTCGTCGCGCACGAGTGCATTCTCGACCTGCGCCCGATCAAGGACGCGAGCGGGATCAGTGTGGACGACGTCGCCAAGCGGCTGGCCGACTACGGCTTCCACGCGCCGACGATGAGCTTCCCGGTGCCGGGCACGCTGATGGTCGAGCCGACCGAATCGGAATCGAAGGAAGAACTCGACCGCTTCGTCGACGCCATGATCGCGATCCGCGAAGAGATCCGGGCCGTGGAAGAGGGTCGGGCCGATCGCGAGGACAATCCGCTCAAGCACGCGCCGCACACGGCGGCCGTGGTGACGGCGAACGAGTGGCCGCATGCCTACTCGCGCGAGGCGGCAGCGTATCCGCTGCCTTCGCTCGTGACGCGCAAGTACTGGCCGCCGGTTGGGCGCGCGGACAACGCTTATGGCGATCGCAACCTGTTTTGCTCGTGCGTGCCCGTGGCGGACTACGCTTAACGGCAAAGGCGAAAGCCGAACGTCCGAAGGCGACGATCCGCGCATCGTTCGTCGCAAATACCGGCTACCATCTCAAACCGCGATCAAGTCAACGAAGGAGCGACGGATGGGGCGAGAGGTGGAGCCGGCGACGACGGTGCGCGTGCGGGTTGCCGATGCAATGAAACGACCCGGCGCGTCGTTTGCCGCCTGGCTGTTTGCCTGTGCGGGTGTCGTCGCGCCGCAGGGCTCGGCGCATGCGGCGATGAACTTTTGCGCCGCGCCGGCCATGCAGACGAGCGAGCGCACGAGCGCCGCGCCCATCGCGCAGGGGCTCGTCAAGCGCGTGGCTGCGCGCCTGAACGATCAGCCCAAGGCGCTCGCGCGGCTGCATACCGAAGGCACGTTGCCGCATGAGGGCATCTATGATCAAAGCGTCGAGGCGCAGCAAGATCTCGAACTCATGCGCGACGCGGCGCTCGTATGGCGCGCGACGGGCGACGAACGGTATCTGCGTCTCGTCGACCGTTTTCTGCTGGCGTGGACCACGACTTACCAGCCTAGCTTCAACCCCATCGACGAAACCCACTTCGATTCGTTGATTCTCGCTTACGACATGACCGCGAGCGCGCTGCCGGTCAAGACGCGCAATGCGGCGACGGCGTTCATCGCCAAGCTTGGGAACGGCTATGCGGAGCGCGTCGATGCGCAGCCCCGGCCGCTTTCGGGCACGTACCGCAACAATTGGGAGAGCCATCGCGTGAAGCTCGTCGCGATGGCGGCGTTCACGCTCGACGACCGCAAGCTGATCAATACGGCGCAGCGGCTGTTCATCGAGCAGATCGGCGAAAACGTCGCGGCCGACGGCGCGACGGTCGATTTCGCCGAGCGTGACGCGCTTCACTACGTGACGTACGACTTGGAGCCGCTCGTCGTCGCGGCGCTGGCGGCCCGGCGTCACAACCGCAATTGGCTCGGGGAGCGCGCGCAAAACGGCGCATCGTTGCAACTGGCGCTCGATTGGCTCGTGCCGTATGCGCTCGGGGAGAAAACCCACGAGGAATTCGTGCATTCGAGCGTCGCGTTCGATGCGAAGCGGCGCGAAGCGGGCCTGCCGGGCTATTCGGGGCCGTGGGACCCGAAAAATTCGGCGCAATTGTTTCACCTCGCCGCGCGGCTGTCGGGCCGTTATGCGAGCGTCGCGCTGCGCCTGTCGCCGATGCCGCCCGCGTGGCTGGCGGTGTGCTTGCCGCTGCCGGCGAGATAGCGAAGCTTGCGCGCCTCGCGCAATGCCGGCCGAAGGTTGCGCCGAATGACGGCGATGACGATCTCTGCCGTTGCGGCAAGGCGCGAACAACTTAACCTCCGAGGCGCGCGCTCGCCGTTCGCGTGCGTCGCCTCGATCCGCATTTGGAGCAGCCATGGCAGTCAGCGTCTTCGATTTGTTCAAGATCGGCATCGGCCCGTCGAGTTCGCACACGGTCGGGCCCATGCGCGCGGCCTTGTTGTTCGTGCAAGGACTCGAGCGCGACGCGTTGCTGGAACAGACGGCGTCGGTCAAGGTCGAGCTCTACGGCTCGCTGGGTGCGACCGGTAAAGGTCACGGCACCGATCGCGGCATCATGCTCGGCTTAATGGGCGACGCGCCCGACACCGTCGATCCGTCGACGATCGCCGCGCGGCTCGACACCGTGAAGACGTCGCGCCGCCTGGCGCTGGGCGGCCGACACGAGATCGGGTTTTCGCCGAAGGAGCAGATCGCCTTCTACCGGCAAGCTTTGCCCGAGCATCCGAACGGCATGAAGCTGCGCGCGGCCGATGCGGCCGGCGCGATTCTGCGCGAGGCGACGTATCTGTCGGTCGGCGGCGGTTTCGTCGTGACGGCCGGCGCGCCGAATACGAAGGTGCTGCAGGCGGCCGACGAACGCGCTTATCCGTTCAGCACCGGCAACGAACTGCTCGCGCTCTGTGCCTCGACGGGCAAGTCGATCGCCCAGATCATGTGGGACAACGAGCGCGTTTGGCGTTCGGAAGAGGAAACGCGTGCCGGCGTGCTGAAGATCTGGGATGCGATGCAATCGTGCGTTGCGCGCGGCTGCGGCATCGGCAATCCCGACGCCGACGGCACGTTGCCGGGGCCGTTTCAGGTCAAACGCCGCGCGCCGCAGCTATACCGCGCACTCTCGGGCAATCCGGAACAAGCGCTGCGCGATCCGCTGTCGATGGTCGATTGGATCAACCTATACGCGATCGCCGTCAACGAGGAGAACGCGGCGGGCGGCCGCGTGGTGACGGCCCCGACCAACGGCGCCGCAGGCATCGTTCCCGCCGTGCTGCATTACTACACGCGCTTCGTGCCGGGCGCGAACGAGCAGGGCGTCATCGATTTCCTCATGACGGCTGCCGCGATCGGCATGCTCTACAAGCTCAATGCATCGATCTCGGGCGCCGAAGTGGGCTGCCAAGGTGAGGTTGGCGTGGCGTGCTCGATGGCGGCCGGCGCGCTGGCGGCGGTGCTTGGCGGCACGCCCAAGCAAGTCGAGAACGCGGCCGAGATCGGCATGGAGCACAACCTCGGGCTCACGTGCGACCCGGTGGGCGGCATGGTGCAGATCCCGTGCATCGAGCGCAACGCGATGGCCTCGGTCAAGGCCGTCAACGCGGCGCGGATGGCTTTGCGCGGCGACGGCAGCCACTACGTGTCGCTCGATTCGGTCATCAAGACGATGCGCGAAACGGGCGCCGACATGAAGACGAAGTACAAGGAAACGTCGCGCGGCGGCCTGGCCGTCAATATCGTCGAGTGCTGATTCGTCGGCTCGCATCGGTTCTTCTCCGCAGTTAGCAACGGCTTCGAATGGATCGTTGCCTTGCTCGCTGCAGCAGCCGAAAAATCGCTGAATCGCCGCCTCCGTGCGCCGGCTGCACATGCGCTCGTGCCGCACACCTCCTCCCTCCGCTGGCAGTGGCAGCGCGCGCCACGCAGGCGTAAGCTGTCGACGCCGTCTCTCGCTTCGCTGTTGGGTCGTTCCTTTTGCGAACGACTTGGTTCCTTATTCGAACAACATCACAGACAGTCAGGAGGTTGCCGCAGATGTCGAATGCCGCCGATAACGCCAACGTGACCGGAGCGCGTCTGCTCGTGGATGCGCTCATCACGCACGGAGTCGATCGTGTTTTCAGCGTGCCGGGCGAGAGTTTTCTTGCCGTGCTCGATACGCTTCACGACGAAACCGAGCGCATTCGCACGTTCGTCTGCCGCCATGAGGCGGGCGCGGCCAACATGGCCGAGGCGACGGGCAAGCTGACGGGACGTCCGGGCGTCGCGATCGTCACGCGCGGGCCCGGTGCGACGCATGCGTCGATCGGCGTGCACACCGCCTTTCAGGATTCGACGCCGATGATCCTGCTCATCGGTCAATGCGCGCGCGACCACCTCGATCGCGAGGCATTTCAAGAGATCGACTATCGGCGCATGTTCGGCCAGATGGCGAAGTGGGTCGCGCAGATCGACGACGCGCGGCGTATTCCCGAATACCTGAGCCATGCGTTCCACACCGCCTGCGCGGGACGGCCGGGGCCCGTGGTGCTCGCGCTGCCCGAGGACATGCTCTCCGATCCGTGCCCTCGCGTGCCCGGCGCGCCGGCGTTCAAGCGTGTCGCGGCCTCGCCCTCGGCCGCGCAAATCGAAGAACTGCGCGCGAGGCTGCAGCACGCGCGGCGGCCGATGGTCATCGCGGGCGGCAGCGGGTGGAACGAGCAAGCGTGCGGCGATCTGCGCAAGTTCGTCGAGACTTGGCAATTGCCGATCGGCTGCGCCTTTCGCTACCAAGACACGATCGACAACGATCATCCGAATTACGCGGGCGATGTCGGGCTCGGCATCAATCCGGCGCTTGCCGCGCGAATCCGCGAATCGGATCTGCTGCTCGTGATCGGTCCTCGCCTGGGCGAAGCGACGACGGGCGGCTATACGCTGCTCGATATTCCGAAGACGCGGCAAACGCTCGTGCACGTGCATCAGGGCGCGGAAGAGCTTGGCCGCGTATACGCCGCCGACCTGCCGATCGTCTCGGGCATGCCCGAGATCGCGGCCGCGCTGGCGGCGCTCGAGCCGCGCGAGCCGCTCGCTTGGGCGGGCGAAGCCGGGCAGGCGCATAGCGCTTACCTCGAATGGCGTGCGCCGCGGCCGATGCTCGGCGATGTGCAGCTCGGCGAGATCATGGTGCAATTGCGCGAACGGCTGCCGAGCGATGCGATCGTCACGAACGGCGCCGGCAACTACGCCATCTGGCTGCATCGGCATTTCGCGTATCGGCAATGGCGCACGCAAGTCGCGCCGACGAGCGGTTCGATGGGCTACGGGGTGCCGGCCGCTATTGCGGCGAAGGCGCTTTACCCGGCGCGCACGGTCGTTGCGCTCGCCGGCGACGGCTGCTTCATGATGGCGTCGCAGGAGCTCGCCACGGCGATGCAGTACGGCTTGAACGTCATCTTCATCGTCGTCAACAACGCGCATTTCGGCACGATTCGCATGCATCAGGAGCGTCATTACCCTGGGCGCACGCACGGCACCGGGCTCACGAATCCCGACTTCGCCGCATTCGCGCGCTCGTTCGGCGCGCACGGCGAAACCGTCGAGCACACAGCGGAGTTCTTGCCCGCGTTCGATCGATGCGTCGCGAGCGGGCGGCCCGCGCTCATCGAAATACGCGTGCCGCAGGAAGTCAGCACGCCTTCCGCGACGCTCGGCGATATTCGGGAGCAAGGGCGGCGGGCGAAGGCCGGCGCGGCAAGATAGCAGGCGCATGGCGGATCGGCTCGTCACTAGGTCGGCGGGTCAGCCGGTCGGCAGATCTGCGCGGCCAACCGGCTTTTGGCTACGGCGGTCAATGCCCACGATAGAGCGAGCGTTGATTGTCGGACAAATCGATTGGAGGCGGCGGCTTCGGCAACGGCGGTGAGAAAGCGGGCGGCCACAGCGCGGAAAAGAAGCGCGGCAGCGTGAAGGCGGTCGGCGCCGGACGAGGCGTCGCATCGGATCTTTGTGTGCGCGGCTGGCCGCTCGACGCCACGCGCCGCCCGGCACGACTGCTGCCGCGGTTTGGGCTTGCCGACTGGGCGCTTGACGACGGCGGCCTACGTTTGATGACTGTGGATGCGCCGCGGTACAAGGACGAGACAGGCGGTTTCGCGCTCTGCCGCGCCGCGGGGGCGGCCGGTGCGGCGCGCTCGACCGGCGCGCTTGCCGGCGGCACTGCTTCTCGTGGCGCGGTGGAACCCGGTTCCGCCGCACTCGGCCGGGAGCACCCGCTGCTTCCTTCCTCCGATCCGCAGGGGGGCGTGGCTGTGTGTTCGCGCGATTCGGCCGGAGGCGAGGGGCGGGGCGGTGTTGCTTCGATGCCGTTCGGCGGCGAGGGCGCGGGTACGACCGACACCGATGGCGTGTCCGATTGGCCCGGAACAAGGTCGGCGGGTGCGGCACGCAGCAAAGGTAGATGTGCGGCGTCTGGCGGGATCGCGGGCGAGGCGGCATTGCGCTGCGCCGCCGCATCGGCCGCTGTCGGCTTTGCGTCATCTTCGATTGGATGAATGGCAGCAGGCGGTGACGGCGCCGGCCGCGCGAGTGGCGCCGAGCCGGGCGGCGATGTGCGCGTGGTAGCCGATCTACCGGCGACGGATGCGGCTTCCTGCGCATGACCCGCTTTTGCAGGCGCCGCTCGCGTCGACGGACGTTGCTCGGGCATCGGCGCGCGGAGCGCAGGCGTCGCGCTCGTCTCGGACGTGCGCCCCATGCGCCCCATGTGCTCGGTGGGCGCCGTCTGTTGCGCCGGCACGGGACGTGGGCGCTCCTTTGCGCGGTGTTCAAGCGCCGGAGGGACGCGCAGGCGATCGGCGTCCGCCGCCGCTTCGGCGTACGCATTGGCGATTTGCGCTTTTAACGATGCGACGAGTGCGCTCGTCGAAGGGAGCGGCGCGTCACGCTGCGCGAAGGCGTCGCTCGCGCCCGTGGGCGACTCGCGCGTGTGGGGCGTGTTCGCTCGGCTCCAAGCGCTGTCGTCGAATTCCGCGGCGGCCATATAGATCCCGAAAGCGCCGACCACCACGAACAACACGACGCCCGCCCCGAAGCTTAGGCCCCATCGGCGCGCGCCGTTCGGGTCGGCCGGGGTCCAATGTCGCGGCAGTACGTTGCCGAGGAGGCGTTTCGTCGCGGCGCCGCCGGCCGCCTTGTCGTTCACCGCTGGCGGGGGCGCGAACGGGAGCGCGCGCGCTCGCCCGCATTGAGCGCAGATTGCCGAGCCGACCGGCCAGAAGGCGCCGCAGGCGGGGCAACGCGGGCGAGTCGCGAGATGGGTGGCTTGCCTACGCATGGTGTCGAATCGACGGCGCCATTTCGCCCGACAGGGGCGCGCTAATGAGCCTATGCTGGGCACTATGTGGCGTGGCTTGCACCCCGGCAACGGACGACGGCGCATGGATGTGCGCTTGCCAACATACGGCCGCGCGCGGGGCGTTCTTCATATATGCATTGGCGGCCTTCCGCCACGAGAAGACGAGCATGACGATTCGGCGCGCGCGTCGATGGCTGGCGGGCCTAGCGATGGCGCAGGCTCTCACGGCGACGGCCGCTGACACCGCGGGCGCGCCGCAGGCGACGTGCGTGCCCGCGTTTTCCGTGACGGACGTCGAACACGGGTTTCGCTTCGATCGGGACTGCGGGCTGCCCGCCGGCCAACTGACGCGATTGACCGCCGACGTCGACCGCGCCGCGCGACGCGTGCAATTGCCGGGCAGCCAGCGTGTCGCGCTGGCGAAAGCCGCGAACGTCATGTTTCAGGCGGCGCCCGCGCAGGCATTCGAGCGCGTCGGCGCGCTCGTCGTCGTGCTGGCGTCCCAAGGTGGCGGGCGTGCCGACCTCGATTTCGCCGCGCTGGCGCGCAGCTGGAGCGCTCGTTACGCGCTGCTGCGCCGGCTCACACGCGTGGCGTGGACCGACGATCCCCTCGAGGCGCAGATCGATGCCGCGATCGCGGCGCTTGATCTCGATACGGCGGCTGCGCTGCTCGTCGAAGCGTTTTCCGAACCCGGCGCGCCTGACGCCTTGACCGCCGCGCGCTGTTTCACAGCGGGCGTCGTCGAGTGGTTGCGCCTCTCTCCGAAACGCGCATTGACCTTCTTACGAATCGCCCACGCGCTGCAGCCGAACGATGTCGACATCGCCGAGTTTTACAGCGATCTGCTCGAGGAAGGACATCAGCTCGAACAAGCCCAGCCCATCGTCGAGGCGCTCGCCCTGCGCTACCAAGTCCTCGCGCAAGCCAAGCCCGATCGATGGCAGCCGCGCCTCGCGCGTGCGCTGGCCCGGATGGGGCGTCTCTATGCGGTCCTCGCATTGCCGCAGGATGCCGAGATGGCCGATCTGCACGCGCTCGGCGTTTACTGGGGCCTCGCGCGCGAGCAACCGGACCGCTACGGGCCGGCCGTCGCGCAGGTGCTCGAGGCACTCGCGACGCTCTATCGCGACGCCGAGCGGCCGAGCGATGCCATCGACGCCTACCGCGAAGCACTCAAGCTCGAGCGGGCGCTGGCGCAGCACGATGCGAACGCCTACTCGGCCGATCTGGCGAGGACGTTGAACGACCTCGGCGTACTCTATGCGTCGGCCCATCGGCGCGACGAGGCCCAGAACGCGTACGCCGAAGCGCTCGATCTTCAGCGCGCGCTCGTGCGAGAGAACGCGCTCGCGCATCGGGCCGCGCTGGCGCGAACGCTGAACAACCTGGGCAACCTGTACAGCGACGGCGGGCAATTTGCCGATGCCGAACAGGCGTACGGAGAAGCGCTGGCGATCCGCAGGCTACTCGCGCGAGAAAGTCCGCGGCACGACGCCCCCGACATGGCTCGCACGCTGACGAACCTGGGCGTGCTCTATCGCAAGGAGGGCCGGCCGTCGCAGGCCGAGCATGCCTACCGCGAGTCGCTGCGCACGCTGCAAGTGCTGCAGCGCGGCGCACCGGGTACGCTCCGCGCCGACGAAGCGCGCACGCTGAACAATCTCGGTGTACTGCTCAGCAAGACGCGCCGCCGAGACGAGGCGCAGGACGCGTTTCGGCGCGCGGTCGCGCTGTACGGTGCGCTCGATAAAAAAGACCCGGCTTCCTACCGCGCCGACTATGCGCGGGTGCTGGGCAATCTTGCGAAGCTGTACGCCGAAATGGGGAAGGTGCGCGAGGCGCGGGCCGTGCAAGAGGCGGCGGGAAAGCTGAAGGATGCCGTGCAAGCGCAGTAGCCGCCCGGCTGATGTGCCGATGAGTGCGGTGTCCATTGCGTCTATCGCCGTGCTTTCCGTGCCGGAGGCACGTATCGCCACGTCAGCAGCACGACGAGCGCGAAAAGAACGTAGGCAAGCGTGAAGACCCACATCGGCAGGTCGTAGTAGAGCAGCCTGCCGACCCACTCTTGGATGAACCCTTGCGGCCCGATGCTGCCGGTGCGCAGCCAGTCTTCCAGCACGGTCAGCGGACAAGGAACGTCGAGCGCCGCGAGCAGGGCGACGATGGCGGCGGCGAGCAAATGCGCGAATCGGAAGCCGCGTTCGCGCACCCATTGCCAGCCGAGCGCTGCCCCGAGCCAGATCGCCGCGAACCCGCCGACGATGAACGACACGAAAAGCGCATGCAGGATGAGAACGACATTGGCCACGACGGTCATGGGATGTAGCGATCCATGTTCGGTGAGCGCCTAGCGGCGAACGGACGAGGGCGTCGGTCAGTATGGCACCGTCTTCCCGCGCGGTCGCGCACCGGTAGGTGGCAGTTGCGCAAATAATGCGCCGCGAGTAGTCTTTCGTACGGCCGATCGAGTTCAACGCATCATGCGATCGGCGCTCAACCTTTCACCTGCGATTTCGATGACGACCTCTCTGCGCCCCCGCGGCTTCGTAACCTGCGTGCCCGACGTTTCCGTCGGCGTGGGGTGCGCGCCGCATGGCGAGTCGCATCGAGCTATCGTCGTGCACGTGCAAGCCGGCTCGCCTCCCCCGCCGAGGCTGGTAGCAATTGTCGGTATCGCCGCGCCCCCAACGGCGCGCGCGTAACGGCCGACTTAGCCGACTTTTCCCCCGCTTTCGCCGGCGCAATTGCGCCTTGCTCCGCGTGATCGAACGCGGACGGCGTGCGCCTGCGCGGGTCATTGCACATTGGCACAGGTGATTGTCAAATGAATTCCATTCGAGCTGCGATGGCGGCTTACGGCACGACCACGCTTTTTATCTTGCTGTGGAGCAGCGGCGCGATTTTCGCCGAACTCGGCGTCGAGCACGCATCGGCCTTTGCGTTTTTGTTGTTGCGATTCGCGCTGGCTTCGGCGGCGCTCGCCGTGTTCGGACTCGGACGCGGCCGCTGGCTGCCCGCGCGCGGTACGCGCGTGCGCGTCGCTTTGACGGGCGCACTGCTCACGGGCGGCTATTCGATCTGCTACTTCTTGGCGCTCGCGCGCGGGCTCACGCCGGGTTTGCTCGCGACGATTCTCGGCGCACAGCCCATCCTGACGATGCTCGCGACACAGCGCCGCCATTCGCCGCGGCGTCTGGCTGGGCTCGGCGTCGCATTGGCGGGCCTGGCGCTCGCCGTGCACCCGAGCGGCGGCGCGGCGGCGTCGGCCAGCGGTGCGGCGTTCGCGTTGGGGTCGCTCGCCTGTATCACCGCGGGTGCAATCTTGCAAAAGCGCATCGCGCAGGCGCCGATCGATGTGCTGCCCTTGCAAAACGCTGTCAGCCTCGTACTGTGCGCGGCGATTGCACCGTCGATGCCACTGACGTTGCACCTCGATGCGACACTCCTAGTCGCCTTGCTCTGGCTCGGGCTCGTCATTTCCGTGCTGGCCCAGTTGCTCTTTTATCGCTTGGTGCAGCGCGGCGATCTCGTCAACGTCACGAGCTTGTTTTATCTGGTGCCGATCGTGACCGCGCTGATGGACTACGCGTTTCTCGGCAACCGGCTGCACGCGGTTGAACTGCTCGGCATGGCGGCTATCCTGATCGGGCTGGCGCTCGTGCTCCGCGCTGGTCCGACCGCCTAGCCGGAGGCCGGCTCGGCGCGCTGGTAGTATTCGCACCATGTCGAATACCGCTAAAGCCGACCTGCTCGGCCCCCTGCTCAAAAGCGTATCGCGCTCGTTCTATCTAACACTGCGCGTGTTGCCGGCGCGGATGCGCGACCCCGTCGGCCTTGCGTATTTGCTGGCGCGCGCGGCCGATACGATCGCCGATACCTCGCTGATCGACCCCGCCCGCCGCTTGGCGCTGTTGCTCGCGCTGCGCGCGGCGGTCGGCGGCGATCGAAGCGAGGAAACGGTGGCCATGATCGGCCAGGTGGCGGATGAAGTGGCGGGCCAGCAGGCGCTTGCGGACGAAAAACGCCTCCTCGAATCGCTCAGTCCGGCGCTGGCTTTGATCGACGAATTCGATGCATGCGACCGCGCTGCTGTGCGAGACATCGTCACGACCCTGACGACGGGCATGGAGTTCGATTTGCAGACGTTTCCCGCGGAGGATTCGGGACGGATCGCCGCGCTGCGCGACGCGTCGGAACTCGATCGCTACACGTATCTCGTTGCCGGCTGTGTCGGCGAGTTCTGGACGAAGATGACGTGCGCCCATATGCCCGGCACGTTCGACGAATCGCACGAAGCGGTAATCGCGCGCGGCGTTCGTTTCGGCAAGGCGCTGCAGTTGACGAACATCCTACGAGATTGCTCGAAGGATTTGCGCATCGGGCGCTGTTATCTGCCCCTGCCTCTGCTCGAGCGCCACGGCCTGACGCCGGCGTCGCTGCTCGCCGCGGATGCCTCGTCGCGGGCGCGACCTGTCCTCGTCGAACTGATGGCGACGGCGCTCGATCACTACCGCGCGGCGGCCGACTACACGTTTGCGATTCCGCGATTGTCGATCCGTTTGCGTCTGGCTTGCCTGTGGCCGATCCTGATCGGGCTCGAAACGCTGCGGCTGCTCTCGAACAACGACGCCTGGCTCGATCCCACGAAAATATCGAAAGTCGGGCGCAACGACGTCTACCGCCTCGTGGCCGGCTCGGCGGCCGTCGTCTGCTTCGACGGCGTGCTGCGCCGCTGGATCGAACGGCTCATCGGCGAGGTCGAAGCGGGCGTTGGCGCCGCAGCGGCAGCAGCCGTTGCGTGAATTCGCGGCATTGCGCGCACTCGCCGACGCATTCTCGCAAAGCATGGAATAATCGTTTCGTCCGCGCGACTGGCGCCATGAGATGGAAATCACCATCGGGGAGCGCGGGACGGAGCCGAGCGTAAGCACGCTCGATTTCGGTGGAAAGATTCGCCGCGCGCCTGGGCATGTAAGGTCATCCATCATCGATCGAGGAGATGCAATGCCCACGTCCAGTTCGCTGCTCGCTTTTGGTCTCGTCGCGCTTGGCATCGCGCTGACGCCCGGCCCCAACATGATCTATCTCGTGTCGCGCTCGCTATGCCAAGGCCGAGCGGCGGGCATGATCTCCCTCGGGGGCGTCGCGCTCGGGTTCGTCTTTTACATGGTCAGCACGGCGTGCGGGATTACCGCGTTGCTGATGGCCGTGCCGTTTGCGTACGACGTGCTGCGGCTCGGCGGCGCGTTCTATCTGGCCTATCTTGCCTGGCAGGCGTTGAAGCCGGGCGGCCGCTCGCCGTTCGAAGTGCGCGAGCTGTCACCCGACAGTCCGCGCAAGCTGTTCGTCATGGGACTCGTGACGAATCTGTTGAACCCGAAGATCGCGGTGCTTTACCTGTCGCTGTTGCCGCAGTTCATCGATCCGCACCGCGGCAGCGTGCTTGCGCAGTCGCTGACGCTCGGCAGCCTGCAGATCGCGGCCAGCCTGGCCGTCAATACGGTCGTGGCGATGATGGCCGGCTCGATTGCCGCGTTCCTTGCCACCCGCCCGAGCTGGGTGAAGGTGCAGCGCTGGCTGATGGGCACGGTGCTCGCTGGCCTGGCCGTGCGGATGGCGACGCAAGCGCGGCGCTGATCGCACGCGGCTTTGACGCCGCCCGCCTCAGCGGGCGGGCGTGCCGTACTCGAGCTTCGGGTACCAATCGACGCCGCGGCCCTGCGGCGTCTTGTCTAGGATCGTCCAAATCGGCATGAGATCGGGCGCGCCGCGCGGGTCTTGACCCGGGTCGGCCGTCTCGAACCCCATCTCCTCGGCCCAAAAGTGACGGACGACGCCGTTTTCTCGCACGAATACGTTGAGCGCCGGGTTGTCGCCCGAATCGGGCTGTTCGCCCGCGTAGTCGCGGTTGAAGGTGTTGCCGCCCGAGGAGACGATCGGCAGGTAGCGCCACCCTCGCTCGCGCTTGAACGCAAGCAGCCGATCGACCGGCGCGCGCCCGATGACGGCGAATGCCGTGCGCTGGAGGATGTCGGGCATCTCGCCGTCGAGGGCGCTCAGCAGCGAGGTGCACATCGGGCAAGGACGTTCGCGCTGGGGCCCGAACATCCAGTTGTAGGTGACGAGCGTGTCATGGTCGCCGAACAACTGCGACAGCGTGATCGCCCCGCGCTCGTCTTCGAAACGATAGTCTTCCGGCACCTGGCCGCCGGGGGGGAGAGCGCGTCGCTGGGCGGCTACTCGCTCGATGTGGCGGCGCAACTCGATTTCCTGCTCGAGCAACGCATTGCGCGCCTGGCGATAGGCTTCGCTTTCGCCGGGGAAGCGGCGCGGCAGCCTCGCCAAATCGGCGGCTGCGCGAAGCGGTTGGGCTGATTCGAATGCTTTTGCATCAGTCATGGATCCATTCCTCCATTCGACGAGAAAACGGCGGGCGTCGCACGAGCGGACCCGTGCCTAGTCGGTGTCGCCGTTATTTCGACGACGAATGAGCAAAGCAGGAATCGACACGCGTTATCGCTGCGATCTAACGACGATCGGCCGAACGGGGGATGGCGCGATAGCAACGATGGCTGCTAGAACAATGCGCTAGCATGAATAGCAATCGATGAACGGAGGCGGGACATGGCAACGCTGCTCGTACGCAACGTGGACGACTTCGCCGGCACGGAAGCCCGCGCGCTGAATCCGTTCGAATAACACGAAAAAACGCGGCCTACCTGTCGGCAACGCCGCATCTTGCGCTGGAGGCTGGAGGCGTCGCCCCCGCCTAAGCATCAGTTGCCGATCGCTCTCGCTGCGCCGTCGAGTTCCTGATTCAGGATGCGCTGCTCGCCCGCCGACAGCCCGCCGTCGTGCTGGGCCGCCATGTCGCCCATTTCCTGGCGAATCACGTCAAGCCGATGATGGTACGCACTGCCCGTCGGCGGCGGGTAGTAGCCTTGGCTGACGCGTTCGTCGATGCGACGGTTCAAGTTGTCGATGCGCTCGTCCACCTGCCCGAATCGGGCCATCTCGGCCTCGTGGGGGTTGGGTCGCACGACCGGCGGCGCGGGCGTGACGACGGGAGGTGGCGGCGGAGGCGGCGGTACGTGCCGGCGCGGGGGCCGCGGCGCGACGCATGCCGCCAATGCGGAAATCAGCGCGCAGCAAACGAGTGCGCGAATCGGGCGGGGCATCCCAGTCTCCTTGTACTTCTGCATGGGTTCGTACTTGTGGGCGATCGTTCCAGTCATGTGACATCAAACGTCCGGCACGGCGCGTTCGATGACAAGCGTCGGGTCGAATCGATGAAGATTCCTTCGCCGTTTGGCTGGGCCGATCGCCGATCGCAAACATTACGCAGGCACACGCGAGAACGGCAACCGTCTGCCCTCGCGTGCGCTTTCGTTCGCGAGATCGATAATGGCCATGACATCGATGGCGTCCTGCGGCGTCACGGGAAATGCCGCGCCCCGCAGGATCGCTTCGGCGACGGCGCGGTAGAACTCGACATACGCGCCGTCGCGCGTCGGCCAGACGCATTCGACTTCGCGTTCGCCCTGTAGAGCACGTAGCGTGCCCGGGGCATTGCCCGCCCCAAAGCCCGGCTGGCCGGGCCGCAGCCCCGCCTTGAGCTGATCTTCCTGCGTATCGAGTCCCATTTTGACGTAGCTGCCGCGCGTGCCGTGAACGGTGAAGCGCGGCGGTTCGATAGCCGACAGCGCACTCGCGTGAAGGACCACTTCCTTGTCGGGATAGCCGAGCAGCAGGTGAACGTAGTCGGGCGCGCTCGCCTCGTCGCGGTGCTGCTTGACCGTCGCGTAGACCGATTCGGGCGCGCCGAAAAGCGCCAGCGCCTGATCGATCAGGTGAGGGCCGAGGTCGAACAGCAGGCCGCCGCCGCGCGCGGCCTCCTCGCGCCAACGCTGGCGCACCTGAGGCCGAAAGCGGTCGAAGTGCGATTCGAAATGGACGACGCGCCCGAGCTCGCCACTCTCGATCAACGCGCGCAGCGTCATGAAATCGCCGTCCCAGCGGCGGTTATGGAACGGCGCAAACAGGGCGCCATGCTCGCGAGCCAGGCGGGCGAGCGTGCGTGCGTCTTCCGCGGTGAGCGTGACCGGCTTGTCGACGACGACGTGCTTGCCCGCCGCGAGCGCTTTGGCGGCGAGCGGGTAGTGCGTGTCGTTCGGTGTCGCGATGACCACGCATTGAACTTCGTCCGACGCGATCAGCGCATCGATGTCGGCGACGATCCGCGCCTGCGGGTAATCCGCGCGGGCGCGCTCCGGCTGGCTCGTGGCGATGGCCGCGATGCGGGCGTACGGCGTATCCGGGGCATCGGCAGGCGCCCCGCAGTGATCGATGACGGGCGCATGAAACGTCGCGCCCGCGTACCCGTAGCCCATCAAACCGATTTTCAACGTCGAAGCCATGCGTGCTTTCCTCCGTCTTGCGACATGTGGACGAGGCGCGCACCGGTATCGCCTTCAAGGCGGGCCCGGGCGCGCGGCAAAACAATCGAATATTGTGGCATGCCTCTCCATGGCGGGGAACCGATCCCATCGACGCACCGGGCGGAGCCCGGCATCCGTGTTAACATCGCGCACTTGCCTCCACGGCCTTTCGCGCCGCCGTCGCGCAGCATCGATGCGACCGGGCGCGGGCCGCCAACCTCGTTACACCCACCCACAGACGATGTCCGCAGGATTGAACCCCGCGCAGAGCGAAGCGGTGCGCTACCTCGACGGCCCGTGCCTTGTGCTCGCCGGCGCAGGCAGCGGCAAGACGCGCGTGATCACGCAAAAAATCGCTCACCTGATCGAGAACAAGGGCTTCGAGCCGCGCCATATCGCGGCCGTCACCTTCACGAACAAGGCGGCTGCCGAAATGCGCGAGCGCGTGGGCAAGCTGCTCGAAGGCAAGACGCTGACGACGCCCGGAAAAGAGGGCCGGAAGGTGCCCGTCAATCAGTTGACGGTTTGCACATTTCATTCGCTGGGCGTGCAGATTTTGCGGCAGGAGGCCGAGCACCTGGGTCTGAAGCCGCAGTTCTCGATCATGGATGCCGACGATTGCTTCGGCATGATCCAAGAGCAAGTCGGCTCGACCGATAAAGGGTTCATCCGCAAGATCCAGTCGATCATTTCGCTGTGGAAGAACGGGCTCATCGATCCGCAAACGGCCGCGGCCAGCGCGTCGAACGAGGACGAGCACCAAGCGGCGATCGTCTTTCGCAACTACGTCGCGACCCTGCATGCCTATCAGGCGGTCGATTTCGACGATCTGATCCGTCTGCCGGCCGAGCTGTTCGCGCAGAACGAAGCAGTGCGCGACCGCTGGCAAAACAAGCTGCGCTACCTGCTGATCGACGAGTACCAGGACACCAATGCGTGCCAGTACGAGCTGTTGAAATTGCTCGCCGGCCCGCGCGCGGCGTTCACGGCGGTGGGGGACGATGACCAAGCGATTTACGGCTGGCGCGGCGCCACACTCGAGAATCTGGCTCAGCTCGGCAAGGATTTTCCGAAGTTGCACGTGGTCAAGCTCGAGCAGAACTACCGTTCGACCGTGCGGATTCTGACGGCGGCCAACAACGTCATCGCGAACAATCCCAAGCTGTTCGAGAAGAAACTGTGGTCCGAGCACGGCATGGGCGACACGATCACCGTCACGGGCTGCA
>DATJJH010000202.1:0-45326 GCA_035492395.1 Trinickia sp. | reverse complement strand
GGCTTCATGTGGACGCACCCGGGCAAGAAGCTGCTCTTCATGGGCGGCGAGCTCGCGCAATACGCGGAGTTCGATCACGACGCCTCGCCGCATTGGCACCTGCTCGACGAGCCGATGCACCACGGCGTGCAATCGCTCGTGCGCGATTTGAACCGGCTCTATGCGGCCGAACCCGCGCTGCACGCGCTCGATACCGAGCCCGGCGGTTTCGAATGGCTCGTCGGCGACGACAGCGGGAACAGCGTGTTCGCCTATCGACGCTGCGACGGCAGCGGGCGCGAAGTGACGGTCGTCTGCAATTTCACGCCGGTGCCGCGGCATGGCTATCGCATCGGCATGCAGCGAGCCGGATGGTGGAGCGAAGTGCTCAACACCGATGCCGTCGTGTATGGCGGCTCGAACGTCGGCAACAACGGGGGCGTCGTCACGGAACAGGTTCCAAGCCACGGCAAGCCGCAATCGGCGGTGCTCACGCTCCCGCCGCTCGCCACGGTCGTGCTGCGCGCCGAGTGACGCCGCGCGACGCGCGGCCTGCTCGATATCCCATAACGACCACAAAAACGAAGCGGATCAACCCAAGGACGCGGCATGGCGAACTCGTTACCCGATCGGCTCGATCCCGGTTCGCCATACCCGCTCGGCGCGACTTGGGACGGGCTCGGCGTGAACTTCGCGGTGTTCTCGGCGAACGCCGAACGGATCGACCTTTGCTTGTTCGATTCCGCGGGCCATAAGGAAATCGCTCGCTTGCCGCTGCCCGAATGCACGGACGAGGTGTGGCACGGGTATCTGCCCGGCGCGCATCCGGGCACCGTATATGGTTTTCGTGCGCACGGTCCCTATCAGCCGCAATACGGTCACCGCTTCAATCCCGCGAAGCTGCTGATCGATCCGTACGCCAAGAAGCTGACGGGCCTGTTTCGCTGGGCCGATGCGCTGTTCGGCTACCGCCTTCATTCGAGCCGGCACGATCTGTCGCTGGACAAGCGCGATTCGGCGCCCGCCGTGCCCAAGGGCGTGGTGATCGACGAAGCATTCGACTGGTCACGCGATGTTTGGCCCGACGTCCCCTGGTCGGAAACGGTCATTTACGAAGCGCATTTGCGCGGCGTGTCGATGCTCAATCACGACGTGCGCCAGCACGAACGCGGGACGTTCGCGGCGCTCGCTTCGTCGCGCTTCATCGATCATTTGCATCGGCTCGGCATCACGGCGCTCGAGTTGCTGCCCGTTCACGCTTTCCTCGACGAGCGCTTCCTGCTCGAACGAGACCTCACGAACTACTGGGGCTACAACACAGCGGCCTTCTTCGCGCCGCATCCGTCGTATCTGTCGACGCGGCGTCTGAACGAGTTGCGTATCGCCGTGCGGCAGTTGCATGCGGCGGGTATCGAAGTAATTCTCGACGTCGTCTACAACCACACCTGCGAAGGCAACGAACTCGGGCCGACCGTTTCATGGCGCGGCTTGGACAACGCGAGCTACTACCGGCTCATTCCGGGCGACGAGCGGCACTACATCAACGACACCGGTTGCGGCAATACGCTGAACCTGTCGCATCCACGCGTCCTGCAGATGGTCATGGATTCGTTGCGTTACTGGGTGAACGCGTTTCATGTCGATGGGTTCCGCTTCGATCTTGGCGTGACGCTCGGGCGCGAGGGTACCGGCTTCGATCCGGGGTCCGGCTTTTTCGACGCCATTCGGCAAGACCCGGTGCTGTCGCAGCGCAAACTGATCGCGGAACCGTGGGACGTCGGCCCGGGCGGTTATCAAGTCGGCCATCATCCGCCCGGCTTCGCCGAATGGAACGACAAGTTCCGCGACTGCGTACGGCGCTACTGGCGCGGCGATGCGGGGATGCGCGCCGAATTGGCCGCCCGCATCACTGCCTCGGCCGATGTGTTCGGACATCGCTTTCGGCGCACTTGGGCCTCGGTGAACTACATCGCTTCGCACGACGGCTTCACGCTGGCCGATGTCGTTTCGTACGAACAAAAGCACAATGACATGAACGGCGAGAACAACGCCGATGGGCATAACGAGAATTGCAGCGCAAACTGGGGCGTCGAAGGGCCGACCGACGACCCGGCGATCCTCTCGATGCGCGCGCGCGCCGCCCGTTCGATGCTCGCCAGCGTATTCACGTCCCTGGGGCTGCCGATGCTGGCCGCCGGCGACGAGTTCGGGCGAACCCAGCGCGGCAACAACAACGCCTATTGTCAGGACAACGAACTGTCCTGGCTCGACTGGCGGATCGCGGAATCGGTCGAAGGGCGCGCCTTGACGGCGTTTACGGCGCGGCTGGTCGCGCTGCGCCGGCAACACCCGCTGCTGCGCGCGACACGCTTTCTGCATGGCGGCGCCGATGTCCTACCTGGCGTAAAAGACGTCGAATGGTTCGACGAACGCGGCGAGCCGCTCACGAACGAAGCGTGGCAGGACCCCGAAGCGCGCGCGCTGGTACTGCGCCGGGCGGGCCCCGATGCGCAAGGCCGAATTGAAGTGCTGTTGCTGGTGCATAACGGCTCGAACGAGGATCTATCGTTCGCGCTGCCGCCGCCGCGCCTGGAATGGAATGTGCTCGCCGACAGCACGGATCCCGACGCGCCCGCGCATCGGCTCGACGGCGAGCCGATGCAGGTCGGCGCCCATGGGTTCGTCCTGCTTGCCGCACAGCCGCTGCGCACGGAGCACGCGGCGCCGGCCGGCGCGCCGACCATCTAGACACCTCATCGTGCGAGAACCTGAACAAGGAGCCGCTGACATGTCCGAACATTCATCCGACCCGCACGCAGGCCGCGCGCATCGGTTACCGTTCGGCGCCGAACTGATCGGCGCGCCGAATGGCGGCGGTGCGCCGCGCACACGCTTCCGCCTATGGGCGCCGTCTCGCGCGGCGGTACGCGTCGAGTTCGAGTATCAAGGCAAAGCCGGCACGGTCGAGATGAACCGAACCGGCGACGGCTGGTTCGAGGCGCAAGCCGAATGCGGCGCGGGCGCCCAATATCGCTACCGGCTCGACGGCGACCTTGCTGTGCCGGATCCCGCATCGCGGTTTCAACCCGAGGACGTGCATGGACCGAGCGAGGTCGTCGACCCGCTTGCCTACCCGTGGCGGCAATCCGATTGGCGCGGCCGGGCGTGGGAACAAATGGTGGTCTACGAACTGCACGTCGGTGCGCTCGGTGGCTACGCGAACGTCGCACGGCGCCTACCGCATCTCGTGCAGCTCGGCGTGACGGCGATCGAACTGATGCCGCTCAACGATTTCTCGGGGCGCCGCAATTGGGGCTACGACGGCGTGCTGCCGTTCGCACCCGATTCGATCTACGGCCGCCCGGAAGAGCTCAAGGCGCTGATCGACCGCGCGCACGAACTGGGGCTCGCCGTCCTGCTCGATGTCGTCTATAACCACTTCGGCCCCGACGGCAACTATCTGCCTCAATACGCGCGGGAATTTTTCCGCGACGACGTGACGACCCCGTGGGGCCCCGCCATCGATTTTCGTCGAAGCGAAGTGCGCGAATTCTTCTGCCAAAACGCGCTGTATTGGCTGCACGAATATCGTTTCGACGGGCTGCGCATGGACGCCGTCCACGCTATCGGCGACGACGGCTGGCTGCGCGAACTGGCAGACCGCGTGCATACGTCTCTCGAGCCGGAGCGACAGGTCCATCTCATCCTCGAAAACGAGCGCAACACGGCCAGCCTGCTGCAAACGCACTTCGACGCGCAGTGGAACGACGACGCGCACAACACGCTGCACGTCTTGCTCACGGGCGAGCACGAAGGCTACTACCGCGCGTATGCGGACAAGCCGATCGAAAAACTCGCACGCGTGCTGTCGGAGGGCTTCGTCTATCAGGGCGAGCCTTCGCCGATCCATGACGGCGCTGCCCGCGGCGAGTCGAGTGCACACCTGCCGACGACCGCATTCGTCATGTTCTTGCAGAACCACGATCAGATCGGCAATCGCGCCTTCGGCGAGCGCCTGCGCACGCTTTGCGCACCGCAAGCGCTGCTCGCCGCCACGGCGCTGCTGCTGCTATCGCCGCAAATCCCGCTGCTGTTCATGGAAGAAGAATTCGGCTCGGCCCAGCCGTTCCTCTATTTCACCGACTACGCGGGCGAGCTGGCCGATGCGGTGCGCGAAGGCAGGCGCCGCGAGTTCGCCAAGTTCTCGGCGTTCAACGACCCCGAGCGGCGGGCAAGAATCCCCGACCCGAACGCCGCGCAGACTTTCGCGCTGTCGTCGCCGCCAACGGAGGAAGAGCCGAACGGAACCGGCGCCGCGACACAGACGAACGGGCACGGCGAACGCGAGGCGTGGATGCATTTTTATCGATCGGCGTTGGCTGTGCGCGCCAAGTTGATCGCGCCGCGCCTGCGCGGCGCGCGATCGCTCGGCGTCACGCTGTTGCGAACCCGGACGGACCACGAAGCCAACGCACTCGTGGCGCGCTGGCGCCTAGCCGACGGCGAGACGCTCGCGATCGCGCTCAACTTGAGCTCCGACACGCTGCCGTTCGATCAACGGCCCGACGGCATGGTCATCTTCGAAACGCCGCCGCGCACGCGCGACAGCATCGATGCGTATGAACTTCCGGGCTACGCGTTCGTGGCATGGCTGACGGGCGACGTCAACGCGTTCGCATTGCGACACGACACGCGCGGCGCGGCGCCTCGCGGGAGCCGCGCATGAATGACCCATTGATTCCACCCTCGCCACCGCCCACACCGCCCAAGGCGTCATCCTCGGGTGCGTCGGCGCCCGGCCGCGAAACGATCGAGCGGATCGCCACGCGCGCCGGCTTGGAGGTGCAGTGGGAGGATGCGAACAAGCGGACGCATCGCGTCAAACCCGAGACGCTCGCGACCTTGCTCGCGGCGCTGGGCTTGCCGTGCGATTCCCCGCAGCGGGCGAAGGACACGCTGGCGATGCTCGACGCCGAGCGCGCCGCGCACCAGCTGCCGCCGCTCCTCACCGCCGAATGCCATCGCGCGACGGCCTTGCCCATCGCATCGAGGCTGACCGGGGCCGACTATCGGATCGAGCTCGAAAGCGGCGGTGTCGTCGAAGGCCGCCTAGGCGCGCCGAAAGGCGAATCGCCGCTGCTGGCGCCGATCGCCGAGCCTGGGTATCACACGCTCGTCTTGCGCGATCAGCGCGTGCAACTGGCGGTGGCGCCCACACGCTGCTACACGATCGACGATGCGTGCCGCGAGGCGAGAGCCTCACCCAGAAGCCCGTCGGCAAGGCGCACCGACGCCGATGCGCCGCGCGAGGCGTCGATTTGGGGCGTGGGCGCGCAACTGTACGGGCTGCGCCGCTCCGGCGACGGCGGCATCGGCGATTTCACCGCACTCGCTTCGTTTGCGCGGCATAGCGCCCGGCAAGGCGCGGACGCCGTGGCGATCAGCCCGACGCATGCAATGTTCAGCGCAGATGCCGGTAAGTTCAGCCCCTACTCGCCGTCGTCTCGGCTGTGGTTGAACATCGCGCATATCGATCCGGCGTCCGCGCTTGGCGAGCAAGCGTTCTCCGCGGTGCTCGATGCGGCCGGGACCGACGGCTCCGCGAAGCTTCGGGAACGCTGGACCGCGTTAGAGGGCTTGCCGCTGATCGATTGGCCCAATGCCGTTGCGCTGCGGCTAACGGTGTTGCGCGCGCTCTACGAACGGTTTTGCGCGCACGAGCGCGCTGCCGCCACGGCGCTTGCCGGCGAGTTCGACGCGTTTTGCGCGCGAGGGGCGCACGCGCTGGAGGACCACGCACGGTTCGAAGCCATCGACGCTATCCAGCGCGGCCGGCACGGCATCGGTCATTGGCGGAATTGGCCCGCGGCGTTCGCGGACCCGCGTCGCCCCGAGGTCGAGGCGTTCGCGCGCGAACATCGCCACGAAGTGGATTTCCATCGATTCCTGCAGTGGCTTGCCGCGCGAGGAATCGACGGCGCGCAACGAGCCGCGCGCGAGGCCGGCATGGCGGTCGGGCTCATCTCCGATCTGGCTGTCGGCTGCGACGGCGCCGGCAGTCACGCCTGGTCGTACCCGGACGACATGTTGCGCGCCGTGTCGGTCGGCGCCCCGCCCGACCTTTTCAATCAAGCCGGCCAGGCGTGGGGCCTGACGACGTTCTCGCCACGCGCGATGCGCATGCAAGGCTTCGGTGCATTCATCGACATGCTGCGCGCGACGTTCGCTCACGGCGGCGGCCTGCGCATCGATCACGTGCTCGGCCTTCGACGCCTGTGGCTCGTGCCCGAAGGGGCCAGCGCGGCCGATGGCGCCTACTTGCGCTACCCGATTACCGATCTGCTGCGCCTCATCGCGCTCGAATCGACGCGTCATCGCGCCATCGTCATCGGCGAGGACCTTGGCACGGTGCCGGAGGGCTTCCGCGAACGGCTAGCGCGCCACAGCGTCCTGGGCATCCGCGTGCTTTGGTTCGAGCGCAGCGAAGACGGAGGCCGCTTCGTGCCGCCGGCGCAATGGAGCCGCGCCGCCATCGCGACCACGACCACTCACGACCTGCCGACTGTCGCCGGCTGGTGGAGCGGCGCCGATATCGCGTGGCGCGATCGGGTCGGCCAGACCGCGCAGCGCGCGGACGGCCGCGATCCCGTGGCGCTCGCCAATGCCGAGCGAGCCGCCGATCGCCATGCGCTTTGGCGGGCCTTCCAACATGCGGGCGTTGCCGCGCCCGGCATCGGCGCGCCGGCGAAGGATCAGGCGCCGATCGACGAAGCGCTCGCGTTCGTCGCCTCGACGCCGTCCCCGCTCGCGCTATACCCGCTCGAGGACCTGCTGGGCCTCGCCGACCAACCGAACCTGCCGGGCTCCATCGACGAGCATCCGAACTGGCGCCGTCGCCTGACCGCGCCTGTCGACGCGCTCTTCGAAAGCAGCGCCCTGATCGATCGCCTGCTCGCGCTTTCGCGCAAACGCGCTCGCGCACCGCACCCGATCCCGGCCACCGAACCGCCCCGCAAACCATGACCGTTCCGCGCTCCACGCTACGGCTGCAACTGCATCGTGGCTTCACGTTCGACGATGCGCTCGCCAACCTCGACTATTTCGCGTCGCTCGGCGTGAGCCACCTGTACTTATCGCCGATCACGACAGCCATGCCCGGCTCGCTGCACGGCTACGACACTATCGACTATGCGCGCGTGAACCCCGAACTCGGCGGCGAGGCCGCGCTGCTGCGCCTCGCCGATGCGGTGCATTCGCGCCAGATGGGCCTGATCGCCGACATCGTGCCCAACCATATGGGCATTGCCGGCGGCGACAACGCCTGGTGGCTCGACATACTCGAGTGGGGTCGCCACGGCACTTATGCGCGCTACTTCGATATCGATTGGCATTCGCCCGATCCGGCGTTGCGCGGCAAGGCGCTGGCACCGTGCCTCGGCGCCCCCTACGGCGAGGAGCTCGCGGCAGGGCGGATTACGCTGAGCTTCGATGCGCGCGCAGGACGTTTCTTTGCCCGCTACGCCGACCACCGGTTTCCGATCTGCCCGATCGATTACCCGCAACTTCTGGGCAGCGTCGCCCATGCGGAGCATCCGGCGCTAACGGCGCTTGCCGAGCGCTTCGAGGGCCTCACGGTTCAGCCCGAGCACCGCCAGCGCGCGCACGCCGCGCTCGATGCCTTGCGCACCCATGCCTCGGAGAACGGCTCGCAGCCGTTCGATGCGGTGCTCTCGGCCTATTCGTCGAATACGGCCGCGTCACGAGAGCGGCTGCATCGGCTGCTCGAGCGACAGTTCTACCGGCTCGCGTGGTGGCGCACCGCCGCCGACGAAGTGAACTGGCGCCGCTTCTTCGACATCGGCACGCTGGCGGCCATACGCACGGAGCGTGCGGAAGTATTCGACGCCGTCCACGCGCTCATCCTGCGATTGTTCGCGGAAGGGGTGATCGACGGCGTGCGCGTCGACCATGTCGACGGACTCGTCGATCCACGCGAATATTGCCAGCGACTTCGCGAGAAGCTGGCCGAGCGCGAACCCGAGCGGCCACCGCGGCTCGATCGCTCGCGCGCCTATGTCGTCGTGGAAAAGATTCTCGCGCGCGGCGAGACCCTGCCGGTCGACTGGGGCGTAGACGGCACGACGGGCTACGACTTCATGAACGACGTCGGCGCGCTGCTGCACGACGCGCGTGGCGAAGCTCCGCTGACGGCCACCTGGGCCGAACTGTCAGGCACGAACGAATCGTTCGACGACGCCGCGCGCGAAGCGCGCCGCAAGATACTCGCCGAAAACCTGTCGGCCGAACTCGACCGAGCTGCCCGCGGCGTGCATCGGATCGCCCGGGAGCAACCCTCGACCCGCGACTTCACGTTCGCGGCGATTCGGCGCGTACTGGCCGAGTTGGCGGTGCACTTTCCGGTCTATCGGATGTATCCGCAGAATGGCGTGCGCACCAGCGCGGACGAGACGCATTTCCGCCGCGCCCTGGAAGGCGCGCGCCGGTCGCTTGCCCGCGGCGATCACGCGGTGCTGTCATTCGCCGACGGAATGCTCGGCGGTCCGAACTCAGCGTTCGATCCGAGCCGCGACAAGACGCCGGCTCAAAGCGCCGGCGCACAGCCCAACCGCGAGCGACGCATGGCAGCGACGCTGTTCTCGCAGGTGACCGCGCCGCTCGCCGCGAAGGCGCTCGAGGATACCGCCTTCTATCGCTACGGGCGCTTACTGTCACGCAACGAGGTGGGGGCCGATCCGGGCGAATTCGCCCTGAGCGTCGAGGCGTTCCATGAAGCCAACGCCGAACGCACGCGGCGCTTTCCCCATGCGATGATCGCGACGGCCACGCACGACCATAAACGCGGCGAGGACGTGCGAGCCAGACTCGCCGTGCTGAGCGAAATCGCCGACGAATGGACTGCCAAGCTGCGTGCGTGGTCGACGTTGAATGCGCCGCATCGCCGCGCATTCGGCGATACCGTCGAGGCAGCAATAGCATGCACGCCGTTGCCGGGGCCGGCCCCAGACTGGGCGCCGGGCCCGACGGCCGAAGCCATGCTCTATCAAACGCTGGTCGGCGCGTGGCCGTACGAGCTCGACTACACGGATGCCGACGCCGTTCGAGCCTTTGCCGAACGCGTCGCGCAATGGCAATTGAAGGCCTCGCGCGAAGCGAAGCGACAAACGAGTTGGCACGCCGCCGATGAAGCATATGAGGCGGCGTCGCGCGCCTTTCTGTTCGATATCCTCGCCCCGCAACGGCGCGACGGATTCCTCAGCGAAGTGTCGTCGTTCGTCGCTCGCGTCGAGCGCGCAGGCGCCGTCAATAGTCTTCTGCAAACGATCTTGCGGCTCACCTCGCCCGGCGTGCCCGATCTTTATCAAGGCGCCGAACTCTGGGATTTCAGTCTCGTCGATCCGGACAACCGGCGGCCCGTCGATTTCGGCGAACGGCAATCGAAGCTCGTCGACACGCCGCCGAGCGAGCAACTGCGCAACTGGCGCGACGGCCGCGTCAAGCTCGGCATTGTGCATCGGGCCCTGACGTTGCGCGCCGTATCGCCCGCGCTGTTTCTGGCGGGGTCGTATATCCCGCTGACCGTGCGCGGACCTAGAGCGAACCACGCAATCGCCTTCGCGCGCCAACATGGCGACGCCTACGCGATCGTCGTCGGGACGCGTCTTGCGTCTTCGCTGTTGTCGGATTCAAGCGATGTCCCGCTCGTCGGTCCGGCCGTGTGGGAAGAGACGTCGGTCGAGCTGCCGCCGGCGCTTGCGGGGCGTGCGCTGTTCGATTGTTTGAGCCCCGCGGCGCCGAAAGCCGATGAAACGGGGCAGCTCTATCTGCGCGAAGCGTTGAGCGCGCTGCCCGTGGCGTTGCTCGTCGAAGAAGGCGTGCCGCGCAGCTAGGGCTGCGTTCTCTTGAGCATCATTGCGCGGCAAGCGGCATGCGCAGCACGAGCGTCGAGGCCGCGCCGTCGTCCATCGGGCCTTGCTCGAAGGTGCCGCCGTGTGCAGCCGCGGCCCGCTGCGCGAGGGCCAGCACCCAAGCGATCCTACCGGCCTCTCGCGGGACGACAGCTTGCGTGCGCGCGAACGGTTCGAGCGAATGCGGCAATTCCGAATCGGCCAGCGCGGCGAAGCTCGCGGCGAAGGCAATCTCGGTCCGCCAAAACCCCGCATCGATTTGACTCGTCAACGTCACCTTCGCGCCGGGCGCGCTCGCGTCGACAGCGAAGACGAGCATGATCCAAAGCGCCTGGGCCAAGCGCTCGGGGTCGCCATCGCACCGCTCGCTGTCGATAGAGGAAACCACCGAGACCGAAGCGCCGCGCGCATCGACGATCGCGCGGCGCGCATCGTCCAGCGCGCGCTCGATCACCGCGCGAATCGCGAAAGACTCGCGCGCGAGCGGCAACGACTTGGTTTCGGCACGGGTTTTGTCGACGGCTTCTTCGAGCAGCTTGACTTGCTGCTCGACGCCCGAGCGAATGCCCGCGAGCGCGCGCTGCGCCGATGCGTCGGCAGCATCCAACTTGCGTTCGAGCACGTATGCCCAGCTATGAATGGCGTTCAGGGGGCTGCGCAGATCATGCGACACCAGAGACAGAACATGATCGCGCATGAACAGCGCGGCTTCGGCCCGCAGGTGCGCGAGACGTTCGTCGGATGCGGCAGCGACATGGGGAAACGTCGACACGATCAGCC
Source organism: Trinickia sp. (assembly GCA_035492395.1). Taxonomy (GTDB): domain Bacteria; phylum Pseudomonadota; class Gammaproteobacteria; order Burkholderiales; family Burkholderiaceae; genus Trinickia. Next base: position 34,641 of record DATJJH010000202.1, on the reverse strand, counting down.
TCTCGGAAAATCGCTCGGCTGTCCGAGGCCGTCGCGACGACCGGGTGACGCCGTAAGCGTGTTGAATAGACGGACATTATAGGCATCGCGGCGGGCGGAACGCCTACAATAACGGTTTCGTTCATTCATCTCATTCGGAGCGTAACACTCATGACGACCGTGACCACAGATTCGGGGCTGAAGTACGAGGATTTGACCGTGGGCGAAGGCGCTGAAGCCACCGCGGGCCGTACCGTCACCGTGCACTACACGGGTTGGCTCACCGACGGCCAGAAGTTCGATTCGAGCAAGGACCGCAACGATCCGTTCTCGTTCGTGCTGGGCGGCGGAATGGTCATCAAGGGCTGGGACGAAGGCGTGCAAGGAATGAAGGTAGGCGGCGTGCGGCGTTTGACGATTCCGCCGCTCCTCGGCTACGGCGTGCGCGGCGCGGGCGGCGTCATTCCGCCGAACGCAACGCTCGTGTTCGAAGTGGAATTGCTCCAAGCGTAAGCGAAGAGCACATAAGCACCAGAGCTCAAGAGCCGAAGGCATGGAGCCAAGCGCATGACGGCGAAAGATCGCGCGGCCGCATCGCCCGCGTTAGCGCTGCGCCGCTACGGCGCCGTCAGCGCGTCCGACGTGCATGCGTTTCATCAGATCGTGCTGGGTGTCGACGGTGCGATGGAGATGATCGTCGACGGCGTCGGTCATCGCATCGACGAACATCACGCTTGGCTCATTCCCGCAGGCGCGCTCCATGAATACGCGGGCATCGGCGAAAATCGCCAACTCGTACTCGATGTGCCTTGCGCGTCGTTGGCATTGCCCGAGCGCCTCTTCTCACGCGCGCTGCCGCTGGCGATGGCCGACGCCCTCGCCGGTATCGTGCGCGACGCCGCATCGCGTGCGGCATGCATCGAAGCGGCAATGGGCGGCGAAGGCAGCACGGCAAGCATGCCCTGCGAAGCCATCGGCGAAGCGCGTGCTACGCAGCGCGCGCGCCGGCTGGCATGGGAAACCGCGGCACGGTTGGCCGTCGTCCTGGGCGAGAGCATGGGCGTCGACGCACCTATCTCTAGGCTCGATTACGCGCGTATCGATAAATGGTTGCGCGCGCATCTATCCGAGCCGCTACGCGTTGCCGATCTAGCGGCGCACTGTGGATTGGGCGAACGGCGCTTTCATCAGCTGTTCGACGAAGCGTTCGGCACGACGCCGCACCGCTACCTACAACGGCTTCGCCTCGATACGGCGCTCTCGCTCCTTGGCGATCCGCGCCAGTCGCTAAGCGACGTCGCGTTGACGGTGGGGTTCGCCGATCAAAGCACGTTCACGCACGCGTTCACGCGGCGCTTCGGGCTCGCACCCGGGCAGTGGCGCGCGACAGGCATACACTGAATGGCTAACAGGCGACGAAATTCGTCCGAGATCCGTTAGCGCTTGCGCCCGCGCTCCCGAGCGCGGGCGTGCACAAGCTACGTGCTTACTCCACCGACAACTGCAGATGCAATTGCGAGCGCGTGATCGTGCCGTCAGCGGCATCGCCGGCCGAATCGCGCTCTGACTGCGATTGCGGTGAAAGCCGCGCCAGTTCGATCCGGTCGAGGTATTGAGTCGTGACGTCGCCCGTGATGTAGTCGCCATCGAAGCACGATGCCTCGAAACGCGCCAGCGCCGGGTTGATGTCGCGCACGGCTTGCTTGAGCGCGTCGACGTCTTGATAGACGAGATGATCGGCCCCGATGATGTCGGCCACCTCTTCGTCCGTTCGACCGTGGGCCACGAGTTCGCCGCGCGTCGGCATATCGATGCCGTAGACGTTCGGGAACTTCACGGGCGGCGCCGCCGACGCGAAAATCACGCGCTTCGCGCCCGCATGGCGCGCCATCTGCACGATCTCATGCGACGTGGTGCCGCGCACGATCGAATCGTCGACGATCAGCACGTTCTTGTCCTTGAACTCGATCGCCATGGCGTTGAGCTTTTGGCGCACCGACTTCTTGCGCACGGCCTGTCCCGGCATAATGAACGTGCGGCCAACGTAGCGGTTCTTGAAGAACCCTTCCCGATACTCGACGCCAAGCTTGGCCGCCACCTGCATCGCTGCCGGACGCGACGAATCGGGAATCGGCATGACCACGTCGATGGGTACGTCGGGGAGCACGCGCTTGATCTTCTCGGCCAGGTAATCACCCATGCGCAGGCGCACGTTGTAGACCGACACGCCGTCGAGGACCGAATCCGGACGCGCAAGGTAGACGTATTCGAAGATGCAAGGGTTCAGGCTGGGCGTATCGGCGCACTGCTGGCTGTGCAAACGGCCTTCGTTGTCGATGAAGATCGCTTCGCCGGGGGCCACGTCGCGCACGAAATCGAAACCGATGCCTTCGACCGCCACCGATTCCGAGGCGATGATCCATTCGACGCCTTCCTCCGTCTCGTGCTTGCCAATGCAAAGGGGGCGAATGCCGAACGGATCGCGAAACGCGAGCAAGCCGTAGCCGGCGATCAGCGAGACGATCGCATACGACCCGCGTACGCGGCGATGCACGCCCGCCACTGCCTTGAACACCGTGGCGGGTTCGAGCTGCAGCCCCGAGCTGGCCAGTTGCACCTCGTGCGCGAGCACGTTGAGCAGGACCTCGGTATCCGAGTTCGTGTTCACGTGCCGGCGGTCGATCCGGAACATCTCGTCCTTGAGCTGCTGCCAGTTCGTGAGGTTGCCGTTATGCGCGAGGATGATGCCGAACGGCGCATTCACGTAGAACGGCTGCGCTTCCTCTTCGCTCGACGCCGAACCGGCCGTCGGGTAGCGCACCTGACCGATGCCGGAAGTGCCGGGCAAGCTACGCATGTTGCGCGTGCGGAACACGTCGCGCACCATGCCGTTGGCCTTGTACATGTGGAAGGTGCTGCCGTTCGCCGTCGCGATGCCGGCTGCGTCCTGGCCGCGATGCTGCAACAGCAGAAGGCTGTCGTAGATCAGCTGATTGACCGGGGAGGGGGAGACTACGCCTACGATGCCGCACATGGCAGGGTCCTTCAAAGATACGAAAAACGTTGGCGCCGGCTAAGCCGGCACACCCGCCTCACACGCGAACGTACGCGGCGAGCGCGGGGGGAAGCAAAGGCTTCAATTCGCGGACGCCTTGCTCGGCATAAGGCCGCAGCAGCGCGTCGCGCCAAAACTGTTGTTTCGGCAGTTCGGTCAGCCCGGCCAGCGCCACGAGCAGCAGCACGAACACCGCGCCGCGCACGATGCCGAACAGCAGGCCGAGCGAGCGGTCCACGCCGCCCAAGCCGCTCACGGCGACGAGCCGCGCGATCAAGGCGTTGGCGACGCTCGCCACGAGCACCACGCCCACCATGATCGCAGCAAATGCCAAAAGCCACTGGGTCAGCGCACCGCCGGGCCAGTCGCTTGGAATATAGGGCACCAGGAGCTGCACGTAGCGACACGCCACAAAAAAAGCCACGACCCAGCCGATCAGGCCGAAAATTTCCGACAGCAGCCCCCGCCAAGCGCCGCGCAGGGCCGATAGGCCGATCACGGCAAGCACGGCGTAATCGAACGCGGTCAGCATCTGGGCCGTCACTGCGCCGCGTTGCCCGCGTTCGCGGTCAAGCCGGCTTCGCGAACCTTGGCGATGGCGGCGGACGCCGCCGCGCGATCGGCGAAGGGGCCGGCGCGCAGCATCGTGCGCGGCTTGCCGTTGGCTTGCTTGCTATGTTCGATGTAAGCGGGCACGCCCGCTGCCTTGAGTTTGCTTTCCCACGCACGCGCGCTGGCATCGTCGGCAAACGTGCCGAGTTGCACCGCAAAGCGAGCGCCGGGCGGTGCGGCCGGCGTCCCGGAATCGGCTTGCGCGACGCTCGGCGCCGGCATGGCGGTCGCCTTGGCCGACGATTGGGTCGCCTTGGCCGACGATTGGGTCGACTGAGCCGATCGCGCCGACTGTGTTGCGCTGGAGCGCGCCGCCTTGCCCTGCGCCGCTTCGGGAGCCGGCGCGGACGCCACCCCGGCCGCCGCGGCGTCGGAGCCAGCCGTATCGCCCCGGTCGGGTGCGACGCCGGCCTGCGTGTCTTGCGCGTTGTCGCTATCGTCGCCCGCGCGCGACGGGCGCGTGGCAGGGCGGCTGGGAATATCGATGGCGATGTCGTTGGTCACCGGCTTCGGGTGCGAATCGAGCACCATAGGCAGGACCACGACGGCAGCGACTACGAGGGCGATGGCCCCGACGAGCCGCCGGCGCGCCCGTTGTTTTTCCGGCAGGGTAGGATCGAGCAGCATTGCATCGGCGTCGCCTGTGCGCTCGCTGCGGCGGCTGCGCCGTTCGTCGCGCGCTTCGAACGTTCCACCGCTGCGCGCGGATCTAGCGCTGGCGCCACGCCGGCGCGGCGTGTCGTCTTTTTTGCCGAACGAGAAAAATCGCATGAATCCGCTGGTTTCGAGGGGGCGGCGCATCCGTTCGACGCGCGTCGGTCAATGTTGCCGCGACTTCCGATAGGCCATCACACCTGCCACGGTATAGAAACTACCGAAAACCACGATTCTATCATCCTCTGTCGCTCGGCTCAGCGCATCTTGGAAGGCTTCGGCCGGCGAAGCGAAGCGCGCGATGCTGCTGTCGGGCCCTTCCTCGACGCCGCTCGCGCGCAGCACCTTTTCCAAATCCTGTGCGGAGGCGGCCCGCCCGAGCGGCAAATCGGTCAAACACCAGTGATCGATCTCGCCCGCGAGGTGCTTGACGACGCCCTCGATATCCTTGTCGCGCATCGCGCCGAACACGGCGTAGGTGTACCGGAAGAAGCCCATGCTGCCCAAGTTCTGCCCCAGCACGGCTGCGGCATGGGGGTTGTGCGCCACATCGAGCACCACCGACGGGCGCCCCGGCAGCACCTGGAAGCGCCCCGGCAACTCGACGTTGGCCAGGCCGAGCCGCACATCCTGGGCGGACACGGGCAATCGGCCTCGCAGCGCCTCGAGCGCCGCCATCGCCGCCGAAGTGTTGATCAGCTGGTTGGCGCCGCGAAGCGCCGGATACGCGAGGGCCGAGCGCCTGTGCGTGGGCCCGACGTAGCTCCATTGCTGCCGCTCGCTGCCTGCCTGGCCCTCGTAGCGGAAATCGCGGCCGAAGAGCCAGAGTTCGGCGCCGATCGCGTGAGCATGATCGATCAACGTCTGCGGCGGCGCCGGATCGGCGCAGATGGCCGGCCGCCCCGGTCGGAAGATTCCGGCTTTCTCGTAAGCGATCTTCTCGCGCGTATCGCCCAGATACTCGGTATGGTCGATGTCGATGCTCGTGACGATCGCGCAATCGGCATCGACGATGTTCACGGCGTCGAGCCGGCCGCCAAGCCCCACTTCGAGGATGACGGCGTCGAGCCCACGCGACGCGAATAAATGCAGGATCGCGAGCGTCGTGAATTCGAAATACGTGAGCGAGACCGGCTCGGCGAGGCTCGTGCGCGCCGCTTCGACCGCTTCGAAATGCGGCAGCAATTCATCGTCGGTCGCATTTTGGCCGTCGATCCGCGCGCGCTCGTTGAATTCGAGCAGATGCGGCGACGTATGACAGCCTACGTGATAGCCGCCGGCACGCAGAATCGACTCGAGCATCGCGCACGTCGATCCTTTACCGTTCGTACCGCCCACCGTAATGACAGGACAATCGAATCTAAGGCTGAGCGCATCCTTCACCTTGCCGATGCGCGTGAGGCCCATGTCGATGCCGACCGGATGTGCCGACTCGAGATGCGCGAGCCAGGCGTCGAGAGTGCTAAAAGTGGTCATCCAAAACCGCGGGCCGTCCCGCGTCAGCAGCGTTTAACGGTTAAGCAACGGCGTCCGCGGGCTGGCGCGTGAGCAAGGCGATGAGCCGCGCCAATTCCTCGCGCAGCTTGCGGCGATCGACGATCATGTCGATCGCGCCCTTTTGCAGCAAAAATTCGGCGCGCTGGAAGCCTTCGGGCAGCTTTTCGCGCACGGTTTGCTCGATCACGCGCGGGCCGGCGAAACCGATCAGCGCCTTGGGTTCCGCGATCACGACGTCGCCCAGGAACGCGAAGCTCGCGGACACCCCGCCCATCGTCGGATCGGTCAGTACGGAGATGAAGGGCAGCTTGGCGTCGGCCAGCTTGGTGAGCATCGCCGTCGTCTTCGCCATCTGCATCAGCGAAAGCAGGCTTTCCTGCATCCGCGCGCCGCCCGAAGCCGTGAAGCAGATGAACGGCACCTGCTGCTCGATCGCATTTTGCGCGCCGCGCGCGAAGCGTTCGCCGACGACCGACCCCATCGAGCCGCCCATGAACGCGAATTCGAAGCAGGACACGACCACCGGCAGCGTATGAATGGCGCCGCCCATGACGACCATGGCGTCGGTTTCGCCCGTATCGTCCATCGCGTCCTTGATGCGATCGGGATACTTGCGGCTGTCCTTGAACTTCAGCGCGTCGACGGGGACGATTTCCTGGCCGATTTCATAGCGGCCTTCCGCATCGAGCAATGCGTCGAGACGGGCGCGAGCGTTGATCCGCATGTGATGGCTGCATTTGGGACAAACGTGCAAGTTCGCCTCGACGTCGTTGCGGTACAACACCGCTTCGCACGACGGACACTTGACCCAGAGCCCTTCGGGAATCCCCTTGCGGCTTTTCGGGTCGGTCTGTTTGATCTTGGGCGGCAGCAGTTTGTCGAGCCAGCTCATCGTTATTCCTTCAAATGATGTTGTTTCGTTCGCGTCGCGCGAAGGTTTCTCGCCATCCCACGCCGGCGAACCCCAACTCGCCGGGCGTAGGACGACGCGCCGCCGTCAAGCGGCGTCGAGCGCTTTGCGGATCCCGGCGACGAAGGACGTCAATTCGGAGACGGCTGCTTCAGCCGGCACTTCTTCGAGCAACTGAACCAAACGGCTGCCAATCACGACGGCATCGGCCACTTCGCCTACCGCACGCGCCGTGGAAGCGTCCCGAATACCGAATCCGACCCCAACAGGCAGCCGCACCTGCGACTTGATGGCCGGGATTTTACTCGCGATGCTGGAAACGTCCAGATTTGCGGCGCCGGTCACCCCTTTTAGCGACACATAGTAGATGTAGCCGCTCGCGACCTGGCCGACGGCGGCGATCCGCTCCTCGGTCGATGTCGGTGCGAGCAGGAAGATCGGATCGATGTCCGCCGCGCGCATGCGCTGAGCGAATTGCGCCGCTTCCTCGGGCGGGTAATCGACCGTCAGCACGCCGTCGACACCGGCTTCGGCAGCCGCCTGCGTAAAGGCCTCGATGCCCATGCGCTCGATCGGATTGGCGTAACCCATCAGCACGACGGGCGTCTTGGCGTCTTGTTGGCGGAACTGCTTCACGTCGGCCAAAACATGCTTCAACGTCACGCCGTGTGCAAGCGCCCGCTCGGAGGAACGCTGAATGACGGGGCCGTCGGCCATCGGATCGGAGAACGGTACGCCGAGTTCGATGACGTCGGCGCCGCCGGCCACGAGCGCATGCATGAATTCGACCGTGCGGGCGGGGTCGGGGTAGCCGGCCGTGATGAAGGGAATCAGGCCTTTCTTGCCCTGTGCGGCCAGCGCCGCGAAAGTGTGTTCGATACGGGACATGGTGTCTTCTCTACCGATAAGTGCGAAATGCCGCGCCGCTCACGAGGCGACGGCGGGCGCGTCGGACGGTACGCCGCTGACGGCGGCGACGCGTTCGCGCGCGATCGCGCAGTAATTTTCATTGATCTCATAGCCGACGAACGCACGCCCATGCCGTGCGCAAGCCACCGCCGTCGTACCGCTGCCCATGAACGGGTCCAGCACACGGCCGCCGGGCGGACAGCTCGACAGCACCATCCGCTCGACGATCTCAAGCGGCTTTTGCGTGGGATGATCGACGCGCTCGGCATGTTGACGATGCAGCCGCGACACCGACCAGACATCCTTCGGGTTGTAGCCGACTTCCAGCCACTTGCTGCCCTCGAACAGCTTGCGAGAGCGGGCCTTCTTCGTGACCGCGTCGTACGGAATCCGCACGGGGTCGAGATCGAAGTAGTAGTCCTTCGATACCGCGAAGAACCCGATGTTGTCGTGCACGGACGTGAAGCGTCGCGTCGTGCCGCCCATGCTCGGCACGCGCCGGTCCCAGATGATCTCGTTGACCATCGTGAGCTTCGTCTTCAAAAACGAGAAGATCTCCGGCGCGTACTGCCAGGTGCAAAACACGTAGAGCGAGCCGCTCGCCTGCAGCTTCGGAATCGCCAGCTCGAGCCAACGACGCGTCCACGCAAGAAAATCCTCGCCCGAACGCATGTCGGAATCGTTGCCGTAATCCTTGCCGAGCCCGTAGGGCGGATCGGCGACGATCAAGTCGATCGAGCCGTCGGGCACCGCCTGCGCATCCGCGAAAAAATCGCGGTTGTGCAAGGCGATAGGCAGGCGCGGCGCACCCGCGCTGCCAAGCGCGCCGCCCGCGGCCGTGGGCCCCGGGGCGTCGAATTCGTCGATGAGATCGCGCATTGCCGATGAAGCTTAGAGCACGAGGCCCGTGCGTTCGGCGACCGTGTGCATATCCTTATCGCCTCGGCCCGAGAGATTCACGAGCAGATGCGTGTCGCGCGGCAACGTGGGCGCAATCTTGGCCGCGTACGCGAGCGCGTGGCTCGATTCGAGCGCGGGGATGATGCCTTCGATCCGGCAGCAATCGTGGAACGCCTTGAGCGCTTCGTCGTCGGTGATGCCGACGTATTGCGCGCGGCCGCTGTCCTTCAGCCAGGCATGTTCCGGCCCGACACCCGGATAGTCGAGCCCTGCCGAGATCGAATGCGTCTCGATGATCTGGCCGTTCTCGTCTTGCAGCAGATACGTGCGATTGCCGTGCAGCACGCCGGGGCTGCCGCCGATCAGCGAAGCGGCGTGATGGCCCGTTTCGATCCCCTCGCCCGCGGCCTCGACGCCCACCAGCTTGACGGCGGCATCGTCGATGTACGGATAGAAGATGCCCATCGCGTTCGACCCTCCGCCCACGCACGCGATCACCATGTCGGGCTGACGACCCGTGAGCTCGGGCATTTGCACGCGGCACTCGTCGCCGATCACGCGCTGGAAATCGCGCACCATCTTCGGATACGGGTGCGGACCGGCCACCGTGCCGATGATGTAGAACGTGCTTTCGATGTTCGTCACCCAGTCGCGCATTGCCTCGTTCAGCGCGTCCTTGAGCGTGCGCGAGCCCGACTCGACGGGCACGACGGTGGCGCCCAGCAGCTTCATCCGGTAGACGTTCGCCGCTTGCCGGCGCACGTCCTCGGCGCCCATGTAGACGACACACTCCATGCCGAAGCGCGCGGCGATCGTGGCCGTGGCCACGCCGTGCTGGCCGGCGCCGGTCTCGGCGATCACGCGCGGCTTGCCCATGCGCTTGGCGAGCAAGGCTTGGCCGATCACGTTGTTGACCTTGTGCGCGCCCGTGTGATTGAGGTCTTCCCGCTTGAGGAACACCTGGGCGCCGCCGAGCAATTCGCTCCAGCGCCGCGCGTGATAAATCGGCGACGGGCGGCCGACGAAGTACTTGAGCTCGCGCTCGTACTCGGCGATGAAGTCGGGATCTTTGCTGTACTGCTCGTAGGCTGAACGCAACTCGTCGAGCGCGTGCACCAGCGTTTCGGCGACGAACGTGCCGCCATACGGGCCGAAGTGGCCCTGTTCATCAGGAAGGTTGTACATGGTTTTCACTCTTCGCAGCAGCGGCAGAGCGCGCTTCTCGTTGCGCGCCGCGCCGCCTTGGCCTTCACTCGGCATCCGCCTCGCGCACAGCGCGTACGAACGCCGCCATTCGGGCGGGATCCTTCACGCCCCTGGCGCCCGGCACTTCGATGCCGCTCGAGACATCGACCGCGTACGGGCGCACGCGCCGAATGGCGTCACCGACGTTTTGCGCGTTCAACCCACCACTCAAAACGGCCCGACGCGCGAGCTCTGCTGGAATAAGTGACCAATCGAATGTCTTCCCGCCGCCGCCATAGCCTTCCACAAGCGTGTCGAAGAGCAAGCCGCCGGCTGTCGAATAGTTAAGGGCCGATTCTACCAAATCGGACGGCTTCGTATGCGCTCCGATCCGCAGGGCGCGCAGCCACGGCAGGCCGGCGAGGCTGGCGAGCTCTTCGCACTGCGCCGCGCTTTCGTCGCCGTGGAACTGCAGCATGGTGAGCGGCACGTTGCTCGCGACTTCGCCGATCCATGCCGGTGTCGGATTGACGAACAGGCCAACGACGGACACGAACGGGGGCAGCGCCCGGGCGAGGTCGATCGCCTCGGCCACGCCCACCGAGCGCGGGCTTGGCGGATAGAACACGAGGCCGATCGCGTCGGCGCCGAGTTCGATGGCCAGCTCGACGTCGGCCCGGCGAGACAGACCGCACAGCTTGACGCGCGTGCGGCGGGAAACGGGGACGGCGGCTTGCGCAGCGGGGACGGGGCTCGTCATGGAATTACTCACTCCAAATGCCGCTCCAAGGCACACTGCCCAAGGGCGCGGGCGGCACCGCGAAGCCCTCGGGGTAGCCCACGTGGGCCAGGTACAGGCCGTCGGGCATGAACGTGGGCGCGGCGCAGTCGCGGTCGCGGCTCGCCAGCACTTCGGCCAGCCACGTTGCGGGGTAGCGCCCGCGGCCCACGGCCACGAGACAGCCCATCAGGTTGCGAACCATATGATGCAGGAACGCATTCGCCCGAAAGCGAAAGTGAATCATATCCCCCGCTTGGCGGATGTCGATTTGATAAAGATGCTTGACGGGCGTTTTGGCCTGGCATTCCGATGAGCGAAACGCCGAAAAGTCGTGCTCGCCGATCAGACACCGGGCCGCGGCGCGCATGGCGTCGACGTCGAGCGGCGTGTGAATCCAGCCGGCGCGGCCCGCCTGCATCGGGGAGCGCACGGCGTTGACGTAGAGCACGTAGTAATACGTCCGCTCGAACGCCGAAAAGCGCGCGTGGAAGTCGTCGGGCATGCGCTTGGCCCAATGCACGGCGACGGTCGGCGGAAGAAAGGCGTTCGTGCCGCGCACCCACGAGAAATCCTGGCGATCGAGATCCGTGTCGAAGTGGACGACCTGCCCGAGCCCGTGGACGCCCGTGTCCGTGCGGCCGGCCACGACCGTATGCACGGGTTTGCAAGCGAAATCGGCCAGCGCCCGCTCGAGCGCGTCTTGAACCGTCTTGCCGTGCGGCTGCGACTGCCAGCCGCAGAACGCCGTGCCGTCGTATTGAATGCCTAGAGCGATGCGCATGGCGGGCGGCGTCAGGAAAGGGGCGCGAGCGTCGCGAGCAGCGCATGCGCTTCGTCGCGCGTGGCGGCGTCGTCCGATTCGATGACTTCGTGAATCAGCGTGCGCGCCCCGCCGAGATCGCCCAGCGCGATGTATTCACCCGCCAAATCGAGCTTGTTGCGCGCAATCCGCGCAAGCTGCTCGGGCGTGAACTGCGGCTCGGGCGCCAATGCAGCGGGCTCGCCTTCGCGCGCCCCGGTCCCGTCGCCCGGCAAGTCGAGATCGAACGATAAGGCGAGCGGGCCGATCGGTGCGGCGCCGAGCCCCGAAACACCCGGGGTGGCCGTCGGCGAGCGCCCGGGACGCGGCGTCTCTTCAGGGGCGTGGCGGGCGGGTTCGTGAGCGGCCTCATCGCCATGATGAGCCTGTTCGGCGTCATGGCGTGGCTCCGCGTCAGGCGCGGCCGCCTGCTGCGCTTCGGATTCGGCCTGCGCATCGCGCTCGTATTCCTCGTGTTCCTGCTCATGCGCTTGCGCAACCGGGCGCGCCCCACCCTCGGCCTGCGGTTCGATGCGAGGCGGCAAGCCCATGTCGAGCCCATCGAGGGCCGCGATCGCGCCCGGTGGCAGCGTCGCTTCCGGATTCGGTGCGGCAACCTCCTCGGGCCCCGCCGAAACGGGCGGCTCGTCCCATTCCGCGTCGCTCGCTTGGGTGGGCCCGAGTGCGGGCGGCGTTGCCTCGTCCGAGGCGCCGACTTCTGCCTCCGGCTGCTCGAGTTCGGGCGGCGTCGCTTCGACTCGCGGGTGCGTTTCGACCACGGCCTCCGGTTCGACCGGGGGCCGCGTGTCGACCAAGGGCTTCGCCGGCGCAGCGAGCGGCGCTTGCGGCGGGATATCCGCGACGGGCGGCGTCGCGGATGCGGCCGTCGGCGTCGGTTCGGCGGACTTGGCCGGAGGTTCATGCTCCGGCACGGCCTTGACAGCCGGCGCTTCCATCACACCCGCTTCGGGCTCGCCGGTCAGCACGGCATCGTCGGTCTCGCCGGCTTCCAGCGCGAACATCGGATTGTCCGGATCGAGTTGACGACCGATCGACGCGACGTGCACCCAGTTGGGCCCGCGCCCGCCCGAGAGGCGATAGATCCGCTGCGCGATTTCGTCGAAGCCTTTCACGTTCTTGCGCTCGGCGTAGTGCGCGGCAAGCCCCATCAGCGCGCGCTTGCTCGACGGCGTACGTGCGAGCGTCGCCAAGAATTCGGCTTCGATAGGGTCGTCCGCCGACGCCGTGGCCGGCGCGGACGACTGTGCCGAAACACCGCTTTGCGCGACGGGAGAAGGCACTCCCCCGCCGCTCGACGCGGCCGCAAGCGCCGACGCGCCGCGTCGACGGCGACTGACGCCCAGCGCGACGAGCAGGACCAGCAGCGCCGCAACGACGGCCGCCGCGACGGACGCGATCGCCGGGATATCGGCCCGCGCCACGCTGAATCCGTACCCGCCGATACCGATGAAACGCTGATTGGCGGCAGCCGCCGCGCGCGACTGGCCGGGGCTCGGCGCAGAAGCGACGCCCGAGGCGGGAGGCGCTCCCCCGAAACCGGACGCGCCGGCAGCCGCATTGCCGGCGGCGGAACCGGAGCGATTCGCGGACGGCGCACCGAACCCGTGCCGCTGCAATTCCATCAGAACGCGGTTCTTGAGCGTCAGCAGTTGCTGAAGGCTCGACACCTTCGGGTGAGATGCCGCTTCGGCCGGGGCGGCTGCACTGGAAGCCGGCACCCCGCCGCGGGCCGCGCTTGCCGCGACGACCGATGACGTCGACACGCCCGCAGCCGCCGTCGTTGCGCCGGATGCGGCTGCAGCCGGCGCCGAAGCTTCCACGGCTCCCGAAACGGCCGACGCGCCGGCCGGCTCCGCGGAACTGGCCGCGGCAGCGGGCTCCGGTTGAATGGCGCCCGTCCAGGCGTGTCCGCCGCTCGCGCCTGCCGGCGCGCTGGGCTGCGGGTGCGGGGCGGCCGGCGCGGCCGCGTTCGATGCGCCCGCCACGGCAGGCGCCGGCACGTTCGCCGGCGCCGAAGCGCCCGTCGCCGCGCTCGCGGTCGGCGACGCTGCAACCGCTTGTCCCGATGCCGGCTTGACCGCTTGCGCGGCGCTCGCGCTCGCCGCGGCAGACGCCGCGGCCGCAGCTTGCGACGCCGAAGCGCCCGCGGATGCCGGATTCGGCACGCTGGCCGCGGCCGAAGTCGCCGTGGGCGCCGATGCGGCTTTAGCCCCGGTCGCATCGAGCGCGGGGACGTTCAACGTCGCACCGAGCTTCAGCAAACTCGGATCGCCGCGCATGAAGGCCGACGGGTTGGCATCGAAAATGGCCCTCGCCGCCCGCCCAAGCACCGCCTTGTCGTGCGACTGCGTGACGGAAGCGGCGATGTCGGCAAGCGACTGCCCGGGTTTGACCGAGTACTGGGTCGCGGCGGAACCCGCCGCCGCGCTCTGGACCGCGGACGCCGCGGCCGGCGCATTGGAGGCGGCCGCCGGCGCGGCCCAGGCCGGCGATGTGCCGGTGAGCCCTGCAAACGCCAGCCAAACGCAGGCGATTGCAAGCGGTACGGCGCGACGCGTCGAACGTGTTGTCATGGCGATGTCACGCGCGTTCAAGCGCGTCTTTATGGGGCAATTGGGAGAAAGCAAAAATCGCAGCAGCAAAGAAAAAAGCGTCGCGGCAAGGCGACGCCTTTCGATGGGCCCTCTGCGTCGTAACCGCGTAGTTTACGTGAGGAACCCGGTCAAAACCACTGCGCGCGGACAGACGGCCGCTCGGGCCGCGTTGCGCGCGCGCGGCTTACTTCTCGAGCAGGATGCGCAACATACGGCGCAGCGGCTCGGCCGCGCCCCACAGCAGCTGATCGCCGACGGTGAAGGCCGACAAATATTCGCCGCCCATCGCGAGCTTGCGCAGACGGCCGACCGGCACCGACAGCGTACCGGTCACGACGGCCGGCGACAGAGCGCGCATCGACGCTTCGCGCTCGTTAGGCACGACCTTGACCCAGTCGTTCGCCCCCGCGAGCATGCCGTTGATTTCGTCGAGCGGCACATCCTTCGTGAGCTTGATCGTCAATGCTTGCGAATGGCAACGCATCGCACCGATGCGCACGCACAGGCCGTCGACGGGAATCGAGCCCGGCTGCCCCATGGCCGGCTTGCCGAGAATCTTGTTGGCTTCGGCGCCGCCCTTCCACTCTTCCTTCGACATACCGTTGCCCAGATCCTTGTCGATCCAGGGGATCAGCGAGCCGGCCAGCGGCACGCCGAAATGTTGCGTGGGCATCGCATCGGAGTTCATCGTTTCGAGCACGCGACGATCGATGTCGAGAATGGCCGAAGCCGGATCGGCCAGTTGCTCGCTGACGGCGCCATGCAGGGTGCCCATTTGCGAGAGCAGCTCGCGCATGTTCTGCGCACCGGCGCCCGACGCGGCCTGATAGGTCATGGCCGTCATCCAGTCGACGAGGCCCTCGCTGAACAAGCCGCCCAGCGCCATCAGCATCAAACTGACCGTGCAGTTGCCGCCGATGAAGTTCTTCGTGCCCTTGACCAGCGCGTCCTTGATCACGTCGAGATTGACCGGGTCGAGGACGATCACGGCGTCGTCGGCCATGCGCAACGACGAAGCGGCATCGATCCAGTAGCCGTTCCAGCCCGCGGCGCGCAGCTTCGGAAACACCTCGTTCGTGTAATCGCCGCCTTGGCAGGTAATGACGACATCGCACTTCTTGAGCTCGTCGATGCTCTTCGCATCCTTGAGCTTCGTCTCGTTCTTGGCGAACGACGGCGCGCTGCCGCCCACGTTGCTGGTGCTGAAAAACACCGGCTCGATCAGATCGAAATCGCGCTCCTGCTGCATCCGTTGCATCAGGACACTGCCGACCATGCCGCGCCAACCTACGAGACCTACGTTCATGACTAACCCTTGAAGTGGACGCTTCCCCGCAACCTTGCCCGGCGTGACCGCGCGGGGAAGACGAGCGGGCACGACGGACGATCAGCTTTTCGTGATCGTTTTGGGGGTAATCGTAATAATGGCGACCGCGCCGGCGATGCCGACGGTGCCGATCATGGCGAGCCCGCCCACACGGGCCGTATTGCCGTGCGGGTTTGCAATCGAGGAGATTTGGGACAGTTGCGCCATCGCGACAGTCTACACGAAAAAAGCCTATCGGCGTGCCCGCGGGCACGCCTGTTTCGGCAAAAAACCCACTATTTCAAGCGGTTTCGTGCGAGCACCGTCAAAAATACCGCTCGCACGAAACGGTGCCGGAACACCGACTGAACGATCAGAGCGCCGCGCGCACCGCGTCGCCCATTTCCACCGTGCCGACCTGGCGGCAGCCCGGCGTGAGGATGTCGCCCGTGCGGTAGCCCGCTTCGAGCACCTGATGCACGGCCTGTTCGATGCGGTCGGCCTGCTCGGCCTTGTTCAGCGAATAGCGCAGCATCATCGCGGCCGACAGGATCGTCGCGAGCGGGTTGGCGACGCCCTTGCCGGCGATATCGGGCGCCGAGCCGTGCGACGGCTCGTACAGGCCCTTGTTGTTCTTATCGAGCGACGCGGAAGGGAGCATGCCGATCGAACCGGTCAGCATCGCGGCCTGATCGGACAAAATGTCGCCGAACAAATTGCCTGTGACGATGACGTCGAACGACTTGGGCGCCTTCACCAGCTGCATGGCCGCGTTATCGACGTACATGTGCGACAGCTCGACGTCGGGGTACTGCTTCGACACGTCGATCATCACGTCCTTCCACAGCTGCGACGTTTCGAGCACGTTCGCCTTGTCGACCGACGTGAGCCGCTTGCCGCGCTTTTGCGCCGCTTGGAACGCAACGTGTGCGATCCGCTGAACTTCGGGCTCCGAATAGCGCATCGTGTCGAAACCCTCGCGCGCGCCTTCGAACGGACCGTCGGGCGCCGTGCGCGTGCCGCGCGGCGTGCCGAAATACACGTCGCCGTTCAGTTCGCGCACGATGAGGATGTCGAGGCCCGAGACGATCTCCGGCTTCAGCGACGAGGCGCCCGTCAATTGCGGGTAGCAAATGGCCGGACGGAAATTCGCGAACAGCTGCAGATGCTTGCGCAGGCCGAGAATCGCTTGTTCGGGGCGCAACGCGCGCTCGAGCGAATCGTACTTCCAATCGCCCACCGCGCCGAACAGGATCGCGTCGGCCTCTTTCGCCAGCGCGAGCGTCGAATCGGGCAGCGGGTGGCCCTTCGCCTCGTAGCCCGCGCCGCCCACGGGCGCTTCTTCCATCTCGAACGTTTCACCGAGCGCGTGGAGCACCTTCACCGCTTCCTTGACGATTTCGGGACCGATGCCGTCACCGGGGAGCACTGCAATTTTCATTAGGAGTCCTATCGAGTTGTCGGATTACCGGGTTGTCGAATGGCTGTCCAATCGCTGTCGAACATCGGGCGTCGACGGTCGAGCGAACAGCGCGCCGCGACCGTCGAGGCAAGCCTTTAGCCGACGATCCGATGGGCCAGCCAGGGCTGCTTTGCGATCCGTTCGGCTTCGAACGCGCGGATTTTGTCGGCGTGCCTCAGCGTAAGGCCGATGTCGTCGAAACCGTTCAAGAGGCAGTACTTGCGAAAACCGTCGACTTCGAACGCGTAATCGCGGCCATCCGGCGTCCGCACCACTTGCGCCGCGAGATCGATCGTCAGCTGATAGCCGTTGAACGCGTACGTCTCGTTGAACAGGTGATCGACCTGCTGTTCGGACAGCATGATCGGCAGCACGCCGTTCTTGAAGCAATTGTTGAAGAAGATATCGGCGAAGCTCGGCGCGATCAGCGCGCGAAAACCGTATTGCTGCAACGCCCAGGGTGCGTGCTCGCGCGAGCTGCCGCAGCCGAAGTTCTTGCGCGCGATCAGCACCGATGCGCCTTGATAGCGCGGCTGATTGAGCACGAAATCAGGGTTCAGCGGGCGGCGCGAACTGTCCTGCCCCGGCTCGCCGTGATCGAGATAGCGCCATTCGTCGAACAGGTTCGGGCCGAAGCCCGTCCGCTTGATCGATTTCAAAAATTGCTTCGGGATGATCGCGTCCGTATCGACGTTCTCGCGATCGAGGGGCGCGACGAGCCCCGTGTGCACGATGAATTTGTCCATGTCTCTCTTACTCCGCAGCCTTTCTGAGGGCGTGGCCCGCATCGCTCATGTCCTGACCGAACCCGGCGACCGTGTTGCAGCCCGCGAGGCCCAGCAATGCGCCGGCAAGCGCAACCCACGCCGCCCGCCGCCAAAACATCCACGCTGTCATGACCTCACCCCAACTTGCGAATATCGACGAAATGCCCCTCGATGGCGGCAGCCGCGGCCATAGCCGGGCTCACGAGATGCGTGCGTCCGCCCGCGCCTTGGCGCCCTTCGAAGTTGCGATTCGAGGTGGACGCGCAACGCTCGCCCGGGTCGAGCCGGTCGGCGTTCATGGCGAGACACATCGAGCAACCGGGCTCGCGCCACTCGAAGCCGGCGTCGACGAACACTTTGTCGAGCCCTTCGCGCTCCGCTTGGGCCTTGACGAGGCCCGAACCCGGCACGACCATCGCGAGCCGGATATTCGAGGCGACGCGGCGCCCCAGCTTCTTCACGACATAGGCCGCGGCGCGAATATCCTCGATGCGCGCGTTCGTGCACGAGCCGATGAACACCTTGTCGAGCTTGATCGATTCGATCGGCGTATTCGGTTCGAGCGCCATGTACTGCAATGCGCGCTCCATGGCGCCGCGCTTGACCGGGTCCTTTTCGCGTTCGGGATCGGGCACGCGAGCGTCGATGGCCGTGACCATTTCGGGCGACGTGCCCCAGGTGACCTGGGGCACGATCTGGCTCGCATCGAGTTCGACCACACGGTCGAAATGCGCGCCGGCATCGGAAGCGAACGTGCGCCAATATTCGACGGCGTGATCCCATTCGACGCCTTGCGGCGAGTACGGGCGGCCCTTCAAGTAATCGATCGTCGTATCGTCCACGGCAACCATGCCCGCGCGCGCGCCGGCTTCGATCGCCATGTTGCAAACGGTCATTCGGCCTTCCATCGACAGCGAGCGGATGGTTGAGCCGCCGAATTCGATCGCGTAGCCCGTGCCGCCCGCCGTGCCGATCTTGCCGATGATGGCGAGCACGATGTCCTTGGCCGTGCAGCCGCGCGGCAGCGGGCCGTCGACCTTCACGAGCATGTTCTTGCTCTTCTTTTGCAGCAGCGTTTGCGTGGCCAGCACGTGTTCGACTTCCGACGTGCCGATGCCATGGGCGAGCGCGCCGAACGCGCCATGCGTGGACGTGTGCGAATCGCCGCAGACGATCGTCATGCCGGGCAGCGTGGCGCCTTGCTCAGGCCCGATGATATGAACGATGCCTTGACGCAAGTCGTTCATCTTGAACTGCGTGATGCCGTACGAGTCGCAGTTGGCGTCGAGCGTGTCGACCTGCAGCTTCGATACGGGATCGGCGATGCCGTGGCTGCGATCGGTGGTCGGCACGTTATGGTCCGACACGGCCAGATTCGCGCTGACGCGCCACAGCGGGCGCGCGTGCATCTTCAGGCCTTCGAATGCCTGCGGGCTCGTGACTTCGTGCAGCAACTGACGATCGATGTAGAGCAGCGTCGTACCGTCTTCTTCGGTATGGACGACGTGCGAATCCCACAGCTTGTCGTAAAGAGTCTTTGACATGGTATGCGCGGTAATCATGGGAACGGGCAACCCGGGTTCGGTCGATTATGCCACGCGCACCGCCGCCGCGACACCAGCGGCCGGAGAAAAAGCGATAAAAAACAGGGAGTTGGGTGGTAGTGTCAGTACTAGGTTCGGCGCTACCCACCGTTCGAATCAAATGCGCGCGACCGTCGATTCCGGCGCCTCGTTCCCGGCGCTCGGCTTGCCGCGCATGACGCTCGCCTCGCTCAGCATTCGCCAATCGCGCGGCAGGACCCGCGGGCCGGGGCCGACCACGGCGACCGTCGCACTCAGCCGAATGTCGCGGCTCGAGCTGCCTACCATAATGTCGAATCGGCCCGGCTCGACGATGCGTTCGCCGCGATGGTCGGTAAAGTTCAGCATGTCGACCGGAATGCGGATGCTGACGGTGCTCCGCTCTCGCGGCGCAAGGTCGACACGCGCGAACGCCTTCAGCTCGCTCACGGGCCGTACCACCGAGGCCATGCAGTCGCGGACGTATACCTGAACGACCTCGGCGCCTGATCTTTCGCCCACGTTCGCGACGACGAATCGCAAAGCGACTGAACCGTCCTCGATCGACACGTCGTCGCCGTCCAATTCGAGATTCTGATATTCGAAGCGCGTATAGCTCAGGCCGAACCCAAACGGAAAGCGCGCGCCGAAGTGGTAGGCAATCGGCGTCCCCGCGCTCTTGAGCTTGTGGTTGTACACGTACGGGACGGCGCCCGCACTGCTCGGCGCCGATAGCGGCAGCCGACCCGAGAAATTCTCGGCTCCGGTGAGAAGATCGACCAATGCCAGGGCGCCGCCTTCTCCGGGCGCGAAGGCCATGACGTGCGCGGAGACTCGGCTCTCGAGGCCGCCGAGGTTATACGGCCGCCCCCCGGTGACGATGACCACGGTTGGTGTGCCCGTGGCCACGATCGCTTCGAGCAACGCTTGTTGAACGCCCGGCAATGCGAGGGTGTCGGTATCGGAGCCCTCGCCGACCGTGCCCGATTGAAACAAGCCGGCGAGATCGCCGATGCATACGAGCGCGACCGCCGCTTGCTTCGCGGCGTCCACGGCGGCAGCGATCAGCGTCGTGTCTCGACTGATCAACGATGTTTGCCTCTCGCGTTCATCATGAGCGCCATCGGCCCCCACATCGCCCGGATAGACCGGCGCGCCCTGGCGGCGCTCGGCGATGATGTCGCACCCTTTCGCATAGACGATGCGCTCATCGCCGAACCGATCTCGCATGGCGCGAAGCGTCGTCGTCATCGCCACGCCGGCGGTTTCGCCGGCATTGATGAGATGAACAGGGAAGCTATATCCGGCAAGCAACGCAAGCGGATCGTCGGCCGTCGGCCCGATGACCGCAAGCTTGCCGAGATCGCCGACGCTGTCGGCCGCCAAAGGCAGGATCCCGTCGTTGGACAACAATGCGGCGGATTCGACGGCCACTTGATAGGCCAACCGACTCGCTATCTCGCCGCGTAACGCCACCCCTTCCTCATCGACATAGGGGCGTTCAAACAGCCCCAACCGGAACTTAGTGGAGAGGATGCGCGAGACAATCGAATCGATCGTCGACTGGGCGATCTCGCCGCGAGCGAGCGCCTCTTTCAGGTGGAGCGTGCATTCGTGACCCGGCAGTTCGATGTCCAAGCCGGCGTTAAACGACATCGCCGCAGCCGAGGCTGCATCGCGCGCCACGCGATGGTCCGTGTAGAGCAGTTTGACACCCGCGTAGTCGGCGACGATCAAACCATCGAATCCCCACTTTTCGCGCAGAATATCGGTCAATAGACCGCGGTCGGCATGGCACGGTACGCCGTCGACATCGTGATAGGCGGGCATGACCGCGCCCGCATCGGCAAGCTTCACAGCCATCTCGAACGGCAGCAAGAAGATATCGTTGAACTCGCGAGGCCCCACATGGACAGGCGCGTGATTGCGCCCGCCTTCGCTCGCGGAATGGCCGGCGAAGTGCTTGAGGGTCGCCAGGATGTCGCGGCGATCGCCTTGGAGGCCTTTCACGTATCGCGTGGCCATGACGCCGACGAGATAGGGGTCTTCGCCGAGCGTCTCTTCCGTCCGCCCCCACCTCGGATCGCGCGATACGTCGAGCACCGGGGCGAGACCTTGATGGCAACCGATCGAGCGCGCCTGCTCGCCGATGGCTTGCCCCACGCGCTCGACAAGGTCGGGATTCCAAGTGGCCGCATAGTTCAAAGGCGCCGGAAACAGCGTGGCATCCTTGACCATGAGCCCGACCAGGCATTCCTCGTGCGACATGACGGGAATGCCGAGGCGCGTGTCCTCGACCATCCGGCGCTGCAACGCGTTGAGCGCACGCACGCCCTCCTTCGGGTCGACCGTATGCGTCCCCAGCGGCCGCGTGATTTGGCCCAATCCGTGCTCGAGCAGCGCATCGACGGAAATGTCCGTCGTGCGCTGCGCGAAGTCCGCGACGCGCCATTCGTGCCGACCGTCCGGCGATAGTTTGAGCCAGCCCGCGTGCATCTGCGCGATCTTCTCGTCGAGCGTCATTCGACCCAGCAGATCGGCGACGCGCTGCTCGAGCGTCGCTTGCGGATCACGATAAATCGGCTCGCCCGATGCGTTTTGCGACGACATAAATGGCTCCTTCGACTCAACCTTTCAACGACCCGGCCATCATCCCCTTGATGATTCGCTCCTGGCCGCACGCATAGACGAGAATCAGCGGCAGAGAGGTCAACGTCACGACGGACAACATGGCGGGAATATTCGACGAGTACTGCCCCTGAAAATCCCAAACGGCAAGCGGCAGCGTGCGGTGCTCCGGCGTCGACGTCAGCACGTACGCAAAAATGAACTCATTCCATAAAGCGATGCTGTTGTAGATGGCTACGGTGGCGAGCCCAGGCGTGGACAGCGGAAAATAGATCTTCCAAAAAACGCGCAGCGGCCCGCACCCGTCGAGTTGCGCGGCCTCGTCGAGTTCGCGCGGGATTTGCCGCATGAACTCCGTGAGAATGAAGATCGATATGGGCAAACTCAACGCAACGTATGGGCCGACCAATGCGAACTTGGTGTCGTACAGCCCGAGGTTTCGCACAAGCAAGTAAATCGGCACCAGCGTCGCGTGCAACGGCACGATCATCGCGGCCACCACGAGCGCGAACAGCGTGTGATTGAAACGGAACTCGAGCCGCGCGAACGCATAGGCCGCCATCGCGCTGCATATGACGATGAGCGCCACCGATAGGCCGACCACGAAAACGCTATTTCCCAAGTACGATAGAAACGCCCCATGCAGCACTTCGACGTAGTTGCCGAAGTTCAAATGGGCTGGAAGCGACCATACGGGATTCGAATACGTTTCCTCCTGGGATTTGAGGCTCGTCGCCACCACGAAGACGAACGGCAGCGTCGTCACCGCGAGCCATACGAGCCCCATCAGAAGGACGCCTAGACGGACTGGCTCCGCACGGGAGCGAACATTCGGCCCGCGCATGTCAGGCCCGCGTTTCAAAACGGCGCGTGACGCGCAACGCCATGGCGGCCACGACGGAGACGACCAAGAACATCGCGGATGCAATCGTGCTGCCGTAGCCTAGCTGAAACGAACTGAACACTGTCCGATACATATAGGTGGCCATCAATTCCGACGAACTCTCGGGTCCGCCGCCCGTCATCACGAAGATCAAGTCGAAGTAGCGCAGCGAGCCGATGACCGACAGCAGCGCGGCGGTTCGGATCGTCCCTTGCAGGTGCGCCAGTTTGATGCGCCAAAAAATCGTCCACTCCGAGGCGCCGTCGAGACGCGCGGCTTCGCTCAGTTCGGCCGGGAACGACGACAGTCCCGCGAGAAACAGCACCATGTAAAAGGGAATGTTCTGCCAGCAAATGACGGCTATCGTCGAGGCCAGCGCGTAATGCGTATCGCCAAGCCAATCTTTCGCTAGGGCGTCCCAGCCCATCGCACGAAGCGCCGCATTCAAGGGGCCGAAGTTCGGGTCGTACACGTTCTTGAACAGCACGCCGATGGCAACGCTCGACATGAGCAAAGGCAGGAAGTACAGAATCTTGAGCGTCCTCGAACCCCGCCCGGCCTTGTCGAGCAAGACGGCAAGGGCAAGCGCTATCGGCAACTGAATCAGTACCGAAAACAGCGCGAGCAGAAAATTATTGTAGAGGGCAAGTTTGAAGATGTCGTCGTGAAAAAGACGCGCCCAGTTGGCCAGGCCCACGAAGCGCGCGTCGGCGCCGAGACCGTTCCAATCGAGCGTCGACAAGCGAAAACTGGAAATCAACGGATAGATCAGAAACACGGAAAGCAGCACGATCGACGGCGCGAGCAATACCGAGACGGCGAACCATCTCGAAGGCCGTTTCGCTGGCTTCGCCGCATCGAGCGCAAGCGCAATGCTCATGGTGATCTCCTCGTTCGCCGAAGGTCGGTGCGTAGCCCTCGACTAGCGATGCGCCTCGGCCTGGGCGGCCGCCTCCATGCGCTGCGCGGCCGCTTCGGGCGTCAGCGACAAACCGAACAAGGCTTGCGTCGTGTCCTTATGGACTTCGCCGAGCTCCGGCGGCAACTCCTGGTCGTACCAAAGCTGCACGCTAGGCGCCTGCGCGACCAGTTGCTGCAGCCGCTTGAGGAACGGATCGTCGACGGTCAAATTCTTCACGGGCGGAATATGCGCATCCGCCACGCGCGCCTTCATCGACGTATCGTCGGTGATCGTCTTGACGAGTTCGAATGCGGCGTCGCGAAAGGCGCATTGCGTCGAGATGCTCGTAAAGCGATCGCCAACTGTGCCGATCACGTCACGAGGATCGCCCTTGCCGCTAGGAATGGAGGGAAATGGAAAAAAGTCGAGCTTCTTATAGAACGCGGGGTTTTCTTTCAGGATCGTTGAGGCTTCCCACCCGCCCATCAGTTCCATCGCCGCGCGACCGGCGTAGAGCAGCCGACGCGATCCGCCGATGTCGTAGTCGAGCCCATTGAACCCTTGGGCAAAGGCGCCGGCCTTGACGAGTTGTTGAACGTATTGGCCCGCTTGCACGAAGACCGGATCCGCAAAGCTGCCGCCGGGCGCGCGATCGGCTGCACGACGAAAAACCTCGGGCCCGCCCAGCCGGTCGACGAGATACATGTAGTACATCGATCCCGTCCATTTGTTCTTGTTCGCGAGCGCGAACGGTGCGATCCCATGCGATTGAAACGTCTTCACCACGTTCAGCAAGTCGTTCCATGTCGCGGGAGGACTCACGTGGAACTGCGCGAACAGATCCTTGTTGTAGAAAATGACCGCGGCCGACACGTTTTCTGTCGGAATGCCGTAGACCTTGCCGTCGTAGGTGACGGCTCGCCACGAGGTCGGCAAAAATCGATCGCGAAATGCGGGGTCTTTTTGCAGGTACGGCGTGAGATCGACGACTTGCCCGGCCTTCACGTATTCATGAAGCGGACCGCCGCCCCACGTATCGAAAACGCAAGGCGGCTGCCCCGCGCCGAATGCGACCTTGAGCTTGGTTTTGTAGGCGTCGTTGAGGATGTGCGAATCCTCAACCTTGTAGCCCGGATTCTGCTTTTCGAAACGATCCGCGGCCTCGCGGACGATCCGAGGTCCATTGCCGTCGGTCTGATGATCCCACTCCACGATCGTCTTGGGCGACTGGGCATATCCGGAAGCGGCCCAAACCGTCCCAACGGCGAGCATCAACACCGCCATGCTTCGAATGGACGCCGGTTTGCGGCGTGTCAGCCACTTCATCTTCGTCTCCTCTCAGGTGCACAGCTTAGTCATACGTTATCGCTAACGTTATTTCATGGTAGGACGCGAGGTTGCACATCGCTATGCGGGTTTACCAGGCGCGACGCAACGCCGACGTCATGAAATGCCGAAGCGCGCCGCGGTCGTGTCAACGTGCGCCCGGATACAGGCAAAGCACGCCTAACGGGAGGCTTGCATGGTGCTCGTCCGCTGCTAAAATGACGATAGTGCTTCGGTAGCGATAACGTTAGATTGACTCGACACCGTGCCAAGATCGAGCGTCGGCGCGAACAGACGCGTCGAACGCGCACTTCTGGATCACATTCGCCATGAGCAAGCCAACGCCAACCCTCGCGCAGGTCGCGCGGATCGCCGGGGTCTCGCAAATGACCGCGTCCCGAGCGCTGAACGACCGCCCCGGCGTGTCGCGGGAAACGCGCCAGGAAGTGTTGAGAATCGCGGCGGACATCGGTTACGTCGTGAACCGCAGCGCGCAAAAGCTTTCCGGCGGACGCAACGGCATCATCGGCATCATCACGCCCACGCTCGATAATCAATTCGCGAGCGAGCTGATTCTCGGCGTGGCTCGTGCGGCTCGTGCGGTTGGCTACGAAACGCTCCTCTATACGGTCTTCGACGAGGACCGCGATGCGCATCGGAATTTGATCGGCTTGCTGCCGCAGTTCGCGGACGGCGTCGTTGCGGTGCTGCCGCGGGAATCGGCATGGTTCGACACGCTGACGGCAGCGCATATGCCCGTCGTATTGATCGATCAAAGGGGCTCGCTGTCGAGCTTTCCGTCCATTTCGGTGGATAGCTACGGCGGGGCTTGCCTCGCCGTCGAGCATCTCGTCCAGCTCGGACATCGACGCATCGCATTCATAGCGGGGGATGAGACCATCGAAGGCGTCAAAGACCGGCGGCGCGCTTACAACGATACGCTCGAGCGTCATGGCTTGCCGCGGTCCACCGACCTCGTCGCGAAGGGCGACCTATCGCAGATGAAAGGCTTCGAAGCCGCGTCTCGCCTGCTGAATCTGGCCGAACCGCCGACCGCCATCTTCGCCGCCAACGATCTGAGCGCGTTTGGCGCAATTGCCGCGGTGGGGGAAGCCGGATTGCGCGTTCCGGACGATGTCTCGGTCATCGGCTTCGACGACATACCGATGGCTGCCCAAGTGCACCCCGCGCTGACCACCGTGCGTCAGCCATTCCAACAGATGGCGAAGGCCGCCGTCAATTCGTTGCTCGCCACGATGGGGGGCGCCGAAGCGCCGGCAGCACGCATCACGCTTCCGGCTGAGCTGATCGTTCGCGACTCGGCGGCCCACGCGTTGCGCACTGGGCGCAAAACCCGCGCGCGATCGGCGGCAGCATCCAAAGCATCGCGTAAGCACGCGTAACGGAAGACGGTCGTTGTGTACGCCCAGTCCCGCGTGCGGCTGGCGCTTCTCTCTTTCTGTCTCTTCTATTCGTCGCGCGCCTTGGGTTCGGCGAACGTCCCGAATTCGACGGGAAAGCGATAAACCTGTGCGATGCGCATCGCGGCGTACGTCGCGCTGCCGGCGTTCGTGAAATCGAGAAAAGGATGCTCGCCGCCGTCGTGATCGACCAGGTAGACGCCGTAGCATTCCCGCCGGCCGACGAAGGCACAGGTGACGTGTTCCGGATGCTGCACCGCATGCACGGCAATGCGCTTGACGGCAGGCAGTAGCGCGCGGAACGCCACGATTCGCACCTCGCCGGAAGCGGACATCGCGTCGGTGCTGCCGAAAATGTCGACAGGAAAATCGACGACGCTGGCTCGCTCGGCGTCGAGGGCGTCGGCGTCGTCCGGCTTCACGCTCGGGTGCTCCTGTGAGGAGGGGGATGTAGCTGTCGAATAAGAAGCGCGGCCGGTGGATAAACCGGCCGCAAAGCCGCCTGCATGGGAGGCCGAGGAGGCACAGGCGGGGCGCGGCTCGCAAGCGGGCCGCGCACACGAGAGATCGTGACCGCAAGACATGGCGTCAGGTGAAAGAAACCGGGCGACGCACACCTTTACGGTATGCGCCGCGAGGAATAAATAGCGTCGCGCGCAACCCGCGAACGGGGTGGCTTGCGCGCGACGAGGCCGCCTGCATCCGAGGCCGGAGCAATGCTTGTCTGGCAGGCGGGACACGGCGTAGTACGCGCGTGCCATGAGGGATCGGGTAGAGGTACCCTGCTTGCGTGCTCATCGGCGGCGCAGACGTACGATGCCACCCAGCGTTAAACGCTACTGCGCAGCGGCCTGAGCCCCGGCGCCGGTCCACTGTGCTCGCCGGCCGGCTGCAGCGGCTCGCCCGAGACGCGCAATGCGACTGCGGTCGCGACCGTACTCGCGTAAACGTTGAGCGCCGTACGGCCCATATCAAAGAAGGCGTCGATCCCGAGAATGAGCAAGACGGCCTCCGCCGGCAGCCCGATCGCCGCGAGGATCACCGTGATCGCCACCACCGCGCCCGAGGGCACGTTCGCCGCGCCGTCGATCATGATCGTCGTGAGCACGATGATCGTGAACACGAGCGGCCAGCTCCAAGTCACGTGATAGACATCGGCCAGATAGCCCACGGCCAACGCCGTATAGAGCACGGCGCCGTCCCGATTGAAAATGTACGAAAGCGGCAAGATCGTCGACGCGACCGACTGCGGTACGCCCATCTCGGTGAGCTTTTTCAAATGCAGCGGAAACGTGATTTCCGACGACCGCGTGGTGAATGCAAGAATCAACGGCTCGCTTACATGCTTGACGACTGCGCGCGGCGAGAGCCCGGTGGACTTCACGATCAGCGTCAGCAAGACCGCGAGGATCGCCATGCCGAGATAGGCGACGCCGAGCAGTTTGAGCAGCGGCACCAGCGCCGATACGCCCTTCGAGGCAAGCAATCCCGCCAGCGTCGCGAAAATCGCAACCGGCGAAAACGCCACGACCCACTCGGTCAGCTTGAACAATGCGGCCAACATGGAATCGAGCACCGCGACGAGCGGCCCGGCCTTGTCTTCGACAGCGGCCAGCGCCGAGCCGAGCAACACGCCGAAGACGAGCACCGGCACGGAATTGCCCGATGCGAGGGCCGACACGATGTTGGCGGGCACGAGATCGACGACGAACTGCATCCAGTCGACGCCGCCGGCCAGGTTCTTCGGCATCGCTGCCGTTTGCGTCATGCTGGCCCCGACGCCCGGATGAAACAGAAAATTGAGCCCTAGGCCCAGCGCCGCCGCCACGAAGGTGGCCGCTATGAAGAATGCGATGCTCAGCATCGCGGTCCTGCCCAAATGCCCGCGCTGCACAGCGGCGCGAAACGTGCCGACGGTGACCGACAGCAAGATCAGCGGCATGACGACCATCTTGATCGCATGAGCAAAAATGGTCGACAGAAACGACAGCTTGGCCGCGAAAGCCGGCACGAGCATGCCGAACAAGGCGCCGAGCACGAGCCCCGCGATCATTTGAGCGGGAACGGATATTCCTTTACGTTTGTTGGTCATTTTGGCCTCGGATTAATTTGATTCTTGCGTCGGTGCCATCCAGAATGTGATTCCACATGTGCCGACGTGCCGCTTCGGGCTGTTTTGATTGAATTGATGCGTAAATGCTCAGGTGCTCCAACGTGCCGCGCCGCACCGTCGCGGCATCGTCACGATGCAATTCGTTGAGCGCCAGCCCCGTCTGGGCGCGCAGCATCCGGTACGAGGTATAGAGCCGCTCGTTCTTCGCGGCTTCGAACATCTCTTGGTGAAATACCCAGCCCACGCGCTGCTCCGTCATCAGATCGGTGGAATCGTCTTCGACGAGGCGGCTTAATTGGTCCGCGGCGGTCGTCAACCCTTCTGTCGCCCCGTTGACCGCGGCCAAATACGCAGCCGTGCTCTCCAACGCCAGCCTGACTTCGAAAATCTCTCGTAAATCGATTTTCGTGGGCGCCGTGACATAGGTTCCTTTGCGGGGAATGACCTCCACTAGGCCTTCCACGACGAGGCGCTGAATGGCGGAGCGCACCGGCATGTGGCCAAGCATCAGCTCGTCGGCCATGTTGCGCGGAGAAACGGGGTGTCCGGCCGCAAGCCGTCCATCGAGAATGCGCGAACGAATCTGCGTGTAAGCCGTTTGCGTATCGGACTGACGGTCTTCCGCCATCTGAGATCTCAGTTAGGTTGTTATGCCGAAATATTTGGTTCGCCCAGAGGTTACCCTATTGCTTAGCGAGGTGGACCTGATATTTTTAGGAGTATAAACATTTCGCGAATTGAGGTAGCACCTTTCGATTGTCGATTGACCGGATCCGCAGATCGATTGGACAGGAGAGTTTTAACTCGTAGGATTTCATTGACGGGTTGGACAAAGGTGATGAAAAGAAGGGATAGTCCAGAATGTCCTGATTGCCGCGAGATAGACAATCCCGTCTTCCCAATTTTGAACAAATTCGGCACACTGCCACGCTACGACAATCTCAAAATACTTATGCCTGATAGCCGCGCGCTCTTTTCCATCCATGCTGTTTCGGCCGAACACGTCGTTCCACTTCGACGCACGATTTTGCTCGACAACCCATCCGACTCTTGCTGTTTTCGAGGTGATGACGACCCAAAGACGTTGCACGTCGCCGTCTATCGGGACGATAGGATCATCGCGGTCGCGACCGTCTGCCGCGAGGCCCTGCCCGGATCCGAAAGCGATACGGCCTGGCGCCTGAGAGGCGTGGCCGTCGAGCCGCACGCGCGTGGGTATGGCTTCGGGCGCACGCTCATGAAGTTGTGCTTCAACCATGCGCATCGGCACGGTGGCAGACTCGCGTGGTGTACTGCAAGGGAATCGGCCCGCGGGTTTTATGAAGCCCTCGGGTTCGCCTCTTCATCCCCGCCGTTCAAATTGCCTTCCAGAGGCGACCTGCTGTTCTACGAAATGCACTACGTTTTGCCGGGCGTGCCTATTTCGGACGTCGAATAAAACCGCGAAGGGCGACGCCGGCCAGCGGCTGTCGATCGAGCGAAGCTCGCTCGCACAGCGAAGGCCTGCGCCGCCATGAAACGCCGAAACCCATCACGCCACGAGGGCTAGCAATTGGCGGTTGAACTTCGGCTCGATTTCGCGCGCTTCTTTAGCCAAATTGACTTGCTTGGTCGATTTCGCCACGTCGATCAAGTCACTGCTGATCGAGTAGGCGCCGCGGTGCGCTAGCCACACGAGCACGTCCGACAAATGCCATACCGTGGGATTGCCTTCGTGAACCGGCAGCGGAAATTGAGATGGGTGCGCGAGCATCAGCTTTCTCATGTTTTGACGCGAAACGCCGGCGACGTCGGCCACATCGGTCAAGCCCACGAAATCGGGGCCCGCCTCCACGAGCCGCGCCGACGCGATGGCGTGCTTGACGTCGTGCAACGCCGTGTGAATAGCCGACCAGGCATCCGGACTTTCGCGTCTGA
The DNA here is from genome assembly GCA_035492395.1 of Trinickia sp. Lineage (GTDB taxonomy): Bacteria > Pseudomonadota > Gammaproteobacteria > Burkholderiales > Burkholderiaceae > Trinickia. The sequence goes on along the minus strand of DATJJH010000202.1, from coordinate 4,459 downwards.
ACGCCAAGGCGATCCGGCCAGGCTGGCCGACGCCGATGGTTGCATCGTCGCAGCCTGCTTCGAATAGACGCTCGACGATCTGCTCATGATCGCAATCGTCGTCCGCCAATTGATACTTGAGCGTAAATACGTATTCCATCAGGACTCCTAAGTTTTTTCCCGCCCGTTCGATTTCGAACCGGTCTTACAACTCGCCGCCGCGCAATGATCAACCACGCGTTTCAAGGTTCTCGCGTGGCTAGCGGGGCAACGCGGCGTGCTCCAGATGCTGGTGATGCAAAATTCACCACAGCGACATTCGACATCGTTATACGGGCAAAGCATTTTCCCCCAAGCATGCCCGTTTCCTTTGCGCGGCTGTACCCGCCAGCCGCGAACCTCCGCATAAACAAGGGCCGCTTCGATGTCCTTCTTTGGGTGTGGTCTGTGCATTCGTCAGTACGGTAAGAATACCGCCCATAGTTAAGGTTGTCAAGTGACAACCTGAGGTTGATCGACGAATGGAGAGTACCGGCTACGGCGTTCAAGCATGAATACGCCGAACGACATAGTCGGCGCACGGAGCAGGGGGGAGAAACCGGCAAAAAAGCCCCGACGGCGTGACCCGACGGGGCTTTGACGACTGCCGCACCGGCCGGCTCGCGAGAGCCGGCGGTAAGTCGTATTAGGCGCGTTGGCCGATCGGCTTTGCTTCGCGCGGCGTTTCGCCGATGAAGAGCTGGCGCGGACGGCCGATCTTCTGTTCGGCTTCGGAGATCATCTCGTTCCACTGCGCGATCCAGCCGACGGTGCGTGCCATCGCGAAAATGCAGGTGAACATCGACGTCGGGATGCCGAGCGCGCGCTGAACGATACCCGAGTAGAAGTCGACGTTCGGATACAGCTTGCGCGACACGAAGTATTCGTCTTCGAGGGCGATCTTTTCGAGCTGCATCGCGAGCTTGAACAGCGGGTCGTCGTGCAGCCCCAGTTCCTCGAGCACCTCGTGGCACGTTTCACGCATGAGCTTCGCACGCGGGTCGTAGTTCTTGTAGACACGGTGACCGAAGCCCATCAGCTTCACGCCCGAGTTCTTGTCCTTCACTTGCCGGATGAATTCGGGGATGTTGTCGGGCGAGCCGATTTGTTCCAGCATGTTCAGCGCCGCTTCGTTGGCGCCGCCGTGAGCCGGGCCCCACAGACAGGCGATACCGGCGGCGATACAGGCGAACGGATTGGCGCCCGACGAACCGGCCAAACGCACCGTCGAGGTCGATGCGTTCTGTTCGTGGTCGGCGTGCAAAATCAAGATGCGGTCGAGCGCGCGCACGAGCACGTCGTTGATCTTGTACTCTTCGCACGGGTTCGAGAACATCATGCGCATGAAGTTCGCGCTGTACGACAAGTCGTTCTTCGGATAGACGAACGGCTGGCCGATGCTGTACTTGTACGCCATCGCCACGAGCGTCGGCAGCTTCGCGATCATGCGAATGGCCGATACGTCGCGGTGGTGCGGATCGTTGATGTTCAGGGAATCGTGATAGAACGCCGACAGCGCGCCAACCGATGCGACGAGAATCGCCATCGGGTGCGAGTCGCGGCGGAAACCGCGGAAGAAGAACTGCATCTGCTCGTGCACCATCGTATGGCGCGTGACCGTGCTGACGAATTCGTCCTTCTGCTTGGCGTTCGGTAGTTCGCCTTTCAACAGCAGGTAGCACGTTTCGAGGAAGTCCGCGTTTTGCGCGAGGTTGTCGATCGGGAAGCCGCGGTACAGCAGCTCGCCCTTGTCCCCGTCGATATACGTGATGGCCGAATTGCACGACGCCGTCGACATGAAGCCGGGGTCGTACGTGAACTTGCCGGTTTGGCCGTACAGCTTGCGGATGTCGATTACGTCCGGGCCCATCGTGCCCTTGTAGATCGGCAGTTCGACGCTCGGCGAGTTATCGCTGAACGAGAGCGTGGCTTTAACATCTGACGGAGTCATAGCATCCTCAATCGAAGTTGGAACGGGTTTCCGATCATGCGCGCGCGGCGCGTCCAGCATTGCAGCGCTCAAACGGCGCGCAACAGCCCCAGCACCCGGACGATATCCGGGTCGGAAAGGTCGCCTTCCGGTTCCTTGCGAGCGAGAAGCAAGTCCATCAGGTCGTTGTCGCTCAGCTCGAACAGACGCGTGAGCGCGCCCACGTCGTTGTCGCTGAGGCTATCTTCATAACGGCTAAAAAAACGTTCGAAGATCAGATCGTTTTCCAGCAACCCCCGCCGGGAGCGCCAACGAAGGCGCGCACGGCGGTGCGGGTCCGACTGATGCGAGGCATCAGTATGAGCCGAGCCGCCCCCGGAAGTCCCGAAGGACTCGTCGGGAGACGGCGAATGAACCGAGCGCTCGAAGGCCGCGTTCATTCTTTAAACCGTGCGGCGCACCATCAGTTCCTTGATCTTGCCGATCGCCTTCGTCGGGTTGAGCCCCTTCGGGCACACGTCGACGCAGTTCATGATCGTATGGCAACGGAACAGACGGTACGGATCTTCAAGGTTGTCCAGACGCTCGCCCGTCGCCTGGTCGCGGCTGTCGGCGATAAACCGATAGGCCTGCAGCAATCCTGCCGGCCCGACGAACTTGTCCGGATTCCACCAGAAGCTCGGGCACGACGTGGAGCAGCTCGCGCAGAGAATGCATTCGTACAGGCCGTCGAGCTCGTCGCGCTCTTGCGGCGACTGCAGACGCTCCTTCTCGGGCGGCGGCGTGTCGTTGATGAGGTAAGGCTTGATCGAGTGATACTGATTGAAGAATTGCGTGAAGTCGCAAATCAAATCGCGCACCACGGGCAGGCCCGGCAGCGGACGCAGCACGATCTTTTGCGGCAGATCGTTCAGGTTCGTCAGACAGGCGAGGCCATTTTTGCCGTTGATGTTCATCGCGTCGGAACCGCAGACGCCCTCGCGGCACGAGCGGCGGAACGACAGCGTTTCGTCGAGCGCCTTCAGCTTCACGAGCGCGTCGAGCAGCATGCGGTCGCCCGGGCCGATCTCGAGCTCGTACGTCTGCATGCGCGGCGCCGCATCCTTGTCCGGATCGTAGCGGTAGATTTCGAAAGTACGTTTTGCCATTTCGCGTGTGTCCTTTGATTGCGCCCGCTTAGAAGGTACGTGCCTTCGGCGGCACCGATTCGACCGTCAGCGGCTTCATGTGCACCGGCTTGTAATCGAGGCGATCGCCTTCGCTGAACCACAGCGTGTGGCGCAGCCAATTGACGTCGTCGCGTTCTTCGAAATCGCTCTGGGCGTGCGCGCCGCGGCTTTCCTTGCGCGCTTCGGCCGAGACCATGGTCGCCCGTGCGACTTCGATCAGGTTCGCGAGTTCGAGCGCTTCGACGCGAGCCGTGTTGAACACCTTCGACTTGTCCTTCAGGTGCACGTGATTCACGCGCTCAGCGACTTCCTTGATCTTCTCGACGCCTTCGGCCAGCAGCTTGGACGTGCGGAACACGCCGGCATGCGATTGCATGGCCGAGCGGATGTCGCCGGCGATCGCTTGCGTGTACTCGCCGGACGTGGACTTGTCGAGCTTGTCCAGGCGCGCCAGAGCGAAGTCGGCGGCATCGGCCGGCAGCGGCTTGTGCTCTTTCAGGTCCTTGACGTGCTTGACGATGTGGTTGCCCGCGGCGCGGCCGAAAACGACCAGGTCGAGCAGCGAGTTCGTGCCGAGGCGGTTCGCGCCGTGCACGGACACGCACGAACATTCGCCCACCGCGTAGAAGCCGTTGACGATTTCTTCGTGACCGCGCGGCGTACCGACGACTTGGCCGTGCATGTTCGTCGGAATGCCGCCCATTTGATAGTGGATGGTCGGTACGACGGGGATCGGCTCTTTGATACAGTCGACGTTCGCGAACTTCAGCGCGATTTCGCGGATCGACGGCAGACGCTTCATGATCGTCTCGGCGCCGATGTGCGACAGATCGAGCAGCACGTGGTCCTTGTTCGGACCCACGCCGCGGCCTTCCTTGATTTCCTGGTCCATCGAGCGCGACACGAAGTCGCGCGGCGCCAGATCTTTCAGCGTCGGCGCGTAGCGCTCCATGAAGCGCTCGCCGTTCGCGTTGCGCAGAATGCCGCCTTCGCCGCGCACGCCTTCGGTGATCAGCACACCCGCGCCGGCCACGCCGGTGGGGTGGAACTGCCAGAACTCCATGTCTTGCAGGGCGATGCCCGAGCGGGCCGCCATGCCGAGACCGTCGCCCGTATTGATGAACGCGTTCGTCGACGCCGCGAAGATTCGGCCTGCGCCGCCCGTGGCGAACAGCGTGCACTTGCCTTCGAGGATGTAGACGTCGCCCGTCTCCATTTCTAGGGCCGTGACGCCGAGTACGTCGCCGTCGGCGTCGCGGATCAGATCCAGCGCCATCCACTCGACGAAGAATTGCGTCTTCGCCGCGACGTTTTGCTGGTACAGCGTATGCAGCAGCGCGTG